>JAFXGV010000035.1 GCA_017536765.1 Bacteroidaceae bacterium
CTGTATATCTGCGCATTACAACACCTGTTACATTACCCTCATCGTCTCTGTTTGTCTGCAATGTATAGGGGGATGCCACGGTGCTTGCCGCTATAGTCTCCAATGTGCCCAGCAGCGCATTGTCGCTCACAGGAGCAGCCTCGGCAGCAAGAGCAAAGTCATATGTTCCCTGTGCGCCTTTTAGAATGGCGGCTTGGTTGGCGGGTATTGTACCCTCGAACTCGTATAGGTTTATGTACTCGCCATTAACTACGGCGTAGTATGCTGTAATGCCATCGGGTATCTCCAGTGCCACGGGAGCAAACAGTGTAGAGTAGCCTGCAGCGCCTATTGTTACGGGGAGAGCGGTTACTTCGGTAATTACCCAGTTATGCGCTGCGCCACAGGTATTGTTTGTGCAACGATTCACGTATGTGTCGCTGCTGTGCAACCAGCGGTCGGCCGATTTTATATTACATTCTCCTGCATTTGCGCTTACTGCAAACGTGATTTCCGAAATATCGCCGGAACCAACAGCCTCAAAAGCCCAATCGCTTGAATTAAGGCCTATGTACCGGCCGTTGCTGTATGAGAGCAGATGATTTCCATCGAGATAGAAAATTGCAGCTGCCCTGCTCATTGCTATCTTGCCATCGCTTGTTGTTGCGCCTTGGATATAGTTGCCATTATTGTTTATGGTATAGAATTTTCCACCTGTTGGCAATACCGGCTGAACTGAATATGTTTGCATATAGGCGGTAAGGGCATCTTGTATTGTTTGCAGATTGGCCGATGTTGCAGCCTGTGCCAATGCTTCCTCCACATCGGCAGTGGTGTTGTATTTTGTCACATAGCTACCTATGGCAGCACCCTCGGAGCCTGCATTAACTTCAGCAGCAATTTCGGGGAGCTTGCCTGCAAGAGTTTGTGCCTCTTTCACACGGGCAGCATTGAACTTATCACTGTCCACTTTGTCGCCTCCGCCCGTGAGCCAGTCAAGCGAGAAGCGTACATAACGCATCTGGTAACCGCCCTCAAGAGCATCTTCCTCGAGGTACATACCGATTGTTCCATCTTCGAGCACGGTCATAGTAGAATAGGCCGAGCCACCGGGACAAATGCTCTTCTTTACGGGCCACGTTTCAGCCTCGTCGGTACTCAAATATACTGTTACGTTTTTGCGTGAGGTAGCATCGGGTACAGAAAGGAGCAGACGGTTTGCGCCCTCGTCCTTGCCTGTTGATGTAAGGCGTATGATATCGCCGTTGCAACCGGGGTCGTAAACTCCGTCGAACTGTGCGCGGGGAGTCCACGTTTTGCCATCGTCATCAGATATTGCATAATATACATTACCACCACCCTGCTTGCGCGACTTAACGAGCAAACGGCCGTCATTGAGTTCCACAATCTTCGACTCGTCGGCATCGGTGAGTGCAGGCACGGCATTGCAGGTCCAGGTTTTTCCGTGGTCCTCGGAACGCATAATATGCGCCTCGAACAGCGAGTGGCTGAAATTGCTTGTTGTTGCCACAGGCGCTACGCACATAAGCGTTCCCTTGCTTGTTTGCAGGGCGGCACCCGAACTGAAGAACATTGAATACCAACCCTTGCGCACCTCGTCGCTGCATCCGCTGCCATAAATTTGGTCGGTAATATCAACGGGAGCATCCCAAGTGAGACCGTTGTCGTGGCTTATGATGCATTTGAGGCGGGTGGGATCATCGGGTGTTCCCGAGTAGAAGCCATTCTTCGATGTTACAAGAACGATGATGTCGCCTGTGATGCGGTCGGTAACAATTGCGGGATCGCCGTGACCGTAATCGCCACCGAGCTCTGCTGTGCCAGCAATGGTAACGGGATCGGTCCAGGTCTTTCCGTTGTCCTTGCTCACGCGGGCAACCACATCAATATTGTTGGGGAGGTCGCCTATGCTGCCGAAGCGCTTGTCGGTAACGGCAACCAACCAGCCGTTCATTGCTGTTGCAATGGCGGGAATGCGGTAGTAGCGTGAATTGTATGTATTGCAATACTCAACTGTACTTGTTGTGAGGAATACCGTGGTGCTGTTTGCGGGGTTGCCTGCACTTTCAAGAACGGTTCCATCGTTAATGGTGTAGCTTGTGATTGCTGCATCGATTACGGTGCCCTCTGTTGCCTCCTCGCTTATGTCGGCTACCAGCCAATAATAGGGTGAGTTGCCCAAAGGCAATACCTGTGCCTCGGTAAATGCGATATCGAACGAGCCGTCAGCAGCGGGTGTTGCCTCGCCCATAAGAACGGCATCCGTTCTATCCTTGCGATATTCATAAATATCGGCTACAGAATAGATATAGAGTTTCTCCACTGCGCTGCTGTTGGTGATTGTACCCTTGATGTTCTGTAGTGTTGCAGAACCATTAAGGCCTGTAACAGTCATACCAATGCGTAGCAAGGGCTCTTTCTCGTTGCCGATACCTGTGGCGGTGAGGCCAAGCTGTACGGTTGTAGAAGAGAGCTGCGCAGTTGAAGCAATATCCTCGGCTGCGAGAGGCTCGAAAGACCAGAGCGATGCGCCGTTGTCGGCTGCCGCCCAAGTAACAATGATTGAATTTGCATTTTGTGCGTGCAGCGGGTTGCTGCTTGCATCCGATTGGATAGTGAAGCCCTTGTTGCCAAGCGAGGTTCCGCTCCAAGCGGTTATGGTGTAGTTGTATGCAGCGGTTTCGGTAATACCTGCTGCGGCATTACCTTTCTCCTGCGACTTTGATATATAACCGCCGGCATAGTTGCAGATGGCAACCTTGCCGTTGCTATCCTTCTCGAAACGCCACACCATATTGGGATCGAGCTGTTTTGTGCCGAATGTGAGCGGGCCGCTTGCATTCCTCTTCATTGCCTTGCCTGTGCAGTAATCGTTGGTTGCAGCCGACAGTATGTAGTACCATACGGGGTTCTCTGCGGTTGAGTATTGTACCTCGCAACGGACTGCCTCGTAAGTGGCAATGGCGGTTTCAAGAGCTGTTACAGCAGCTGTTACCTCGTCGTCGGTGAGGTCATCGGTAGCATTCTTTGCATCGGCAGCCGCTATAGCATCTTGCAATGCTGTACGGCTCACGGTGGTGAAGCAGCCGGGGTAAGTGCCTTCGGTTGTTCTGCCCAAGAGATTGGTTGCTTCGTTTATGGCAACCGTGAGGGCGGGATAACCGATAGATGCCTTGGCAACCGAAGTGAGTATGTAATCGGAGCTCCAAGTGCCGTTGTTTATTGCACTGCTTGTCTGGTTGAAGCTTGCACCGGTAGCGGCCATAACCATATATTTACCGCCTGAGGATGTGGGGTTGTAGAGCGACATTGCGCCCACACCTGTGTGTACCGCATCGTTCTTGAACTGGAAACTGTACTCGCTGTCGGCAACCTTAAGGCTTGCGCTTGCGTATGAGAGATACTTGCCGCTGCCGTTCTTCAGGTAATAGGCATCGTTGCCGTTGAGTATGAGCGACCACTCGTAGTTGGCATTATCGAGTTCATAGCCTTCGGCATTGGCAAGATTGCTGCCATTTACATAGAGGTAACGGTCGATGTATGTACCGTCGCTCTGCTTGGTGTTGGCAGCAAAGAAGTATTTGCTTGCAGGGTACTCGATAGACGCTATCTCGTCGGTAGTCAATGCTTTATCGAAGAACTGCACAGTGTGTATCTTGCCCTGGAATACCTCGAAACTGCTATTGTCGCTTGTTACACCACCACCAAT
This sequence comes from Bacteroidaceae bacterium, assembly GCA_017536765.1. Lineage (GTDB taxonomy): Bacteria > Bacteroidota > Bacteroidia > Bacteroidales > Bacteroidaceae > HGM04593. The sequence continues at coordinate 3,710 of JAFXGV010000035.1, forward strand.
GTATATTTTCGCATTCGCGTTATCGGCAAGTTTATTGAATGTTTGCAGAACGTAGCCAGCTACGGGGAATGCCTGCTCCTGATGAAGTGTGCCATCGACATATACTTTGTAATTGTTGTTTGTTTGGTCCACAACAATAACCACCTTGCTCACGGTGTTTGTTGTGAGTGATGCCGTTCTTGTGGTAAAGCGGTCGCCGTCTTTTGACGATGCCAGGTATGCTGTATTTGCACCATAATGGCCATAGGCAAAATAGGGAGAATTGTCTTTAGTGGCGGTAGATACCGCTGCCTGTGTGGGATCACCTGCGCTGATGAATGCGTGGCGGCCGCTGAACGCTGCGGGCATTGTAACCTCCATTGCAATGGTAACGTCGGTGGTTGCCATCAGTTTCTTGGCATCGCTCTTTCTCAACTCATAGGGATATGTTGCAAAGGTGAGGGCATCGACGGTTACTATAGGTTCAAGTTCAGTGGGCACTGCAACAATGAGTCGCTTGTTGCTTGTATCAACAGTCATCTTCAGCCCTGTGGGAACGGTGAAGTCGCTTGCCACAGGAACAGTGCCTGCGGGGAAGAAGAAGTATCCGTTATTGAACACTTTTGAAATACCGCCAATGGCCGCGCTGCCTGTGTATGTAACAGAGGGATCGCTGCCAATTTCTGCCGCATTCTCCACACCGCTGATAGAAACGGTGTATATATCGTATGCAGCAAGCTCGCTCGCGCTCACGGGAGCAAAAGCATATTTATGGTTAGAACTTGATGCCTTGCCCACATATGGTTGCTCGGTGTTTGCTCCGGGGTTGTAGTAACTCCACTTATCAACGGTAGTAAAGCCGCCGTAACTCATAGTGAGAGTGGTATTACCGCTTTCCAACGAGCGTGTAGCGGTACAGGGTTCCAATATGCCTAAGCCGCTTATTGCCTGAATAAGATATTTGTTGCCAATCTTCTTCACTTTCAACCAAGCGGTTGCGGGTTTTTCTGCGTTGTAAGCACCTATCTTCAAGGGATAGAAGTTGCTTGCGTTCTGGCGATATGCTGTGTTTGCATTCAAAACATTGTTGTTGCCTGCGGTTATATAGCCTTGCATAGTAGCATCGGAACCTGTTACAACACGCATTTTGTACCAGCCTTCAGTGAGGCTGTTAAGGTCGGTTATAACATTTTGGAAGTTATCGTCGGTGGGAACAACGGGTTCCACCTCGGGCTCACCGGTGTAGAGTGCAATCTTGTACTGGCAACCTGTATCGGCACGGTCGGTACCCGATTGCCCACTACTCCAATTGTAAATCTTGTAGCTTTGTGCACTGCCTGTTTGGTTCAGCTGCACAGTTCCGCTATGAACGATGAACAGTCCTGCGGTATTTGAGTAGCTTAATTCCCAACCATTTTCGGGCTGTTCTGTGCTTGTGGAAATTTGGTTGTTGTATGCAGCAGTGGGGGCAAGGTATGAATTGTCGTTGCGGTTGATAATGTCGAGCTTGCCATCTTCGCGGGTAACGAATTTCCACATTGTGCGAGCATAGGCGTTGGCAGTCATACCTATTGCACCTTCACCGGCTCCATTACTTGCAAGGTAACGATTTTCGCGGTTAGGAGTGTAGAGCTGATACCACGATGCGGTATTTACATCGCTGGTTGCCGGCATATTTATTTTTGGCAACAATTCTGTTGTTGCAGTTGAGAGGTTTGTTGCCTCTGTGGTAAATACATCGCTTGGCGTTGTAGATGCAGCAAGTGCTGCATATGCTGCTGCAATCTTCTCCTTTACAGCCGCAAGGTTGGCAGTGGTGTATTCGCCCACCTCGTTGCCTTCGGGCAGGCTTGCTGCCTTAACAATGGCTGTGCCAAGTGCTGTGCGGTTGGTGAAACGGGTGTAAAGGCTGTTGGCCTCGTCGTCGGTGATTGCGGTGATGCTTGCATCGTTAATTGCTGCCGCAATCTTCTGCGCCACCTTTACATAACCTTTACCGTAGAGGTAGTTGCCGGTGAAATATGCAGTGTTGGCAACATTGTTGCTCACAAAATCGGTATAAATGTCGAGATATTCAATATTGTCGGTTGTGCTCTCGGCTGCATACTGCTGCAACAACTCGTTGAACGGCGCAACGCGGCCGGTGTTTGTAGCTGCAGTTGATGTGGGCTGCAGGCTCATAAGAGTAATCTTTGTATTGGGAGAATATCCCTGTATCTTAGTAACAACACTCTTGTAGCTTGCAAGAACGGTTTCAAGAGCTGTGCTGCCGTTCACATCGCTCACGCCTGCATACAAGAACACCTGTGCGGGTTTGCCGCTGCCGGCAAATATGGCATCTACCATCTTCAGCATATCGGCAAGCGATGGGCCGGGATAACCCCAAGTGGTTCCACGGTTCTTTATCTTGTTACTTTTGAGCAGTTCGTGCCACTCGCCGCCGTTAACCATCTCGTCACCTATGATGAGAATGTCATCACTGTTCACGGGCAACTTGCTGAACACCGTTGCGCGCATTCCGTTGGCACCGCCCAAGCCGCCGTTGGCTTGAGCCTCTGTACCATAAACCGATGTAGCATTATCATCGTCCATTACATAGGGGGCAATAATGTCGCACCAGATTTTGTACCCGTCGGATGTAAGGTGCAGATTATCATATGACAAAGCATTACTTGTAATGCCCATCATATCATCCCAAAGGTCGATATATGTTGCACCCTTTTCGGTACACATTGTTTCCAATGCCACATTGGCAGCCTGCTCGGCCTCCAAAGTGCGTATGCCGCTTGCACTGGGCAGTATGCTTTGTACATAAATTTCAGTGTTGGGCGATGTCTGCTTGAAACGGTCCACAATGAGCGACACATTCTGCAGAACATGTTCGGTTGTGTTTATACCCGATGTTCCCAAGTCGTTTGTTCCGAGCATAATGAACACCTTCTTGGGCTTTCCGGCAGCAATAGCCTCGATGTTGGCAAGAGCTTCATCGGTAATTGCGCCCGAAACGCCTCGGTTTACTACGTTGTGGTTGCCAAAGGCCTCCCACCATTCGTGCATATTGGTAATACTGTTACCAATGAACACTATCTGCTCCGAATTTACGGGCAGCACCTTAAAGGCATCGTACCTGTGATTGCGGAACGGCCCGTCGGCAAATGAGATAGCTGTTGTCAATAGAGCGACAGCTAACATAAAAATTTTTCTTATCATATTTTATTATATTTAGTTGACTTGTAAAAATCTATTTCGCTTGTGCTTAATACACCACCTTCTTGCCGTTGATGATATACATACCTTTAGTGGGGTTCTCCACGGGACGGCCGAAGATGTCGTAGATGCGACTATCGCCAGCCGATGCGCCCTCTGCCTCGATGCTATCCACGCCTGTGGTGTCGGCAGTAGATTTAATCGGCTTGAAGGGAGCCTCATCGGTGAACTTGTATTTGCCGTTGCTTGCCCAGTCGAGCGAGAAGCGCACAAAACGCATTGTGTAGCCGCCGAAGAGGCCGTTCTCCTCGTAATATACACCAAGGGTGCCATCGGGCAGAACAACTGCTGCACTGTAGGCCGAACCACGGGGGCATATTGTTTTGGGGCTGCCGAATGTGGCACCTTCGTCGGTAGAGAGAGCGATGCTCACATTTTGACGGCTGCCGCTGTTGGGCAGTGTCTGCAATGCAATGTTCCAGGGGTTGCCCTCCAAAGTGGAGCACCATACCATATACTCGCCGTCGCAGGCGTTGCCGCTTATGCCGCTGGTGAAGCGTGTCTGCGAGGGTTTGTGCCAGGTGGCACCGTTGTCCGATGTGTAGTTGTAGTAGTTGAAGCCGCTTGCACGCACGCTGATGGCGAGGTCGCCGTTATTGCGCTCGAGAGACTTGGGCTCATCAGCGCTCTTGGTGCCGCTTGTGCCGCTCACATACCAGCTCTTGCCACCATCGTCACTCATAAAGAAGTAGAAGTTCTGGCTGTTGTCGGCCTCGCGGTTCACAAAACTCGACACGAGTGTGCCATCGCGTTTCTGCAATGCTGCACCCGAGCCCGAGAAGCCGCTCTTCCAGGTTTTGGTATCGGGGTTCGAGCAGTTGGCACCAAAGAGGTCGTCAGTGTGGTCCACGGGTGCCTCCCAGGTGAGACCGCCGTCGCGGCTGGTAATGGTTTTCCAACGGGGAGGCTCGGCTGCTGTTCCTGCAAAGAAGCCGTGACCATATGTGCCGGCACTGGTCATAATGCCCACTATCTCGCCATTGTCGCGATTGGTGACGATTGAAGCATCGCCGTGGCCATAGTCGCCGCCGGTGGTAGCTGTACCTGCTACGGTTACGGGGTCGCTCCAGGTTCTACCAAAGTCCTCGGAGTACTGTGCCACAAGGTAGCAGTGTGCGGGAAGGTCGGCATTGTGGCCCTTGCGATCGTCGGTAAGGGTTACAAGGCGTTTGCCGTCGCGTGTAACGGTTATTGCGGGAATACGGTAGTAGAGCGAGCCCTTGTCCATAGGCATAAGCACGGCACCCTCGGAAAGGAATATTGTAACCTCGTGTGCGGGGTTGCCTATTGCCTCTTCCATCTCGTTGCCATCAACGGTGTAGCCCAAGATTTGTGCATCAACGGTGTTACCCTCTGTGGCATCGGTCGCAATGTCGTATGTTATCCACAGGTAGTGGTCGCCGGGGTGTAGTTCCTTGCTACCTGTTATGGTGAATGTGCCGTCGCTTGCGAGACTCACAGTTTCGCCATACTGCTCACCGTTCTGTTCGCGCCACGTCATCTTGTTCTCGGCATCTATGAACAACTCGCGTGAGTTTGTAGCAAAATAGGCCTTCACGTTGGCAACATCGGCGCTGTTGGTACCTATGAACTTGCCCTTGACACCCTGGAAATCGCAACTGCCGGTGAGACCGCTCACGCGGATGATTGAGCGCAAGATGGGCTGATCCACGTTACCGATACCGGTGCTCACCTTGCCCTGTGAAACTATGGTATTGGATACCAGGGCTTCGGGAGAGCTCACATCCACCTCGTCGAATCTCCACAGCGAGGCATTGCCTGCCGCCGAGCCCCAGCGCACAATAAGCTGGCCCGACTCCTGTGCGTGCAACTCCACGCCTGTGTCTTTTATTATAAAGTAGTCATATGCACTTTGTATGGTGTATACGTGGTTGGCACCTGTTGCAATGCCAAACGCTGTGCTTCCGCCTGTACCACCGCCTGCAGTACCAATGTACTCTCCGCGATAATTCTTGATGGCAAGTTTGCCGTCTTTTTCCCAGAAGCTCCAGATGCGGTCGGCACTGAAGGATTTGTCACCAAATCGCATACGCTCCGTTTCGCGGTCGTAGTAGATTACCTTGTCTTTGCAATAGGTATTTGTGGCTGCACTTGTAATGTAGTACCAATATTGGTTCTCCTCGGTGCTCACTTGGGGTTTCTCCTGCTTGTCTTGCTTTACCTTAACGGTAAAATCGGTGAGTACAACGCCATTGCCGTTGGCACCGGACAGTGCGAATGACACACTTGAGAGTTTCTGTTTGGTTGCACTCAGAGTTTTTGCCGTGGTGCTTGTGGTGTAGGATTTGCCGTCGCTCGTTGTGAGTGAAAGGCCTGTGCTGTGCCCGTTGTTGGCAAATGTGAAGCTGTACTCCTCTATCACATAGCCCGCAGGGGGTGTGAGGGTGTAGGTTGATGCTGCGGCCGAGCCGGTCATCATCTGCACATTGTTGTCCTGCCAGTTCATATTGTTGGCACCGCAAGAGAATTGCAGTTGCGGAGTGACATTGCTCTTCCACGCGCTGTTCCACGCCTGGTTGGCCGATGTACCGCGGTAGAGGTTACCGTTGGCCTTGTCAACCACATACTCGATAGTGGCGGGGACCGATGGGCGCTCGGCGGGCTCGGGTGCCACGGTTATCTTCAGTTGGCAACCCTCGTCGGCACGGTCATTTCCCTTATTAGCGCTTGCACTCCAGTTATAAACAGCATAGTTCTGGGGCGAGCCTGTCTGGTTCAGCTGCACCTCGCCCGAAGATATGATATAATAGTCGGTTGTGTTGGCATTGCTCACGGTCCATCCTTTTGAGGGGCGCGTGGTGGCAACATACACCTGTTCGTTGTAATTGACCACGGGGTTCAAATAGGTATTGTACTCGCGGTTGACGATGTCGAATGTATTATCGCCACGGCTCACGAATTTCCACATAGAGCTTGCATATTGGCCCTCGGTGAGCGAGCCCACCACGCCTACGTTACCTTCGCCCTCGGGAGCAAAGTAGCGGTCGGCCGAACGAAGCGATGTCAACTGATACCAGTGTTCGTCGCCCTCGGTGCTGGCGGTGGGAAAAGACAATGGCTCATCGGCCCCCACACACACGGTGCACACAAGGGCCAGCAACATAAGTAAATTTCTTTTCATAAATTAAATTTTAATGGTTAGTTCTAAGTTTTATCGTTTATATCTCTTTCTGCTTGGAACAATTGCAAAGGCAAACTACTCCAAGGTACAAATATATAAATTATAATATATTAAGTAAATTTATTACTCACTTTTTAAGCATATATAGTACTTTTTATGATATATATACAACTTGTAACACATTATTTTTTTTAATATAGGTATATACAATAAAAGCAGGGCCACGGCCCTGCTTTTACCTGTTTAATATTATCAAAGCTTTACAGCAGCTTGACAAACACCTCTATTGCCTGATACTCGGCCAGACCGATTTTATCGAACAACTGTGCGGTGCCCTGCATACGATCCTCGGCACGTTGCCAGAACTCGCGTGCATCCTCGCCGGGGAAGGGAACAATATCCTTCTGCGACAAGTGGCGGAAGATGGCGTGGCGCTTGCGTATCATCTCCTCGGGGCTGAGTGGCACAGCCATATCGGCAACAGCCAAATCCCACTCCTGCCAAGCACCGCGGTAGAGCCATATGTGGCACTCCTTGGCCCAATCCTCGTCTTTTACCTCTTCCCAGGCACGCAAAACTGCCTCTATACATACACGATGTGTGCCGTGAGGATCGGTGAGGTCGCCTGCGGCGTAAATCTGGTGAGGCTTCACCTGGCGCATAAGAGCCTTTACAATCTCAATGTCGTCGTCGCTCAACTGCCCTTTCTTTATGCCACCCGTCTCGTAGAAGGGGAGGTTAAGGAAGTGAGCGTTTGTGCGGTCGTCGAGACCTATGGAGCGGCAGGCAGCGCGTGCCTCGGCACGGCGGATGGCACCCTTGAGGTTGAGCAGAGCGCGCGGCTCAGGCTCGCCGGGCTTTTTGTTGGCAATGATTTCGCGTATCTCGTCGAACTTGTCGCCAAAGCCCATCTCGCGGGCGGTGTCGATGTTCTGCAACACCACATCGTCGTAAACGGCTACGTTACCCGATGTCTGGTATGCCACGTGTACGTCGTGCCCCTGCTCTATGAGGCGGTTGAAGGTGCCACCCATTGAGATAACATCATCGTCGGGGTGCGGCGAGAATATTATCACACGCTTGGGGAAGGGTGTGGAGGGCACGGGGCGGGTGCTGTCGTCGGCATTGGGCTTGCCACCGGGCCAGCCCGAAATTATATGTTGCAACTCGTTGAACACCCTGATGTTTATCTGGTCGTATGTATCGACGCGCTCAAGGAGGTCGGACAATGAGTTTTTGATATAATCCTGATAGGTTAATTTAAGAATGGGCTTGTCAACCACCTGGCATAGCCAGATAACAGCCTTGCGTATGAGTTTGGGTGTCCACTCTGTGGGGGGTGCTATGAGCCAGGGCTCCTTTACACGGGTAAGTTCCTGTGCTGCGGCCTCGTCTATCACCACCTGTATATTGCGGTGCTCCTGCAAGTATGTTGCGGGATAGTTCTCGGACACGCTGCCCTCGATAAGTTCTTTGGCTATGGTGGTTTTCTCTTCACCCCACATCATAAGCACCACCTTCTTGGCGCTCATTATGGTGTCCATACCCATAGTGATTGCGGTCTTGGGCACATCGTTGGGGTTCGAGAAGAACTTGTTCTGTGTGCGGCGCGAGTTGTAGCTCAGCTGCACAAGGCGGGTTGTGGATTTTGAATATGTACCGGGCTCGTTGAAACCTACCTGGCCAAACTCGCCCACGCCCATAATCATCAAATCAACCTTGCCACGCACCATCTGCTCATACTTATTGCAATACTCATTCACCTGCTCGCGAGGTACTGTGCCGTCGGGGAAATGTACATTCTTGGGATCTATATCTACATACTTGAGGAAATCCTCGTACACGCGGTGGTTGCGGCTCTGGGGATTTTCGGGAGTCATAGGATAGAACTCGTCGAGGCTGTAAACCTCTACGTTCTTGAAACTCACTTCACCCGCCTTGTAGCGGTTGACCAGTTCGGTGTAGAGGCCCAACGGAGTGCGGCCAGTGGAAAGGCCAAGCACAAAAAGGCCATCGACCTTGTGGTTGTTTATTGCCTTAACCACCATCTCGGCGGCGCGCTGCGCGCCCTCGGCTGCTGTGGGGGATATGAGGGTGGGCACCTTCTCGAATTTGCATATACTCTCGAGCGATGCGGAGACAGGCAGCTCGCCTATCTTTGGAAGTACAAATTTTGGGTTCATATTATCTTTTTTTAGTTAGTTATACATTATATATATCTTATTCTTTTATTTTTCGCGGTTCATCACAAGTGCCGGCGACTCTCCCTTGTCGAGCATCGTCTTCATATAACGCATTGCCGAGTCGCTGTGTTTGAAAAACATTTTGTAACCCTCGCACAGCACATTCATATATGGTTCGCCGTTCTTTGCATAGCCGAAGCGATGCTTGGGGCACTCGCCCTTGCACAGGAAATAGTAGTTGCAACGCTTGCACTCCATAGGCAGTGCCTCGCGTTTGTCGCGGCCGAATGCCTGCTGCTCCTCGCTCCTGTACATATCCACCAAAGGTTTCTCGGTGATGTTGCCCAGGCGGTATTCGGGATAGACAAAGTGGTCGCACGAATATACATCGCCGTTGTGCTCCACCACAAGACCGTCGCCACACACATCGCAAAAGGCACAAAGGGATGGTGGCACACCGTACCAGTTGGAGAGTGTAATGTCGAACAGCTGCACAAAGTAGCTGCCCACATCGCGTTTAATCCATTCGTCGAACACATCGCACATAAATTGCCCATAACCGCACGCCGACACCGACCAGGGAGCCTCAACGGCATCCTCCTCATCGGGCGAAACTATGAGCGGCCTGCGCCCCGGGCGCAATTTCACATATTCCACCACGGGCAGGAACTGCATAAAGTGGTTTATGGAGCGGAGGAACTTATACACCTCGGCCCCACGCCCCTCGCTGCGCTTGTTCACTGTGGAAAGGAGGTTGAACTCCACACCGCGCTGCGCAAACTGCTCGGCCGCCTTCATCACGCGGGAGAAGGTGGGAGCGCCGCCGCAGTCGCGACGGAAGGCATCGTGTATATCCTCGGGGCCGTCGAGCGAGAGGCCCACAAGGAAATTGTTGTCGGCAAAAAAGCGGCACCAATCCTCGTTCACAAGTATGCCGTTTGTCTGCAAGGTGTTCTCTATGGTTTTGTCGCCGGCATATTTCTTTTGCAGCTCCATAGCCTTCTCAAAGAAGGAAAGACCTGCCATAAGCGGCTCGCCACCGTGCCAGCAGAAACTTATATTCTGCTGCGATGCGCCCTCTATGTACTGGCGTATGTATGTTTCGAGCAGTTCGTCGCTCATCTTGGGCATAGAGCCGTTGTATATGTCGGCCTTGTCGCGGTAGTAACAATAGTTGCAGTCGAGGTTGCACGCCGAGCCTATCGGCTTTACCATTGTGCCGAAGGCCGGTGCGCGCCTCATCTTTGCAACATCGACGAGGTTCAGATTGTTCCTCTTGTTACTCTTCATTACGTTTTATTCTTGTATGAATTGCTGCTCGCCATACATTATCTGCAGGTTGCGCAATTTTGCTTTAAGGCTGTCGGTAAGCTGTTCTGTGCCGGCTTGACCGTAAATATTGTTCAATTCGTTCTTGTCTGCAGCAAGGTCGAAGAGTTCCCACTCGCTGTAATTATCGCCATAGAAATGGATGAGTTTGTACTGCTCGGTGCGCACACCGTAATGCGGGCGCACTGCGTGCTCGGCGGGATATTCATAATAGTGGTAGTAGAGAGCGTCGCGTTTGGGGTTCCACTGCTCGCCTTTGAGAAGCGGCAGCAAAGACTCTCCCTGAATATCGGCGGGCACGGGAACACCGGCAGCCTCCAATATTGTGGGCGCATAGTCGATATTCTGCACAAGTTGTATCACATCACCCTTAACGCCACCGGGAAGGCGCATAAGCAACGGAGTGCGGAAGGACTCCTCGTACATAAAGCGCTTGTCGAACCAGCCGTGCTCGCCCATATAAAATCCCTGGTCTGATGTATAGACGATGAGGGTGTTGTCCATAAGGTCGTTGGCCTCAAGATAGTCGAGCACCACGCCTATGTTCCTGTCTACCGAAGTAATCACACGCAGATAGTCGCGCATATATTGCTGGAATTTCCAGGCATCGAGTTCCTTGCCCTTGAGCCCGGCAGCCTTAAAGGCAGCTATCACCTTGTCATAGTGGGCATCCCAGGCAGCCTTTTGTTCGGGGTCCATAGTGCGATACATACGGCGGCCCCACTCCTCGAGGTCGGCACGCGAGTGTATTGTGCTGTCCTTGTCGGCCATCTTAAGGTCGTAGATTATATCCATATCCTTGGAGATGGACATCTTTTGCTCCGAAGCGGCACGGCGGCCCTTGTAGTCGTCGTAGAAGGTTTCGGGCAACGGGAAGTTGGTATCGGTAAAGAGGTCGAGGTCACAAGTATCGGGCATCCAGGTGCGGTGGGGCGCCTTGTGATGCAGAAGCAGGCAGAACGGTTTGTTCTTGTCGCGCTGCGAAGAGAGCCACTCGATGGCAAGGTCTGTGGTAACATTGGTTGCATAGCCCTTGCGCTGCACCTTCTCGCCATTGCATATAAACGTGGGGTTGTAGTAGTCGCCCTGTCCTATGAGGATATCCCAATGATTGAAGCCTGTGGGGTCCGATGTGAGGTGCCACTTACCTATAACGGCTGTTTCGTAGCCCTGCTGTTGCAACAGTTTGGGGAATGTTTGCTGGCTGCCGTCGAACGAAGAACTGTTATCGGTGAAACCGTTGGTGAAACTATGTTTGCCGGTGAGCATACAGGCACGCGAAGGGCCGCTTATGGAGTTGGCCACAAAGCTGTTTGTAAAGCGCACGCCGTCGGCCGCTATGCGGTCGATATTCGGGGTTTGTATGTAGGTCGTGTCGTAGGCGCTTATTGTTTGGTAGGAGTGGTCGTCGCACATAATATAAAGAATATTCAAGGGCTTTTGCTCCTTCACCTGTTCACTACACCCTGCAAAAGGCATTACCGCTGCGCCTGCCATTGAGAGGCACAGCATTTGCTTGGTTTTGTCAAAAAAATCATTCATAGCTATATAGATTTATAATAAATTTTGTCAAAAACACATTTCCATAGGCAAATATAAGATTTTTTATATAATAGAGGCCACGGCAACGCGTTTTTTTAATATTATATATAATTTTTTTATAATACAACACAAAATTAGGCGGGCAAGGCCCGCCTAATTAACCAATATTTGCGAAAACAGTTATTCCTTCCAACCGAGAGCGGAAGCACCAAGAACGGCAGCATCGGCACCGGGGAGCGAGGATTTAAGAACCTTCACTTTGTCTTTCCACAAGAACACCACATTTTCGTTCATACGCTTGCGTATGGGCTCGAGCAAGAGGTCGCCTGCATTGGCAAGACCACCGAAGAGCACAATGGCCTCGGGAGCCGAGAATGCGATGAAGTTGCAGAAGGCATCACCAAGCACGTGGCCTGTGAATTCGAATATTTCCTTGGCAAGTTCGTCACCGGCCATGGCTGCATCGAACAACATTTTAGATGTGAGCTCGTTAATGCAGATGTTGCGCAGGGTGCTGGGCTGGTCGCGCTCCACAAGCCATTTTTTTGCTGTGCGCACGATACCTGTAGCCGATGCGTATGTCTCCAGACAATCCACGCGACCGCAACCGCAAGTGCGGCCCTCGAGCACGGGAGCCGTAACGTGACCAAGCTCGCCGGCAAAGCCGTCGTGGCCGTAAATGAGCTGGCCGTTGGCAACAATACCGCTACCTACACCTGTACCAAGTGTGATATAGACAAAATCCTTCATACCCTGGGCAACACCATATTTCATTTCGCCAATGGCTGCTGCGTTGGCATCGTTGGTTACTTTGGTGGGGATTCCTGTTTTGCTCTCTATGAGCCAGCCCAGAGGCACAATACCCTTCCAGGGAAGGTTGGCAGCATTTACAATCTCGCCGGTGTAGTAATTTGCCATAGGCGCGCCAATACCTATACCCTCAATCTTACCCTTTACATCGCACTCAGTGGCGAGTTTGTCGATGACACGTGTAATGGTATCGGTGTACTCCTCAATTTCGGGGTGTGCCTGTGTTTTTGTAGTGTCGTCTTTTGCAAGGATGTGACCTTTTGCATCTACAAGACCTATTACGGTGTTTGTACCACCAAGGTCGATTCCAATTACATACTTTTCGTTAAGCATATCGTTATAGTTTTAAGTTATAAGTTTTTTTGCTAAAAGTTTCAACCTTGCGAATATATAGAAAAAAAAGAACAAGTGATATAAAATAGTGACAAAAAAACAAAAAACAGGTTTTATTTTGCCTTCTTTGAGGATTATCCGTATCTTCGCCAACAAATTATAAAAAAACAAAAGGCGGTTATATACGATATTACACTAAATACAATATTGTCATCCCGACAGAGCGAAGCGACGAGGGAGCTCAAAACATCGTGAAATAAGAGATTTCTCCTCCCGTGCGGTCGTCGAAATGACAGCTTTGTGTAAACTACCATATAAATACCAAACAAAACATACAACAATATGAAGAAAGTTCTATTATCACTGCTTGCCGTTATAATTGCGGCAACCATTAACGCGCAAAGCGCCGATGCGCCAAGCATCCTGCCCAAGCCCGCAAAAACCACAATGGGGCTTGCAAATTGCTTTTTCGAGCTCACCCCCGACACAAAAATAGTGAACCTGTTAGGCGAGAGCGATACAAAAAGCATTACCAAAGAGGCCAACCACATAGCACAGGAGTTGCTTGGCAAGAAACTAAAGACAGCCACAAGCGTAAAAGGCGACAACAACATCATCATTAAGAAGAACAACTCGCTTGCAGCCGAGGGCTACATATTGGATATTGCACCAGAGAACATCATCATACAGGCAAAAAGTGCCGCCGGTGCATTCTATGCTTTGCAGACGCTGAAGCAGATTGTACCAGTGCAGGCATTCGAAACACCCATAGACTTAGAGGTAGTGAAACTGCCCGCTATGAAGGTAGAGGATGCACCCCATTTTGCATACCGCGGATTTATGCTCGACTGCTCGCGTCATTTCTGGAGCGTGGAGACCGTGAAGGAGGTTATCGACATTATGGCTATGCACAAGATGAACCGTTTCCACTGGCACCTCACCGAGGACCAAGGCTGGCGCATTGAGATAAAGAAATACCCCTTGCTCACCGAGATTGGCAGCCTGCGCGAGCAGACAACCACAGGGCACAACGAGGGGCTCGACGGAATACCTTACGGCGGATATTACTCGCAGAAGGATATCAAGGAGATTGTAAAATATGCCGCCGAGCGATTCATAACGATAATTCCCGAGATTGAGATTCCCGGACACTCATTGGGAGCGCTCTGCGCCTACCCCTGGCTTGGTTGCCGCGGCGAGGAGGGCAACTACAAAACCTGGTCCTACTGGGGAGTATCGCCCCAGATTGCCTGTGCAGGCAAAGAGAGCACCTTCAAATTCTGGGAGGATGTACTGGGCGAGGTTATAAAACTGTTCCCCGGCGAATATATACATATAGGTGGCGACGAAGCACCCCGCGACGAGTGGAAGGTGTGCCCCCTGTGCCAGCAGCGCATAAAGGAGAATGGTTTGAAGAACGAGGCCGAGTTGCAGTCTTACGTGACACACCGCATAGAGGAGTTCCTGAACAAGCACGGCCGCAAGCTCATAGGCTGGGACGAGATTCTCGAAGGCGGAGTGAGCCAAAGCGCCACCATTATGTCGTGGCGAGGAGCATCGGGAGGTATAAAGGCTGCACAAAAAGGCAATTATGCCATTATGACACCCAACGACTTCTGCTACCTCGACTATTTCCAGACCAAGGACCGCAAAGACGAGCCCGATGCCATAGGCGGTTACGTGCCTCTCGCAAAGAGCTACTCGCTCAACCCCTATGACAAACTCACACCCGAGCAACAGAAATACATACTGGGCGTGCAGGGCAACCTGTGGTGCGAATACATCCCCACCCCTATGCAGCTGCAATATATGGCACTGCCCCGCTTGGGAGCACTTGCCGAGATTGGTTGGAGCAACCCCGCACCCGAGAAGAAGGATACAAACGAGTTTATTGAGCGCGCCAAGCATCTTTCGCGCTACTACGCAGTGTTTGGCTGGAATTTTGCCAAGCATTTCTACGATGGCGTTGAGGAATAACCGCCACCCACATACATATATAAATAAGCAGCCGGCACTCGTGAGTGCCGGCTGCTTATTTATAGACCAAATATTTTACTTTTGGGCATCCAATATTTTGCGGCGCATTGAAGCAGCCTTTGCATTCACGGCATTAGAAGCTTTCACACGACGCTGATACATTTTATTTATATCTTCATCTTCCATATTAAGGGCTTTGTACTTTTCGGCCTCCTCGGGGTACTCCTCGTTGAGTTCCCTTATATCGCTTCTCATCTGCTTCATAATACTCAATATCTCCTTAACCGACGAAGCAGCCTCCACCTGCTCCTGTGCATCGCTGCAAATGGCCTCATACTCCTCTATGTAGGAGTTGCCGCAAGAGACAAGGAGCAATACCACAGCGGCAATAAAAAACAACCTTTTCATATATTTATGTTTTACAATTTATATTTCCGATGGGCAAATATATCATTTTTTTACTTATGCCGCACCAAAAAGGAGTTCTAAATTTATGAATCGGAATTTGAGAAAAACATAAGCCCCGCTATTTTTTTCTTTCCACAATAGTATTATCTTCGCAAAAACAATAATACAAGACAATGAAACGTACACTGCTACTCACTCTGCTGCTTGCCGTTACGCTTGCAGTCGGCGCACAAGAGAAGATAAAGGTTGCCTGCATCGGCAACAGTGTCACATATGGTTACGGGCACAGCAACCCTGCCGAGACATCATACCCCACACAGCTTGGCAAACTGCTGGGCGATGGTTACGAAGTGGGCAATTTTGGTAAATCGGGAGCTACCCTGCTGAACAAAGGACACCGCCCGTATATCAAGCAAACCGAATATAAGGCGGCACTCGATTTTGCCCCCGACATTGCCATAATACATTTGGGCCTAAACGACACCGACCCTCGCAACTGGCCCAACTACCGCGACGAGTTCATTCCCGACTATTTGTCACTCATAGACACGCTGCGCAACATAAACCCCGAAGTCAAAATATGGGTGTGCCGTATGACACCGATTTTCCACTGGCACAAACGATTCAAGAGCGGCACACGCGACTGGTATGCACAAATCCAAAAAGCCATAGAGGATGTGGCCGAGCTTGCCGATATTGAACTCATCGACCTACAAGAGCAGCTATACAACCGCCCCGACCTTATGCCCGATGCCCTGCACCCCGACGAGCAGGGTGCCGGCATCATTGCAAAAAGGGTGTATTCGGCCATTACGGGAGATTTCGGCGGCCTTTCGCTGCCCGCTATTTACAACGACAATATGGTTATTCAACGCGGGGTGCCGTTTGTTCTCAAAGGCACAGCCAATGCAGGCGAGAAGATTACCGCACGCATAGGCAAGCAGAAGATTAAGACCAAAGCGGCAACAGATGGCAGTTGGCAGGCACGTTTCAAGCCAATGAGAGCCGATGGCAAGAGCCACACTCTGACCATTGAGTGCGGCAAGGAGAAGATTGAGTATAAGAACATTGCCGTGGGCGAGGTGTGGCTCTGTTCGGGGCAATCGAATATGGCGTTTATGGTAAAAGAGAGCTCGCACGCTGCCGCAAGCCTCGAGGGTTGCGAGGAGAAAGAGGTGCGCCTCTACGATATGAAACCACGTGTAGTAACTGACAATATAGAGTGGCCTGCCGAGGAACTCGACAAACTTAACGAGCACGATTATTACCTGCCCGCCAAGTGGCAAAAGGCCGACAAAGAGAGTGTAAACGACTTCTCGGCCGTGGCATACCATTTCGGCGCAATGCTTGCCGACTCGCTTGGTGTGCCTGTGGGCCTTATATGCAACGCCGTGGGTGGCGCACCGGCCGAGGCGTTCATTGCGCGCAACACGCTCGAATGGCACCCCCGTCTGTTGGAGATTCTCTACAACTGGCGCAGCAACGATATGATACAGGAGTGGTGCCGCGGCCGTGCATCGCAGAACATAAAAAAAAGCAATAACCCCCTGCAACGCCACCCTTACGAACCCACATATCTGTATGAAACCGGTATAGCCCCCATTGCATCATACCCCATAAAGGGTGCAATATGGTATCAGGGAGAGTCCAATGCCCACAACGTGGAGCTGCACGAGGAGATATTCCCCACCCTTGTCGATTGTTGGCGTCAAACGTGGGATAACCCCTCTATGCCCTTCTATTTTGTACAGCTGTCGAGCATAGAGCGCCCCACCTGGCCCCATTTCCGCGATTCGCAACGCCGCCTGGCAGGCAGCATAGAGAATTGCGCTCTTGCAGTGTCGAGCGACAAGGGCGACCGATGGAACGTGCACCCCACAGACAAGCAGCCTGTTGGCGAGAGGCTTGCAAGGCAGGCCCTGCACAACACATACGGGATGAAGCACGTAACACCCGCCGGCCCCACAATAGAGAAAGCAGAGAGAAAAGGCAACAGCCTTATACTCACCTTCTCCAATGCTGATGGGCTTACAAGCAGCGACGGCCTGCCCCTGCGCACATTTGAGATTGCAGGAGAGAGGGGGAGCTACCTGCCTGCCGAGAAGGTGGAGATTATGGGCAACAAGGTGCGCATAAGGAACTGCGACATTAAAATACCCTACCGCGCCCGCTACGGCTGGCAACCCTACACCACCGCCAACCTTGTAAACAGCGAGGGGCTGCCGGCAAGCACATTCGAAATTTCCGTGGAATAAAACAATTGCTATTCACAACAAAAAAATAAGGGTTGCACCGCAGTGCAACCCTTATTTTTGTATATGAGTGCGTTTTACTTTATCACGCCAAGCTCCTTACCCACCTTGATGAAGGCTGCAATGGCCTTATCCAAGTGCTCGGGCTCGTGAGCGGCCGACAGCTGAACACGAATGCGTGCCTGGCCTTTGGGAACCACGGGATAGTAGAAACCGGTTACGAAGATACCCTCCTCGGCCATCTTCTGTGCAAACACCTGCGACAGAGGAGCGTCGTAGAGCATTACGGCGCAGATTGCCGACTGTGTGGGCTTGATATCGAAGCCTGCGGCAAGCATCTTGTCGCGGAAATAGTTTACATTGTTCTGCAACTTGGTGTGCAATGCATCGCTCTCGGCAAGCATCTTGAACATCTCGATAGATGCACCAACCACCGAAGGGGGCAATGAGTTGGAGAAGAGATAGGGGCGCGAACGCTGGCGCAACATATCTATAATCTCCTTGCGACCTGTGGTGAAACCACCTACTGCACCGCCAAAAGCCTTCCCAAGTGTGCCGGTGAAGATGTCTATGCGGCCATAGCAATCGAACTGCTCGGCCACGCCGTGGCCTGTAGCACCCACAACGCCTGCCGAGTGGCTCTCATCTACCATAACAAGGGCATCGTATTTCTCAGCCAAGTCGCAAATTTTATCCATAGGTGCCACGTTTCCGTCCATAGAGAAAACGCCATCGGTTACTATGATGCGGTAACGCTGCGCCTGTGCCTCTTGCAAGCAACGCTCAAGGTCGGCCATATCGGCATTGGCATAGCGGTAGCGCTGTGCCTTGCACAAACGCACGCCGTCGATGATTGATGCGTGGTTCAGCGAGTCGGATATAATGGCATCCTCGGCTGTAAAGAGGGGCTCGAAAAGACCGCCATTGGCATCGAAACAGGCTGCATAGAGGATGGTATCCTCGGTTTTGAAATAATCCGACACTGCCTTTTCGAGCTGCTTATGGTAGTCCTGTGTTCCGCAAATGAAACGTACCGATGACATACCAAAGCCACGCTCCTCCATTGCCTCCTCGGCAGCCTTTATGAGGCGGGGGTTGTTTGAAAGGCCCAAATAGTTGTTGGCACAGAAGTTCAATGCCTTTGAACCATCTTCGAGAGTAATCTCGGCAAACTGCTGCGAAGCTATATTGCGCTCTCTTTTGTACAAGCCGGCTGCATCTATTGCGGCCAACTCATCTTTTAGGTGTTGTTGAAATTTACCGTACATTTTTTATCTTTTTTATAATTTCACTATTCGTTTTTCGAACACGCAAATGTACCTCTTTTTATTATAAAATTCACAAATTTCACAAATAAATATCAGCGATTGTAATATATCTAAAAATGGTATATCGCGGACAGGGAACGTACAAGCGCTTTTTTACATATATTTGGAATAAAATTTCACAATCTTTTCAACTATGAAAATAATAGTGAAACACAGAGCGTTTTTTAACTAAAAAAAGCAAATAAAGAGGGGTATAAAAGAAATTTTAGATGTATATTCGCAGTGGTTTACCATTATGCAAACAGATAAAGCTAATATAGTATAATTATGAAAAATGTTCTTGTTATCGGTTCCACAGGACAGATAGGTTCCGAGCTTACGATGACACTGCGCAAGCAGATTCCCAATGGCAACATTGTTGCCGGTTACATACCCGGTGCCGAGCCCAAAGGTGCGCTTTTGGAGAGCGGCCCTGCAGCCATTGCCAATGTGTGCGATGCCAAGCAGCTTGCCGAGGTTGTGGAGAAATATGAGATTGACACCATATATAACCTTGCAGCCCTGCTGTCGGCAGTAGCCGAGTCGAAGCCCTTGCTTGCGTGGGATATTCAGATGAACGGCCTTATAAACATATTGGAGATTGCCCGCGAAAAGAAATGTGCGGTATTCACACCCAGCTCCATTGGTTCGTTCGGCCCCAACACACCGCGCGACAACACACCACAGGACACCATACAGCGCCCCAAGACAATGTATGGCGTAACCAAAGTGGCTACCGAGCTTTTGAGCGACTACTACTTTACAAAATATGGCGTTGATACCCGTGCGGTGCGTTTCCCCGGCCTCATTTCCAACGTGACACTCCCGGGCGGCGGCACCACCGATTATGCCGTGGAGATTTACTATGCAGCTGTTAAGGGTGAGGATTTTGCCTGCCCCATTCAGGCCGGCACATTTATGGATATGATGTATATGCCCGATGCTCTAAAAGCAGCCATCGACATTATGAACGCCGACCCTACGCGCCTCATTCACCGCAATGCGTTCAACGTGGCATCAATGAGTTTCGACCCCGAAATCATAAAGGCCGCCATTCAAAAGTATATCCCCGACTTCAAGATGCACTATGAGTTCGACCCCGTGCGTCAAGCCATTGCCGACTCCTGGCCCAACAAGATGGACGACTCTTGCGCACGCAACGAGTGGGATTGGAAGCCATCGTATGACCTCGATTCTATGACCGTGGATATGATAAACACACTGCGCCAACGCTTTGGCAAGTAACTGCGCACAATAGATAAAAAAAGATTGGCGATGCAGCTGCATCGCCAATCTTTTTTATGTATACCTTATATTATTTCAAATTCTTCGATAGCTCGAGCATACGCTCTATGGGGCGCAAGGCATCGGTACGCATAGCCTCATCGAGCTCCACGAAGGGCCACTCATACTTAAGACAGTTGTATAGCTTGGGCAGAGTGTTCAGGCGCATATAATTGCACTCGTTGCAGGCGCAAGGGCCGGAGGTGGGAGGCACGGGGATAAACGTTTTTTGCGGGCAGCATTTAACCATTTCGTGCAGAATACCGCTTTCGGTGGCCACAATAAACTCCTGCGCATCGCTCTCCTGTGCATATTTCAGGATATTGGCAGTGGAGCCAATGTAGTCGGCCAGTGCAAGCACACCGCTCTTGCACTCGGGGTGCGCAAGTACTTTGGCATCGGGGTGCGTGGCTTTGAGCTCCACAATCTTTTCAATGGAGAATTGTTCGTGCACGTGGCAACCACCGTTCCACAGCTTCATACTGCGGCCTGTTACAGCATTCAAGTAGCCACCGAGGTTCTTGTCGGGGGCAAACAGAATTTTTTCATCCTTGTCGAAGGAATCGACCACCGCACGGGCGTTAGAAGATGTCACCACAATGTCGGTGAGCGCCTTGACCGCAGCCGATGTGTTTACGTATGCCACCACCTTGTAGTCGGGGTGCTCGCGTTTGAAGGCGGCAAGTTCCTCGGCAGGGCAGCTGTCGGCAAGTGAGCAACCGGCATTAAGGTCGGGCAGGAGCACCAATTTATGGGGGCAGAGGATTTTATTGGTTTCGGCCATAAAGTGCACACCGCACATAACAATGATGTCGGCCTCGGTCTTTTCGGCCTGCTGTGCAAGGGCAAGGCTGTCGCCCACAAAATCGGCTACGTCCTGTATTTCGCCCTCGGTGTAGTAATGGGCCAGAATAACCGCATTCTTCTCTTTGCACAATTTGCGTATCTCGGCTTTGAGGTCAATGCCTGCGGGAACAGCCTCATCGACAAAGCCTTTATCTTTCCATTCCTGTTTTATCATATTGCAAATATTTCTATCCCCTATTTGAGATTCCCAACCCAAAGTTCGGAATGACAAATAGACTTATATGTTACCTGTTTTTTTCCAAAGGTGCAACCTATTTTTGGCAAAGGTAATATTTTTCATCTATAAAATACTCTAACACCTCTTAAACTTAATCAAAAGTTCATTGAAAAATAGAATGCGGGAGTTCCATCGGGTGTAAAGGCAGGGCCCACAACCAAATTATGTTCACGGGCAAAGGGGCGGGTATAAATATATGCGCTGCCCACACCAATTGCCGCACCTGCGAGAACATCCCAAAAATCGTGCCGCTTGGCATATATACGCCCCCACGCCACATAGGCCCCAACGGCATAGGCAGGTGCACCCCACTCCCAGCCATAACGGCGTTGCAGATAGGCGGCACCGGCAAAGGCTGCTGCCGTGTGGTTGGAGGGGAAGGATTTATTGTCGCTGCCATCGGGGCGTTTCTTATGAACGGTATATTTTAATAGATACGATGCAGCGACTGCCGTAGCACCGCTGCCGGCAAGCTGCCAAAAACCTTTGGTATCACCTTGGAACAGCGACACGCCCGCACCTACAGCACCCGGGAGAAACATCAACACATCGGTGGAGGTTTCCACGGCACTGCGACTCTGCGCGTGGGCAGGTGCGAGCAATGCAAAGACAAGCACTATCGACAATACTATTCTATTCATATCTCTATTCAAAAACCGGGCCGTCGGCAGGGTTATTATATACTCTCAGACATAATTCAAGTTCCTCTCGCGTGCATTTTTCTTCGGCAAGCGGGGGTAGTTCATCTATGGAGAAATAGCCGCTGGCCGTAGTTTCGTTGTTAGGTTCAAATGCCCCGCCTTTAACCTCGCACAAGAAGAACACCTTGCACACGTTATAGGGGAACGGTGGCTTGTGATGGCGATTGCGTTCGAGCAGTGCCAGCACGCGCTGTGGCTCCACCACAAGGCCCGACTCCTCGCGCACCTCCTTCACCACATTTGTGGCAGCGGTTTGGTTTGCATCTACCCAACCACCTGGCAGGCTCCACGCACCGTTCGATTCTTGCACAAGCAAGAACCTGCCGTTCTCTATTATCACTCCACGCGAATCCATTTTGGGAGTTTGGAAACCCACCTCGTTGCAAAACAATGCTTTTACTTTTTCGAGCGACAAGCCACTCTTTGCACTCATAATCTCGGCCGAAATTTCACGCACACGCTCAAAGCGCTCGCGGTCGAACTTATCCTTGCAGTATGCAAGTGCCGATTGCGCTATGAATTGCAGTTCTTTGGCCCACGAGAGCCACTGTTCCTCACTTTTATCAACCATATAGAATAATATTTAGAACACTTTATTTCCATACAATGGCATATCGGCAAGCCCATCGGGGAATACACTCAGGCTATAAATGCTTTGCGATAGTTGCTCCACGCTGCGTGCCCCCACGAGAACAGATGTTACGCCCTTTTGGGAAAGTACCCAAGCAAGCGACATTGCCGCAAGCGGCTCGCCACGTTTTTCGGCTATTGCACTCAATTCTTTGAGATAGGCGAGCAACTCGGGGGTTAATTTATCGGGCGTGAGCGAACCGTTTTTTGCCATTCTTGACTCCTGCGGTATTCCATTGAGGTAACGAGGGGTGAGCAGCCCCTGCGCCAATGCCGAAAAGGAGATGAAACCAATGCCGTTCTCGGCACAATAGTCGCAAATGCCTTCCTCGGCCACAGCCCTGTCGAGCAGATTCAAACGCCCCTGATATATCAACGGCGGAACATCGCGTGAGCGCAAATAGTCGTTAGCATATTTAAGTGCGTGAAGCGGCCAACGCGAAATACCTATGTAGAGGGCTTTACCGGCACGCACAATATCTACAAGCGCTTGCAAAGTTTCGTCAAGCGGTGTTACGGGATCGTAGCGATGAGTGTAGAACAAATCTACATAATCGAGCCCCATTCGTTGCAGACTTTGGTCGATACCGGCCATAATGTGTTTACGAGAGCCCCAACTACCATAAGGCCCCTGCCACATATCGTACCCCGCCTTTGTGGCTATGAACAATTCGTCGCGATACGACGAAAAATCCTGTTTTAAGATTTGGCCCAACACCCTTTCGGCACAGCCCGGGGGAGGGCCGTAATTATCGGCAAGGTCGAAATGGGTGATTCCGTTATCGAAAGCGTATCTTAATATTTTACGGCAATCATCAATAGGAGTATCAGCCCCAAAATTTTGCCATAGTCCAAGGCTTATTGCGGGTAAAAGCACGCCACTGTTACCACAACGCCTGTACAGAGCGCTGTTCTGCGAATATCTATCTTCAGAGGCCGAATATTCGTGCATAGGCAAACTATTTAAGAAGAGTTATTACGGACAAATTTATATCTCATCAAAGATAGAGAGTTTATTTTATTTATCCCTTAATTTTCGGGATTTTAGATATAAATTAGTGTTAAAAAAGTTTTATTTGGTAAAATATCGGGCAGCAATGATTATGTTTGTAGATAATATTTTTCACAATAGAGAATAATTTCAAAACTACAATTTATATGAAACATTTTTACCAATTATTTGCATTGCTATTTACAGCAACACTTTTTTTGAATTGCAACGACGACAGCAATATGGGCATAGGCTCTATAGACGAGCCCGTTACAACCAAATCTTTTGCCGAGGATGATGGCTCAACCGACCTGTCACAAAGAACCAACGGATACAAAGTTTATAAGTTACTGCAAGCAGCCGGCCCCGAAATTGGGCTTTCGCTTACCGATGTAAACATTACTAATGAGCAATATGCCGAAATTAAAGCATTTACAGACGAGCTTGTGGCCGGTTGCACCACACACGAGGAGATACACAACGATGTGCACGGTTGGTTGGTGAAAAATATAAGATACGACTATGGGTACGACCAAGATCCATACCCGGTATTCAAGAACAAGGTATGCATATGCCAGGGATATGCCAATCTTATGAAAGTAATGTTACACACACAAGGCGTTCCCTGCGTATTGACAAACGGCTATATCCCCGCCGGTGGCCACGCTTGGTGCAATGTATATTTCAACGACCGTTGGTATGCAAGCGATCCCACAAATAACCACTACTTCAAGAGCTCGGCATATTCGAGCAACAGCCAATACAATCCGACATCGATTAGCGTGCCACTTTTTGAAGATGAGTATTGCACATACACATACTACGAAGCACAACTAAATGTAAACAGCATTAAAGAGG
Organism: Bacteroidaceae bacterium; assembly: GCA_017536765.1. Classification (GTDB taxonomy): domain Bacteria; phylum Bacteroidota; class Bacteroidia; order Bacteroidales; family Bacteroidaceae; genus HGM04593. Next base: position 27,787 of record JAFXGV010000035.1, read on the forward strand.
GTGCAGAGTCGGTAACCATACCCTTCAGTGCCGGAGGTTTCATTGTTTCGAACCTAAACCCCGTGAAGGTTGCCGCAAGCGTAAAGGAGCTGTATGTTGGCGCAAACATTGCCTCCTTTGGCGAAGGAATGGTTGGATTAACAAAGTATTCAGTAATAGAGAGCATTCACATTGACCCCGAGAGCACACATTTCGAATCATTCTCAACGGGTGTATATGACAAAGCCGGGAATCTAAAATTTATCGCGCCCTATGCAAAACATCTGGAACTGAAGCCTATAGCACTGTTCGACAAAGAGTGTGTAATCAAAGACCTCCCCAATTTGGAGACCATCACATTTGTTCCCGGCACAGCCAAAATAGACGCTTGGGCCGTGGAGCGCTGCCCCAAACTGCACACCGTATATATGCCACAGGAAACAATGGTCAATAGTTCGGCGTTTACCGGGGTTTCCGGCGCTTTTCGCATTGTTCGTGGTAATTACACCAACATACCACAGATAAAATTCTAAAGGGATTTTGAACTAAAGAATAACTACTATCGTTGGCTGCCTGCCAACGATAGTTTTTTATATGCATCTATTGGAAAAACAAAAAAAAGATACCATTTTTAATACCTCAATATCTATTTTATCTTTATCTTCGTTGCGCAAAAAAAGGAAAGGATATGGATTTCTCATTTATCACGGCAATAATAGACTATTTTTCGGCACTTAAAATGCCCACTATTTTTGAGTTTGTGGGAACATTTGCATTTGCCATAAGCGGTATACGCCTCGCATCGGCAAAACATTTCGATTGGTTTGGCGCCTATGTTGTGGGTGTGGCCACGGCCATAGGCGGCGGTACATTCCGCGATATGATGTTAGGCGTTACCCCGTTTTGGATGACCGACCCCATTTACCTATGCTGGTCGGGCTTGGCACTGCTGTGGGTAATACTCTTTGGAAAATGGCTCATACATATGCACAACACCATATTTATATTTGACGCCGTGGGGCTTGCCCTGTTCACGGTGGTGGGTATTCAAAAGAGTATAGATTGCGGTTTCCCGCTATGGGTGGGTATTGTAATGGGTACTATGACGGGCGCAGCCGGCGGCGTTATTCGCGATGTATTCATAAACGAGATACCGCTTATTTTCCGCAAGGAGATTTATGCTATGGCCTGTGTTATAGGCGGTATTGCATTCGGTATATGTATGTGGGCCGGTGCCGACGTGCTTGTAACCCACACGATATGCGGCGTGGCGGTTTTCATCACGCGCCTGCTTGCGGTCAAATATCATATATGCCTGCCTACACTTAAAGGGAGCCACGTGAAAGATGAATAAAAGCATTGTAAACAGATAGACAAAAAAAATATCTCGGAAGTTTTCCGAGATATTTTTTTGTTACCAAACCACCGCCTTTACTATATAGAACAACAGCACCACACTGTAAATGAGTTTCAGTGCTGTGGTAACCAGGAATGCGATAAACGAGACGGAGGCCACTTTGAATGCCTGCCCGCTGCGCTTGCAAGCGAGGTACTCACCCACGAACGCACCTATAAACGGGCCTATGATTATGCCCCACGGCAAGAACAACAGCCCAATCAACATTCCCGCCAATGCTCCGCGCACGCTCTCTTTTGAACCGCCGCTCAGCTGTGTGAACCACACGGGTAGAATATAATCAATAGCGGTTATCACAGCCATAATTACACCTGCCACCACTATGAAGGTGGCGGAGACCTCTACCCCACTGCACAGCAACAGGAACAAGAGGCCCAAAAAGCTCACAGGCGGGCCGGGCAGTGCCGGAATCACCGCTCCCAGCAAGCCCACAGCACCGCATATAAGGGCAAAGGATACAAAGAATATCTCCATATCTCGTTTTTACTTAATCATACGTTCGGGGTAGATGTCGTTCCACCAACGGGCATCGTTCTTGAGCCAGCGCTCGAACCACGCCATTATGCTATTGTGCCAAAGGATGCGCTTGGGCACATCGGCAATAAAGTGGTCCTCGCCGTCTACACGAATAAGTTCTACGGTCTTACCAAGAATGCGCAAGGCGTTGTACAACTGGATGCTCTCGCCAACAGGCACATTGGTATCGGCTGTGCCGTGCAAGAGCAACAAGGGGGTGTTTATCTTGTCGGCATTAAAGAGCGAGCCCTGCTTGGTAAACAATTCGGGGTTGTTCCAGGGATAGCTCTGTGCAGCGGCCACGGCATTGTAGCCAACTCCCCAATAGCCCTCGCCCCAGTAGCTTGTAACATCGCTGATACCGGCGTGAGAGGCTGCGGCGGCAAAAATATCGGTTTGCGTTTGCAGGTACTGTGTCATAAAACCGCCATACGATGCTCCTAAGCATCCTATGTGGTCGGCATCCACAAAGGGGTTGGCCGCGCAAAATGCCTTTGTACCTTCGATGATATCGTCGGCTGTGCGTTTGCCCCACGCATTCACGTGGCGGGCCGAGAACTCCTGGCCGTAGCCTATTGTGCCGCTGGGGTTTACAATGAGTGTTACATAGCCGCGCGACGAAAAGAGCTGTGCCGAATAGGGGTTATCCATTGCGCGCGTTGTGGGGGTGGTACCACCATAATAATATACAATGAGGGGATATTTTTTGCTTGCATCGAAGGCGGGAGGCAGGCAGTAATAGCAGTCGATTACAGTACCGTCGGAAGCGGTGAATTCCCAATCGTGAATGGTGCCAAGTTCAATACCCTCGAGCTCTTTTGCATAGGGGTCGGCAATGAGGGTGGATTTACCCTTGCGCACATCGCATAGATAGGCTGCTTGGCCGCTCGATGCAGTAACGCTTATATATGCAGCCGTGCTTGCATTGCGGGCAAGCGAGAAGGTGCGCACGCAATCGCCATTCAATGGCAATTTTTCGAAACTCTTTTTTGCCGGGCAGTAGCGGTAGATGGGCGAAGCATCGCGGTCGTTTGTCTCAAAATAGATACAACCATCGTTTTTATTCCACTGCACAAGTTGCAAGGCGGGGGCAAAATCTTTGGAGATGGCCTCGACCGAGCGGTCGGCAAGGTTAATGACATACGCCTGTGTGTCGTAGTTGTTGGCAATGGGGTGAGAGCCGCAATTCTTGCCTATGCCGCCAAAGGCCTCGGGGCCACCGGTGACAACTACACGCGATGCATCGGGCGAGAAACGCGCTGTAGTGGAGAGGAATGCATCGTCAAGCACAAGGGTATCAAGTGTAAGATTGTCCACATTCAGACAATAGAGCGATGTTTTATAGAATGGCCACTCGTTGTCGGCAGCGCGATGGCTTGCGTATAGCAACTTTGTGCCATCGTTGCTGACATCGCAAAGCGAGGTTGAATACAAGCCCCAGGTAAGGCGCTCGCGCACGCCTGTTTCAATGTCGTATCGCCAGATGAAACCACGGCTGCGACTGTTGGGAACGCGGTCGGTGCGGCCCAAAAGACGATGTACAGGGCCGTTGTCGCCATCTATCTGCTCGGTTATGGTGAAATAGAGCGATTTTTCATCGGGCGACCAACGACAGCTGCCACTTGGGAGGTTGTCGGTTACAACGGTTTCCTGCAATGTGGCGGGGTTCACGGTGATGAGAGCCTCACCCTCGGCCGAAACAGCCTTGTAGAACAGTTGCGATGTAAGGGGTGTCCAGCCAAGTATTTTATAACCCGCGGGGAATGTGGCAATGGTCTTGCCACTCTTTACCTCGGAGAGCGTGGTGTAGCGGTTGTGGCGCTGCTGGCTGTAATAGTCGAGGTATGTGGTGAGCAGGTAGCGACCGTCGGGCGACACGCTCACGCTCTCAACGCGGCTGCCGTAAATGGTGTTGGGCAACAGGTAGCGCTCTTTGAGAGCGGGTTCGCAGGCTATTTGGGTGATGGTGTCCTTGCCCGTGGAAACCGATGCCATAACGGCAGGGGGGAATGAGTCGGTATCGGTAACAAGCACCTTCACAGCCACTTTGTACAGTCTTTGAGGCTCCATACGCAGTTGCACCTCGGCGCTTTCGGCGCGGTGCAAGGAGTCCTGTGTGCGCATCTTGTCGCGCTTCATCTGCCCATCGACATAGATTTCGAAGCGAGCGGGCGATGTCACCTTGAAGTAGGCTGTGGCAAAGTGGTCGGCACGCAAGCGTGTGGTGAGCAGATATATGCTGCTACCCTCGCCGGCGGGCAGGTTCATATAGCCGGCGGTGTCGGCCGTGAGCTCCACTGCGCCCTCGCGCTCGTCGCTCATAGGGATGTTGGTCTGCAAAAGCAGTTTCTCGAAATTGGGCTTTTGCCCTTTGGTGTTTACACTGTCGGTTGTAAGCGGGCGGCGCACCTTTACGGGCGACATCAGCCTCATCTGCTTAAGAGTGTCGGTGCCGGCAATGCTCAACAAAGGCAGGCAGGCCATAATTGCAAATAGTAATTTTTTCATCATATCGTTGTTTTATGTTATACGCAGATAATATATCGCGAAGATAGTTAAAAACAGATGAAATAAAGAGTACTTGCGACGAAATCTTCTCACAAGCGTTGTATCTTTTCACCCGCTTTGCTATCTTTGCTTTCAAAACCACACACAAATGGCAAAAATAATATACAAGACAAGAGGCACTTGCTCGCAGTTCATTGAATTGGAAGGCAACGATGGCAAGATTGCAAACGTTACATTCTATGGAGGTTGCGACGGCAACCTGCAAGGTATAGCCAAATTGGTTAAAGGTATGGAATACGCCCAAGTGATAGAACGCCTTAACGGCATCAGTTGCAACGGCAAGCCCACATCGTGCCCCGACCAATTGTGCCGTGCCATAGAGCAGTTGATGAACGAGGAGAAATAACCCATAATATGGCTAAGCAAAAAGGCAACAACGAATATAAAATGCGCAACGAGGCCTTTATGGAGGCGCTGCGCAATGGCGAGGAGGAACTTTACGAAATTTCGCAGGGAGTGCTGTGTAAAATAATAGAGCGCGGCGAAGGTGACAAGTGCCCGCGAAACGGCAATGTGGTTACCGTGCACTACAAAGGTTCGCTCATAAACGGCAAGGTTTTTGACAGCAGCTATGAGCGCGGCTACCCCGAAGCGTTCCGCGTGAATGAACTTATCACAGGCTGGCAGATTGCACTCACGCAGATGCACGTGGGCGACCATTGGATTGTATATATTCCGTGGGAGATGGGCTACGGCAAAAAAGGGAGCGGCAACATCCCCGGCTACTCCACCCTTGTTTTCGAGATGGAGCTTGTGGCCATTATGTAACACCTAAAAATCAAGTGCAATGCAACTACCCGAGGACCCGATGATGCTCTATAGCGCACTGAATATGAAGCTGCGCGACTATTACAACTCGCTCGACGAGCTATGCGACGACTTGGGCATAGACCGCAAGGAGGTGGAGGAGAAACTGCGCCAAGTGGGGTTTGAGTACGATGCCAAGATGAACAAATTCTGGTAGGGCTACCCCTTCAGCGACACCATATCCACAAACAGGCGCAGGCCGTCTATAGTAGATGGGAAGCAGATGCTGCCACCCGAGGCACGGAAAATCCTATCGGTATCCATTGACAGATTGCGACAGGCAAGCGGGTAACGCTCATAGTCGGGGGTTACTATGCGCGAGGCATCGCCGCCATAGAGCATTTCGTAGAAACAGCAGGCGGTTTCGTAAGTATTCACGTTGTTGCCCGAACCAAAATTATATACACCACCCTGCAACGTGAAGGCGTGTGGCAGGCTATTCACTACATCGCGCAACCAGGTTATTCCCCTGTACTCGCGCACGGGCACGATTAGGGTTGCACCCTCCTTTACCGCTTTTATCATATTATTCACAAAATCGGCGTGTGGCGCAGCGGGCTGCGGCGCATCGTACATCCAAGTGGCACGCAGCATCACCGCGGCGGGCAATATTTCGGCAATGCGCAGCTCTGCCTCCAATTTGTGGCGGCCATAGTGGTTCACCGGACGCACCGGCACATCCTCGCTCAACGGGCCCTGCTCGCTGTTGCCGTTATACACCTGGTCGGATGAGAAGAAGATGAATTTTGCTCCATAGCGGGCCGCGGCGCGCGCTATGTTCTCACTGCCAACCACGTTCACAAGAAAGCTCTCGTCGGGGTGCTGCTCGCAATACCCGGTATTGGAGAGCGCCGCAAGGTGCAGCACCACATCGGGGGTGTGGACCATCATATAAGCATCGGCCGAGGATTGGTCGGTTATGTCAAGTTCGCTGTGCGATGGGGTGAGCAGTTTATATTCGTACTGCCAGCGGGCTGTGAAGGCACGCCCCACAAAGCCGCTTGCACCGGTAACAAGGATTTTCTTCATATCTTCATCTCGTTTTATGCGAAGATAACAATTACCTGCCACAAACAAGCATATCCATTAGTTTTTATTAGAAATATTATTCACAATTTGTTTGTCTGTTTTCGGGAATATTCGCTATTTTCGCATATAGAAAAAACAAAACCAACAATATGAAATCACTCCGCGAACTTTTCAGGATAGGGCTTGGCCCTTCGAGCAGCCACACTATGGGCCCCAACAGAGCCGCAAAGATATTTGCCGAGCGCTGCCCCAATGTGGACAACTACCGTGTAACACTTTACGGCAGCCTTGCTGCTACAGGTGAGGGGCATATGACCGACAAGGCCATAATAGAGGTGCTTGAGCCCATTGCACCGCTTGAACTGGTGTGGCAACCTACCACATTCCTCCCGTTCCACCCCAATGGTATGAAATTCGAAGGCATAAAGGGCGGCAAAACCATCGACGAGTGGATTATTTACAGCGTGGGTGGCGGCGAGCTTGCCAACGAGGATAGCAAAAAGAGCGAGGCCGACATATACCCTCTGACCACGGCTCACGAGATTATGGACTGGTGCGATGAAACGGGCTGCACATTCTGGGAGTATGTGGAACGACACGAGGGCCCCGAAATATGGAACTACCTTGCCGAGGTGTGGCACACAATGCAAGATACCATAAAACGAGGTCTTGAGCACGAAGGCGTGCTCCCAGGCGGGCTGGGCATACAGCGCAAGGCGGGGCTCTACCTGCTGAAATCGCGTTCATACAGCGCATCGGTTGCCAGCAAGGCCAAGATTTACGCATACGCACTTGCCACATCGGAGGAGAATGCCAGCGGAACAACCATCGTTACCGCGCCCACCTGCGGTTCTTGCGGTGTTTTGCCTGCGGTGCTCTACCACCTGTCGCAATCGCACGAAAACAGCGAAGCACGCATATTGCGCGCACTTGCAACAGCGGGCCTTTTCGGCAACATTGCAAAGGAGCACGCATCCATTTCGGGAGCCGATGTAGGTTGCCAGGGCGAGGTAGGCGTGGCTTGCGCTATGGCAGCAGCTGCTGCCTGCCAGCTATTCGGCGGAACAATAAACCAGATAGAGTATGCTGCCGAGATGGGCTTGGAGCACCATTTGGGCCTCACCTGCGATCCCTTGTGCGGTCTTGTGCAGGTACCCTGCATAGAGCGTAACGCCATTGCTGCATCACGCGCATTAGATGCCTGCACATACGCAGCCCTGTCCGACGGCAAACACAAGATAGATTTCGACCGCATTGTGGAAGTGATGAAGGAGACGGGGCACGACATTCCCAGCCTCTACAAAGAGACCTCCACCGGCGGTATTGCCAAGATTGATGTAACAAAACGTCGCAAAGGATAACCCCCAAACAACTAATGGTATGAAAAAGATATTTATAATTTTAGCGGTGGCCGTTTTGAGTATGGGAATCTCCTATGCCGGCAACAACGGCGAGAAGACAGTGCACCTTACCAAAGCCGAGTTCTTGAAAAAGGTTGTGGATTACGAGAACAATGTGAACGAGTGGAAGTACTTAGGAGACAAACCTGCGATAATAGACTTTTATGCCGACTGGTGCGGCCCTTGCAAAAGACTCTCGCCCATATTGGAGGAGATAGCAGCGGAGTACGATGGCGAGGTTATTATATATAAGGTAAATGTGGATAACGAAAGGGATATAGCCACAGCATTTGGCATACGTTCACTGCCTACCCTCTTTTTTGTACCCAAACAAGGGAACCCAAGTGTGGTAGAGGGCTTCCTGCCAAAAGAGGAACTTTACAAGGCTATGAATGCCACCATATTGAAAAAATAGAAACACGATGAACGACTATACAAAGGTAACATTCACGGTAACGCCTGCCGAGGAGGTGGCAACCGATATTCTTGCGGCGCTGCTTGCCGACGATGGGTTTGAGAGTTTTGTGCCCGACGAAAACGGGATGACAGCATACGCACCGCAGGATGCATTCAATGCCGACAAACTAAAAAGCACGGTGGAAAACTTTCCATTGGAGGGCTACGGCATAACATACACCACCGAGCTCATAGAGGGCGAGGATTGGAATGCCGAGTGGGAGAAGAACTATTTCCAGCCCATAATAGTGGACGACCGTTGCGTTATACACAGCACCTTTCACACCGACGTACCAAAAGCCGAATACGACATACTAATAGATCCCAAGATGGCATTTGGCACAGGCTATCACCAAACAACCTGCCATATGATACGCGCCATTCTTGCAAGTGATATGAAGGGGAAAAGGGTGCTCGATATGGGTTGCGGCACAGCCATTCTTGCCATTATTGCAAAGAAACACGGTGCAGGGGAGGTTGTGGCAATAGACATAGACGAGTTTGCCTACGAAAATGCACTCGAGAACATTGTGCTGAACAATACGCCCGAAATTGAGGTGCGTCTGGGCGGTGCGGATGCCATAAAGGAGAGCGACTCGTTCGACATTGTGATAGCCAACATAAACCGCAATATACTGCTGGCCGATATGAAACACTATGCGGCAGCTATGCATAAGGATTCGGAGATTTTTATGAGCGGCTTCTACACCGAGGATATGGATGTGTTGCAGGAGGAAGCCCGCAAACACGGCCTGCGGTTCCGTGGGTTTGCCGACAACAATAATTGGGCAATGATGAAATTCATAAAAGAGTAAAAAAACAGAGGTGGTTGCGCACATAACCACCTCTGTTTTTGTTATTACTTCAATGATAAATTGTCTATTTATGGAACAGAACGTAATATATGATATTTGCGCCTATGTGGGCAGCATTGCAATGATACTCGGCTATTTGCCGCAGGCTATCCAAACGATACGCACGCGCAACACCGACGGGCTGTCACTGCCTGCGTTCATAATGATGGCCGTGGGTGCATTCTGCTTTATGCTGCAGGGGTTCGTACACAAGCCCGACATTATATGGTCCATTGCCATAACAAACCTCATTACATCGGCCTGCAGTGTAGTTGTGTTTGTGATAAAAATGCGAAACGACTATTTTAAGAAGAGATAGTTACTCACCCGCAATGCGCGAGCTGTATATGCGGGCAACTATCGCGCCGCTTATGTTGTGCCACACACTGAATATCGCCCCCGGGATGGCCGCCAACGGAAAGGCAGCAAAATGCATTGTGGCCAACGACGAGGCAAGGCCGCTGTTCTGCATACCCACTTCGATGGATATTGCGGCACGCTTTCGCATAGGCAGGCGCAAGAGCGTGGCTGCCGCATAACCGGCAAGCAAGCCACCCATATTGTGCAGCGCCACCACAAGCAGTACCAATAGGCCGCTGCCAAGCAAGCGGTCGGCCGTGTGGGAAACGATTATTGCCACCACCACGGCTATCATAAGCGAGGAGAAGGCCGGCAAGTATGGTGTAACCGCCGCAGTGAAACGCGGCAGAATCTTCTGCACGAGCAGACCGCCCAAGATGGGGGCAATCACCACATACACAATGGACAGCAACATACCTGCGGCATCTACATCCACAAAGGTGCCTGCAAGCAACAGCGTGAGAAGAGGCGTGAGCAGCGGAGCAAGCAGTGTGGAAACGGCTGTCATCCCCACCGACAGGGCCAAATCACCTTTTGCCAAATAGGTTATTACATTAGAGGCGGTGCCACCCGGGCAACAGCCAACAAGTATTACACCAAGGGCAAGGTCGGCAGGCAGGGCAAACAATTTTACCAACAGCAGCGCAAGCAGGGGCATTGCAACAAACTGCACAAGGCAACCTACAAGAATATCCACAGGGCGGCTAAATACCACGCGGAAGTCGGCCGGCACCAAGGTTAGCCCCATACCAAACATTATAACACCCAACATTGGGTTTATGGCACGCATCTCAATGTGGTTGCACACAGCGGGGAAGGCAAGCGACAGGAGAGCCGCAAGCAGCACCACCGCCCCTATCCAACGGGCAATAAAATTGCATATTCTCTTTATCATAAATCCTTTCCGTAATAACAATTATGCTTCATCGGCACTCTGCTGTGCGCTGCGCGCTGCATCGAATTTCTGCTTCATTGTGGCATTGTTGCGCGTCAGTTTCTTGATGGTCAGGTCCTGTGCTTTGTCGTTGGCCAAACGAAGATTGTTTTCTGAGCTAAGCAGGGCCTCTTTAATTTTTTGCAAGTGAGCGATGGATTTATCAATTTCATCTATTGCGGTCTTGAACTTTTGGCTTGCTATGCGGTAATTCCTGCCAAACTTATCCTGGAAATCGAGTAAGGCATTTTCGAAATTGGTTACATCCACATCCTTGTTTTGCGCCATTATGAGCTGTTTCTTGTATTCGAGGCTCTTTTTGGATGTCTGCACCAAAAGTGTTATAAGCGGTATGAAAAATTGCGGGCGAATGACATACATTTTGGGATACCGGTACGACACATCCACTATGCCGCTGTTATAGAGTTCATTATCGGGCTCCAATAGCGACACAAGCACCGCAAATTCGCAGTTTTTTTTACGGCGGTCGTCGTCGAGTTTCTTTAAGAAATCCTCGTTCTTGTGCTTGGTGGCAGTGGTATCCATCTCGTTCTTCATTTCAAACATTATGGATATATACTCCACCCCATCCTCGCTGTCGCGGAATATGAAATCGCCCTTTGTGCCATCGGCTGCATCGTTGTCTTTTTCGAAATAGGCGGTGGGCATCATAGGGCGCAGCAGTTGGTTAAACTGCGTGGAGCAGTGGATTTCCAAAGTTTCGCCCACCATTTTGGTGCTCATACGCGTTTTTAGGTCCTTGTAATAATCAACAAGTTCCTGCTTGTTGCGCAGTTCTATCTGGTGCTGTTTCACAAGCTCGGCCTCGTGGTTCTGTGCACGGCTCTTTTCAAGTTCCACATCCGATTTAAGGCGTGCAATCTCCAATTCCTTGTTTTGAAGATTCTGCTGCGCTTTGGCACGTTCTTCCATAATAGCCATTTGCAATTTTGTTTCATACTGCTGAATGGACGATTTAAGCTCGGAAATACGTTTCTCGGTCTCGGCCAGAGCCACACTCCTTTCCGAATCTTTTTGCGACTCTATGCTTTGCAGGCGATTTTTAAGGAGTGCAATTTCACTATCCTTTTCACCCTTTATGCGCCCAATTTCGGCAACCTTGGCGCCAATCTCCTGTTCCTTTTGCGCCAGCTGCTGCTGAAACTTCTGCGCAGCCTTTGCGGCAGCCAGCTCCTGCTCGGCCCTGTGACGGGAATTCAACTCGCCTATGCGGCGCTCTATTTCGGCATCGAACTCGGCATTCTTCACCTGGTTCACTATTGAAGCGTAGTCCTCTTCGTCCACCGAAAAGACACTACCGCAATTGGGGCATTTAAGTTCTTTCATATTTTGGTTTGTATCTGTTGTAAATTATGTACACGGGGGCCGCGCCCCTGCTGTAAATAAAAAAACGAGGAAAGCACTGCCTTCCTCGTTTCAGTGATTCGCCTGGGGCTCGAACCCAGGACCCCATCCTTAAAAGGGATGTGCTCTACCTGCTGAGCTAGCGAATCTACCTAATTGCCGTTAAGCGAGTGCAAAGGTATGCATTTTTTTTGTATCTACAAACATTCCGGCCGTTTTTTTTACTCATCGGCCGTTTTTTCCTTATCTGGCAAAGGGGTTGCTGCGAATTCAGCACCATCCACCGCCCTCTCCAATGGATTTTCGCTGTCGTCTGCTGCATCGCTGCGGAGCGCGTGGTAGCTTTTAAGGTAGCCGAGCAACAGGGTTGTAAGCGGTAACGCCACTATCATTCCTAACACGCCAAGCAATTTGCCCCACACCGACAGCGAAAGGAGTATGAGTGCAGGGTGAAGATTCATACGCCGCCCCATTATGAAGGGTACAAGAAGGAGGTCCTGTATGGTCTGCACTATACACAACACAACGAGAGCCCCTGCAAGCACAAGCCAGAAGTTGTCGCCCGTGTTGGCCGCCTTTAGCATCGCAAGGAGCGCCATAGGGAAGAGGGATACAATCTGCAAATATGGCACAAGATTGAGCACGCCGATGAAAAGGCCGAAGCCTATGGCTATGGGAAAATCGATTATTACAAAACCTATGGCAAAGAGGATGCCCACGCACAATGCCACAAGCGCCTGCCCACGAAAATACTGGTTCATACCGTGTATAAGATCGCTCGACAATTTGTTGGCGGTGGCGCGCCAACGTACGGGCAGGTAAAGAGGCCATTCATCGGCAAGGTGCTCGTAGTCGAGCAGTATGAAGAACATATACAGCAGGGTGATGAAGGCACCAAACAGTTGCGCCACCACATTTACCGTACCAACCAGCAACATTTGCGCACGATGCGCAAGTTCCTGTATGACATCCTGCACCCCTGCACTGCTTAATATATTGAGCAAACCCTCGTCACGGGCAAGGTTGCGCAGATATTCGGCTGCAACGGGTGGTATTGTGGGGTTCTTTATATTGTCGTTGAGGAATGCCACTGCAATATTCTTGAACTGCGCAAACTCGTCAAGCATAGAGGGGATGACCAACATAAACGCGGCAGCTATGAGCAACAGCACAAATAGCAACACCGCCACAATAGAGGGCAGGCGGTACTTAAAACGCATTTTATACTGCACAAAGCGCACCATAGGATAGAGCAGATAGGCAAGCAGCCAAGCCACGGCAAACGGCAGCAATACGCTGCTCAAGCTGTTCAGCACAAAATAGGATATTGCCACAACCAGCATTACCAATATTATACGCAGGAAACGGCCGAGTGTAACCTCTTGATATTTCATAATTCTTATTTTTTATCTACGCGAATATAGGCATATCAAACGATAAAATTCAAACAACCGCGAAATAAATGCAAAAAGTGATTATTTTTTGTGACGCTTTTCATTTATTTGCGTCTTATTAACAAAGGGCACATAAAACCAGGCAAGCACTATAAGATGGACAGCAAACAATTCAAGGAAGAATATTTACCACTGCACCGCGAGCTCTATTCCCAGGCTATGAGAATTTTGGGCAACCGCGAGGAGGCAGAGGATGCTGTACAATCGCTTTACCTGAAGCTATGGGAGCGGCGCAACGAGTTGCACAACATAAAGGACAAAAAGGCATATTGCCACACCATACTCAGCAATATATGCAACGACCGATGGAGGAATTTATCCAAACTCTATTCCGAGGAACTGAACGAAGATATTCCCGATGAACAGAACAGCATATACGATGCCGCCGACTTTGAGAATACCGCAAGGCTGTACATAAGCAAGCTGCCCGAGATACAGCGCAGAGTGATGCTTATGCGTCTGGAGGGCGCATCCACCGACGAAATATGCCACGCCACGGGATTGAGCGAAACCAACATACGCACAATACTTTGGAGAGTGAGACAGCAATTAAAGAGACTATACCGATAAACAGTTGCACTATGGATATAAAGAGATTAAAAGAGAGATTCTTTAATGGAGAAACAACAATAGAGGAGGAGTACGAGCTGCGGCAGAGGCTGCAAGAGAAGGATTCCGCGAACAGACACGATGCCGAAAGGGAACTGCTGCTGGCATTGCTGCCACAGGAGAGCAAGGCCCCTGCAGGGTTGGAAGAGAGGTTGTCGCAACTGATAGACCGTGCAGCCGAGAGCGAGAAGCACACAATGGAGCCGGGCAGAAAGAGGCGCAGTGGAACAAAAAGGAAGATTTTTACCATACCCAAGATTACGGCATACACAGCAGCGGCTGCGGCAGCAATAACGCTTTTATACCTTATAGACATAGGCGAAACAAAGCCGCGGGAGACCTTCAGCGATCCCAAGGTGGCTGCCGTTCACATAGATGAGACACTCGCACTGTTTGCCGAGGCGCTTAGCTGCGGAATGGAAAAGGAGAAAGAGACCGCGGCACAGATTGGCAGCCTGCAGGCAGCCATCGGGAATAGGATGAGCGAGGACATTTTCAAATAACAATACAAAACATACAATGATATGAGAACAAAATTTTTCATTGCAATAATAATGCTTGCATTTACAATGAGCGCAAGCGCCGATGAGGATAAATACGATATCGGTAACTATCTGGAGCACGCATCCCGGGTGGTGTCGCCTAATGTGGATTACTTTTTCATCTCCAAGATGATGATATCAATGACAAACGGCGACAAAAGCGTGCTGGGATTGACATTGGGGGAGATGCGCAAGAGTATCGATTTTATAAGAAGCGTAAATATAACATCGAACGAAACACAACAGGAGATGGATTTGATTCGCGGTGCCGAGGAGCTTGCCACACGGGTTTACAAGCAATATGGCTACAAATCGATAGTGGTGAGCGGCAAAGCCGGCAAGCGTTTCTATCTTTTTGGGAAATACAAAGATGGTGAGGAGCAGCAGGAAATGAGTTCCTTGCTGTTAGTCATCACTAACAGAGAGATTGATGCGGCCACACAGAAGCCTGTGCTCACAGGCGCAAATGTGTGTCTTATGGGCGGCGAATTCACATACGAAAATCTTCAATTCTTGTTAAATCAAATACAATAGCATAATGAAAAGGATTATAGGAATGGCAGCTGCTATGCTGTTTACAGCCACATTGGCAGGGCAAACGCCCGAAAAGGATACAACCGTGGTTATGCAGCACAACAACAGCTTTGCAATAAGTTTTTTGAAAACAGCGAGCAGCACTGTTGAAGAGGAGAATTTCTGCATATCGCCTGCAAGCGCAATGTGGGCACTCGCAATGAGCGCAAACGGTGCCGATGGCAAAACAGCCAAGGAGATATACACCACACTGGGCTACCCTGCCGCAGACAAAAGCAGAGAGGCGTTCAACGGAATGTTGCACAGCGGCATTGAAAAGATGAAAGGAGATAACGACAAGTATCAGCAAATGAACATTGCCAACTCAATATGGATTGACAACAAGATAGATGTAAAGGAGCTATTCAAGAGCACAAGTGAGAGATATTATAATGCGGCCGTGAGGAGCGTGCCGCTAAGCACCGCAGCCGAGGAGATAAACGATTGGTGCAGCAAGGAGACAAATGGAAGGATAACCAACATCATAGAGCACTTGCCAAGCACTTTGCAGATGGCGGTTGTCAATGCCATTTGGTTCAAGGGGCAATGGGTATTCCCATTTATGGAAAAAGCCACAAGCAAACAGAAGTTCAAGAAGGCAGACGGCAAAACTATAGATGTTGATATGATGAGAGGAGCCTGCTTTGCCCCCTATTACGAGGACGATTTCATACAGGCAACCGCAAGAGTATTTGAGAATTCCGAATATTCAATGCTCTTTATATTGCCCCGCGAGGGAGTGTCAACCGAGACCGCAATAGAAAGGCTTGCACAGGTATGCAACAACGACTTTGTAAACGGGAAAAAATCTTATTTTGAGCTTGAGGTGCCAAAGTTCAAAATAGAATTTGGCGCCAATATAGCACCAATTCTCAAGGAGATGGGCATAAAGAGAGCTTTCGGCAAAAAGGCCGATTTCAGCGGTATTTCCAACACAAGACTTTCCATCGACAATATTATGCAGAAGAACTACATATCTATCAACGAAGTGGGTGTTGAAGCAGCCGGTGCAACCTCTATTATGCGATGCGGTTTTCTGCCGCCACCACCCGAAAAGGAGAAGCATATAAGGCTGGACCGCCCGTTTATATTTGCAATAAGAGAAAATTCAAGCGGCGCCATTCTATTTGCGGGGCGCGTGGGAAACCCAAACCAATAATTACAGCAAAAGAGGAGATGCTTTGAGCATCTCCTCTTTTGCTGTAATTTATAAACTTACTCATTGCCGGAATTCTCCATTTCGGCAAGGGCGGCATAGTAACATTCGCGGCACAGTGGTTCGTACTCGGTCATTTCGCCAAGCAACACCTGCTTGTCACCTGCCACCTTGCGGTGCGACACATAAGCAAGATTGCCACACTTAACACAGATGGCGTGCACCTTTGTAACCTCGTCGGCTATGGACATAAGGGCGGGCATAGGGCCGAAGGGAGTGCAACGGAAATCCATATCGAGGCCTGCAATGATAACGCGCGCGCCGCGACGGGCAAGCTCGTTACATACATCCACCAGGCCCTCATCAAAGAATTGCGCCTCGTCTATACCCACGACATCTACATCGGTGGCAAGCAGCAAAATACTTGCCGACGACTCTATGGGTGTAGAAAGAATGTGGTTGCTGTCGTGCGACACAACCTCTTCCTCGGAGTAGCGTGTATCAATAACGGGCTTGAAAATCTCCACCTTCTGGTGTGCAAAATTGGCGCGTTTCAAGCGGCGGATAAGTTCCTCGGTTTTCCCCGAAAACATTGAGCCGCAAATAACCTCTATGCGCCCGCGACGGGCCATCTCCATCTGATTGAATTCTGAAAATCGGTTCATTATCTTGTGTTTTCTTTCTTCTTAAAAAGTTGCTTTGCGAAGATAGCTAAAGAGCCGACAAAAACAAAAACCACGCACAACAAGTTATCAACAGGTGAAATATTATTTAACAATAGCAGCCTCTATCATTAAGAAAAAATTAAAATGTTAAAAATAGGATAAAAGAGCATTGCTTTGTGCTTATTTATATATATTTTCGCATAAAGAAACTGAAATACTGCATTATGGGTATATTATATGTGGTCCCTACCCCGGTAGGGAATTTGGAAGATATTACACTGCGAGCCATAAGAATACTTAAAGAGGCCGACTTCGTGCTTGCCGAGGATACGCGCACATCGGGCAAACTGTTAAAGCATTTAGAGATACAGGTACCTATGTATTCGCACCACAAATTCAACGAACACCAGACGGTGAAACCGCTTGTGGAGCGCATTCAGAACAGCGAACATCACGTTGCTCTTGTTTCCGATGCCGGCACACCGGCAATTTCGGACCCCGGCTTCCTGCTGGTGCGCGAGTGTGTAAAGAATGGTGTGGAGGTGCAGTGCCTCCCCGGAGCGACAGCCTTTGTCCCCGCACTTGTGAGTTCGGCGCTGCCGGCCGAGAAGTTTGTATTCGAGGGATTCCTGCCACAAAAGAAAGGGCGTCAGACACGCCTGAACTGCCTAAAAGAGGAGCAACGCACCATAATATTCTACGAATCGCCATATCGCGTGCTTAAAACCCTAACACAGCTATGCGAGGTGTTTGGTGGCGATAGGCAGGCTGCTGCGGTGCGCGAAATTTCAAAAATACACGAAGAGTGTGTGCGCGGCACGCTGAGTGAGCTTGTGGAGCACTTCACACAGAACGAGCCGCGCGGCGAGTTTGTGCTGTTAGTGGGCGGTGCCGACGAAAAGACAAACAGAGAAAAGGAGTAAAAAACGCTATATAAATCTATAGAACAATATATTTTGAGATAAATTAAAAACATACCATTATGAAAAAACTGTTTATTTCACTATTGGCGGCAACAGCCCTGCTTACAAGTTGCAACAACGGCGGCCGCACACAACTGCAAGAGAGCAACGACTCACTGAGAACTGTTCTTGCCGAAAAGGATGCAACCATAACAGACCTGTTGGGTACTATGAATATAATTGAGGATGGTTTCAAAAAGATAAACGAGATGCAGGGGCGCATAAATGCAAGCAGTGCAACAAGCGAGGTTGCATATGCCGACGCTCTTAAAAGTGACATAGATGCCATTGTAAATACTCTTGCAAACAACAAAAAAGAGATTGAGAAGCTAAAGCAGCAGGTGATGGGTGACAAGAAGGTGTCCAAAGAGCTCAAGACAAAGATTGCCAACCTCGAAAATATGCTCATAGAGAAGAGCAAGGAGCTGAGCGCAATGGTGCAGGCGCTTGCCGAAAAGGATATCCACATTAACAGGCTCGACAGCATCATCACAGGCCTCACAAAAGAGAACACAGGGCAAGAACTGCGCCTCATTGAACAGGAGCAGCAGCTGAACAACGTGTGGTATGCCATAGGCACAAAGAGCGAGCTCAAGGAGCAGAACATATTGAGCAGCGGCGAGGTGATGCGCGAAAGCAATATAAATTTCAAATATTTCACCAAGGCAGACAAGCGCGAGCTCACAACAATAAACACTTATGCAAAAAGGGCGAAACTGCTCACCAACCACCCCGAAGGCAGCTACACCCTTGAGCGCAACGCCGAAAAGCAATATATACTCACCATTACCGCCCCCGACGACTTCTGGAGCGCAAGCAAATACCTTGTGATACAGGTGAGATAAGGCAATATGGGCAAATACAAAAATATATTCATCGACCTCGACGACACCATTTACGACTTTGCAGCTGCATCGCGTGAGTCGTTCGAGGAGGTATATACAATGCTTGGCTACGAACGGTTCTTTAACTCGTTCAGCCACTTCATGTCGCTCTACGAGCCGCACAATCTTGAATTATGGGCCCTCTATGGCGAAGGAAAGATAACCAAAGCCGAGCTGAACAAAGACCGCTACAGCTACCCGTTGCGTATGGTGGGTATATATGACCAGGAACTTGCCGACACCTTCTGCCGCGAGGTACTCAGCCGCATACCCACAAAAAACAAGGTGATACCCGGGGCCATAGAGCTATTGGAATACCTATACCCCAAATACGATTTATACATACTGTCAAACGGATTCAAGGAACTGCAAGAGCACAAGATGCAGACGGCAGGGTTAAGAAAATATTTCAAAAGAATAGTATTATCCGAGGACATAGGCATAAACAAGCCCCACCCCGAGCTGTTTATCCACGCCTTGCAGGTGGCCGATGCAACCATAGAAAACAGCATAATGATAGGCGATATGTTCGACACCGACATTGTGGGTGCCGCAGGGGTGGAGATGGACCAGATTTTCTACAACCGCAAAAGGTTGGAGCAATTGCCGTTCCGGCCCACATACACCGTGCACAACCTGCTGCAAATAAAAGAAATACTCTGATTAAAGGCAACTATGAAAAAGACCTCGATACTGCTCATATACACAGGTGGTACCATAGGAATGGTACAGAACGCAAAAACCGGAGCGTTGGAGAGTTTCAATTTCGAACATCTTATGCAACAGATACCCGAAATAGAGCTGTTCAACATCGATATAGACGCAGTGAGCTTTCTGCCACCCATAGACTCGTCGGATATGACGCCTGCCCATTGGAAAGAACTCGCGGAAATAATATCGGACAACTATACGCAGTATGATGGTTTTGTGGTGCTGCACGGCACAGACACTATGGCGTTCACAGCATCGGCTATGAGCTTTATGCTGGAGAACATAATGAAGCCGGTAATTTTCACCGGCAGCCAGTTGCCGGTGGGAGCCCTGCGCACCGATGGTAAAGAGAACCTTATAACGGCAATAGAGATAGCAGCAGCCAAAAATGCCGATGGCACACCTATTGTGCCCGAGGTATGTATCTATTTCGCCAACAAACTGCTGCGTGGCAACCGCTGCACCAAACGCGATGCAGGCAGTTTCGATGCATTTGTATCGAACAACTGCCCCGCCCTTGCAACAGCGGGCACCAGCATAATATACAACCACCGCTACATAAGGCCATTTGACGAAAGTGCCACGCTCACCCCGCAATACGAAATGGAACAGGGAATAATCATATTCTCACTCTTCCCGGGCATTAAAGAGGATGTTGTGAAAGCCGTTCTGCGCAGCAAGAAGATAAAAGGTGTGATATTCCGCACATTCGGTGCGGGAAACGCGCCACAGGCATCGTGGCTCACACAGGAGCTTGCACGCGCAAGCAGCGAGGGTAAAATAATAGTTAACATCACCCAATGCGCAGGCGGTGCGGTTGAGATGGCCCGGTACGAGACAGGCCGTCAACTTATTGAGGCGGGCGTTGTAAGCGGCCACGACAGCACGGTGGAGGCAGCCCTCACCAAACTGATGTACCTGCTTGGGAAAGGCCTGCCCACCGACGAGGTACGCAGGCTTATGGAGTGCGATTTGGCAGGGGAAATTACGGTATAGCAGGCAATAATCATTGCCACGCACTCACCGGTATTGCTTGCATACCCACAAGCCGAAATTTATAGAATAACCGATGAGGGCTTGGAACTAACGCCATACGAAGCAAGCGAGCCATATCTGCTAACGAAATATTTTATTTCAAACCACAAAAGGGTAATAAATGAGTTGCTAAACGAGAGGGAGTGATTAAAACACGTAGCTGCGCATAGTTGTAATGACACTGCCCAAAATCATTGCCGGTGCTCACTGGGCACACACGGGTGCGCCCGTACCATAAATAATGTTTTCACACACTCCCCTCCGTCTTCAAAAAACAAGTTTTTGAATCCACCTCCCCTCTGCAAGCAGAGTGGAGGAGTTTGTATGCCTCTACGGCAACAAGAAGCAAGGTACATATATAAAAAAAGAGACTCAATCGAGTGTCTTTCTAAAAAAACGGCGATGGCAACGCGGAGCCACAGCGTTGCTTGCGACGACGGGAGCTTTATCGGCTCACCTGAAAGTATAGGGGCATACCCTAATAAATGACATTGATAGATTACCTATGCTTGTGAGAACTACGACATTGGGGTTCATCGCGCGGTCGCCTGTTGTAGGGGCATTAAACTGCTCCTCATTAGGAGGAGCCGGCTTGCGTTCTTCGCAAGACTGAGGAGGTTTTGTGTGTCCCCTAATAAATGAGTCGCGCCTGTTACACTGGTACTGCATCCTATGGATGATTGTCTTGCTTTATAGTTATCGTTGTTATTTATCGGCAATTCTTTGTTTTTAATTTGCTTTTATATGTTCTTTCATCGCGTGAAAGAACCAAAGCGCCCGGCACGCGCAAAAATCAGTCACAACAGCCTTCTGCTCACGAGTCGCAAGCGACATCCTTCGTTCGGCTGTTGTTTGACGCAAACAGCTTTTCGTTCAACCATCGGGGACAAAAGAACTCGCTTTTCACGCAATAACAGCAACAGGATGAACACCGCTCAAACAGCATTTGTCCTTTTCCGATGCTTGAACGGCTGTTTGCTGTGATTTTATCGGTGCC
>JAFXGV010000036.1 GCA_017536765.1 Bacteroidaceae bacterium
CACCCACTCGACAGCCTCGCCGCCCGCTATATCCTGCTCGTTCCAGTCGTCCACGGTGATATCCTGTACCAAGAGTCCATCATCCAGGCTCATACGGATAGTGTAGGACTTGCCGCCGACCCAGTTGTACACATTGCCCGGATTGGCAGCGGCCAATTTGTCTGCATCCAGTTCGAAAGAGAGGTGTTCGTTGTCCGGACCCGATGCCTCGATGGTGAATTGGAGTTTTTTGTCCTTGAAGGCGTTTTCGTCGGGCATTCCAGTATCAGCATTTCCTACTGGCAGTGCCAAAGCATATGCTATGTACTGTTCTCCCTTCGCTAAAGCAGTGCCGTTTTGACCCAACTGAGTGGTGATTGAGGTATGAGTATTGTAGGTATTACCTCCGTAGTATATTACGAAGGTGTTGTTCTCTATTTCGATTTGTAGACCTAAAGTCCCGGCTGCTACCGGCTGGACATTACCATCGGCATCAACAAGAGACACCTGAACACTCTTTATGGTTGTTGCTGCAGGTCTTTCGTTGGTGATGATGAAGCGGAAAGTAGCCGGAATATGTTTGAATGAAATCAGTGCACTACCATTCTTCATCTCAGCCTCGCCGTACAGCATCATCCCCCCTCTCAAGAAATCTGGTTGCTGTGAGGCTTGCTGGACAAACATGCTTGACATATAGATTGAACTATCGAACATATACGATGTACTCGAAAATGTATTTCCGCGAACATTCGTGACAAATATTTTCTTTGCTCGAGTATTTATTTCATTTTCGATATAATAACGCTCCGTCTCGAATGTGGCATAGTGAGGGTCTTCCTGCGGAGTAACAGTCAGCCCGGTATGGAACTGATACTCGTTCAAATTATTAGAAGGCGGATAGTTGGTGATAAAATAATCTCCACTTGATATTACAGCCACCATTTCCTGACCTATAGGGTCGGATTCCCAATTGAAAATAAGATTTCCTTTGCCGGCCTCATCTTTCCAAACGGCACGCGTGCCCGCGGCATCGGTAGTGCCGAAAGTGAGTCGTACAAGCTTACCCTCAGTGGGTGTGTCGGGCACGATGTCGTCGTTGTCGTTGCAAGCAACGAAAACGAAAAGGGGAAAGGTTAAAGCGGAAAGCTTTATCCAATTCCAAATTTTATGCTCTAATTTATTCATATATTATTTTCAGTTTTCACCTTTCAGTTTTCAGTTTCCAAAATTGACTCGTTTTGCTTACCGCCACCCGCGTGGCATAAACTTCGTCTATGCAGCACGCGACCAATGGCTACAAAACTCGCGATAGTGCGATTTATTTCCAGAAATCGCCCCATTGCCCGCGACGCTCAGGAGCGCCACCGAACTCGCTATCGTCGCTATCCGGTGCATTACCTGTAAAGGAACCTGCCAACATCTGGGAAGTTTCTATCTCCACCGGCGTCATTACAGGCGGTGTGTAAAATTCTTTTTTCGGTTTTTCCTGTTTCATTGGTTGTTTATTGTTTTTCATTTATAATGGCAATTAAGGAGCATTAAGGGTTATTAAGGGCTACTAAGGGCACTAAAGGCTACTAAAGTGGGTAACGCCACAGCCTGACGGTCTTTTGCTCTTTACTCTCTGTGCTCTCTTATCTGTTATCTGTTATCTCGTAGGCGATGCAAAAATGTTAAAACGATTCCTTTTTTGCAAATGTTAAAATGGGAAATTTTAGCAAAATGATTAAATTTTCCATTTTTTAACTAAAATTTGAAAGATACCCCGAAACGGCCGTTTCGGGGTAATATGATAGTTTCAAAGCGGTCTTAAACGAAACAAATTTATGTTTCTATAACCTGTCGTATGCTGCTTTTATCTGCTCAAGGGCTTGCTGGAGCGTTGCACGGGGGCAGCCCAAGTTCATACGCATAAAGCCGGCTCCCTCTTGACCGAACATTGTGCCGTCGTTCATTGCAACCTTGGCCTCTTTGAGGAAGAACTCCACAAGCCTCTCTTGGGGCATACCGAGCTCGCGGGCATCGAGGAACACAAGGTACGATGCTTGCGGGCGTATGAATGATATCTTGGGCATATTCTCCTTGAGGTATTTATCCAAGAAGGCGATGTTCTCCTCTACATATTGCAGCATTTGTGCAAGCCACTCGTCGCCCTCGTTGTATGCCACGGCAACGGCTGTGGTTGCAAAGAGGTGGGCTGTGTCGAGCTCGCTGCGTGTGAGATACTCGCTGTATTGCTTGCGCAAAGCCTCGTTTTGTATTATATGGTACGAACTTTTGAGGCCGGCAATGTTAAATGTTTTGCTTGCAGCCATAAGGGTTACGGAGTTCTGCGCTGCGGCCTCGCTCACAGTGGCAAAAACAGTGTGTTTGTAGCCAGTGAGTGCCATATCACAATGTATCTCGTCGGAAATGACAATAACGCCGTTTTTTGCACAAATATCGGCTATGCGCACAAGTTCATCGGCATTCCACACGCGACCTCCGGGGTTGTGGGGGTTACACAGGAGGAACAATTTGCAGCCCACGATTTTGCGCTCGAAATCCTCGAAATCTATTTCGAACTGCCCTTCGACAAGGCGCAAGGGGTTATACACCAATGTGCGGCCAAGGTCCTTCACCACGTGATGATATGGGTGATACACAGGGGGCTGAATAAGGATTTTATCCCCGGGTGCAGTGAAACACTGAACGGCAAATGAAATTGCGGGTACTATGCCACCCACAAAGCCTATCTCCTCCTCCTTAACTTCCCAGCCATAGTGACGGGATACCCAGTTTTGAATAGCAGGTTTCCATTGGGGAGAGCAGAATGTGTAGCCCAGCACCTCGTGGTCAAGGCGGCGGCGCAGTGCCTCTATTACAAAAGGCGGGGTGCGGAAATCCATATCGGCAATCCACATAGACAAGGCATCGTCGGTGCCAAACATCTCCTGCAACTTGTCGTACTTAAGACAGTCGCTGTTTTTGCGAGGTATTATCTCGTCAAAATTGTATTTCATAGTTTTATATTATTTCTATCTTTTTTTCTTCACGATTGTATGCTATACCATCACCTGCTATAAACGCGCCAAGCACCCCCGTGGCCGAGAGTTCGTCGGCTGTGCCGCAGTGCAGCGTACCATCGTTTATGAGCCACAGCCTATGAGTAAGGCGCAATGCCAGCTCAATGTCGTGCGTGGAGACTATTACCGCCTTGTTCATTTCGCGAGCAAGCCTTTGCAACAGGCGGAAAAGAGCCACCTTGCTCCCGAAATCGAGGAACGCCGTGGGCTCGTCGAGCATCACAACGGGTGTCTCCTGTGCAAGCGCCTTCGCTATCATACATTTCTGACGCTCGCCATCGCTCAGAGTGCCCACGGCCCTGTGAGCTAACGGCCCCACCCCCACTGCATTTATAGCCCAATCTACAACGGCATTGTCGCCGACACGAAGATGCCCCGTGAAATTGGTGTATGGCGTGCGGCCAAGCGACACCAATTCGCGCACGGTGAGCGCAGCTGCCACGGAATTATCCGTGAGCACCACCGCTATGAGGCGGGCAAGCTGTGCCGATGTGACATCGCAAGCTGCCGTTCCATTATATAAGATGGCGCCTTTCAGTGGTTTTTCATACCCTCCAAGAGCGCGCAACAATGTGGACTTACCGGCGCCGTTGCAGCCTATAAGGGCCACAACCTCGCCACGATGCAATGTTGCATTTATAGAGTGTGCGATAAGGTGCTCGGCCCCACGGCTTTTGTACCCTATCGACACATCTTTTATCTCTATTGCGTGCTCTGCGGCGTGCATATTACTTATACTGCATCCACTCGTTAAGCTGGTTCAAGAGCTCTTCGCGCTTGTCGGCAGGCAGGGTTGCGATGCGGTCGCGGTGGCTGCCGTCGGGTATTATATACACTTTTATATTCTTCTTATTACGCTCGCTGAGCCAGGTGACACCGCTTGCAGTCCAGGGATCCCACTCGCCATAAACGAAGATAGCCTTGGGGTCGTTCTCGGTGTAGAAGTCGGTAACCTTGCGGTGGTTGGTGTCGTCGAAAACAACATCGGCAAACTCGGCGGGGAGCATTACCTTCTTCAAATAACCCTCAATGTCGGCAGGGTTCAGATATTTCACAAAGGGGTCGGTGTTGTAGCCATAGTAGCCGAAATCTTTAACAGCCTGCACAAAGAACGAGCCTATCTCGGTGGTTGCCGAGAAGTAGTCGGGGCTGCACATCTTAATGAAATATTTCATTATATCCTCGTCGCTTGCAGTAGCTGCGGGAATCTCCTCAACGGGAGCGCCCCACTGCCAGAACGAAAACTGGTATTCAAGCACGCATAGGTCGTAAATGTCCGATGTGGGCACACGGAACGAGAGGTTCTCTTTTGCACAGAAGGCATCGAACATAGGCATATATTGCTCCTTGCGCTCAAACATAAGATATTGGAAGTTTCTCACTGCATCGCGCTTTGCCTTGGTGGATACACGCTCTAAGAACGACTCGTGACGACCATCCTCGATAGAGCAGCTCAACGGGCCCACATAAGGTACGGAAACATCTACATCCTCGGGGTAGTATGCACGGAAGAACATTGATGTGGAACCGCCTTTGCTTATACCGGTGGTAGCCCACTTTGCAGTGTAGTATTTTTTGAATGCGGTGATTATATTGTGATAATCGACCATAGAGTTCTCTATTGTAAGATGTTCCCAGTTGCAGGGTGTGGGGGTTGACTCCGAGAAGTAGCGATACTCCACAAAAAGAATATTGGCATCCATTATTTTTGTGAGCTCCTCCATATATCGGGGGTTGTTGAAGGCATAGTCGCCTGCATAGCCCTCGGTTACCACTACCACGGGGCGGTCCCAACCACGGTGGCCCAGCATCACGCGCTGCTCAAAAGAACCCGCCTCGGGCTTATCGGCATCGAGCAACTGGCGGAACTTCATAAGGTAATAACTGCGGGTGGTATCGTTCTTTTCTATTTTTTTGAAAGAGGTTACCTCCTCAATTTTCTTCAACATCGCTTCGACATCGGCATTCTGTGCATTGAGCACGAACGATGCTATCACGAACGATGCAAACATTAAAATTCTTTTACACATAATATTTAGTTTTTATAATTATTTCAAAACGAGCACAGCACATCTTCGCAGAATCTCCGGCAATGATGGTGCAAGCGAATGTAACACAAATTTATTTGATGTTACAAAATGAGCGCAGCCCATCTTCGCAGAATCTCTGGCAATGATGGTGCAAGCGAATGTAACACAAATTTATTTGATGTTACAAAATG
>JAFXGV010000037.1 GCA_017536765.1 Bacteroidaceae bacterium
GCCTGCGGGCGCTGCGAAACTCGCTTGTTGAAAAACGGCATAGCATAACTGTTTACAAGTGATGCTCTGCTATTCGTTTTTCAACTACACTCAGACATCCTCGCGCTATTTCCGCATTCAAAGGCCACCCTGCGTTGAAATTGCAATGGTGCATTATTTCGCGCGTATCACTTAATAGATACGCGAGTGTGGAATTACCGTTGCTCGTCATTGCGCGAACAGCAGCAGGGAGTAATTATAAAAAGAGAACCGGCACCGTAAGTGAAACAGCGGCGAGCTCTGCCGCGGTGGTTTATATTAACCTGAATACGGTATAAGATTTTCACTATGAATTGGCGTGTTTGTATAGTGCCTGTCGTATCGAACGTATGTGAGATATCTCTTATTCCGCGATGCCTTTGAGATTCCTCACGCAAGGTTCGGAATGACAAAACAACGTTTTGTTAGCGGTGAGTTCTGCAGCAGTGGCCGCTCGTTGCACATAGGGTTGTGCATAGCGGGTTGTCAATAAAAAAGCAAGCTGATGACATCGCAAATATAGAATGACAGGTGTAACTTTATATCGAACAGGGTTTATATTATGTTGATATTGCAACGGCTTAAATTCTGCGCAATGACAGTAGACAACTCCTCAATGCTCATAGAAAGATGCTTTGCTGCCTCTTTGTATATATCGTAGATAGGCGTGCTGCTTGTGTCTGTTTCAAGGAAAAGCCTATCGGTGGGGGTGGCGGCAAGGCTGTCGCCGTTGTACCTCTCGCCATATGACAGATAGAAACCTGCGCCTGTCAATTGCAGCGCTTGTGCCGGCTTGCCACGGAATCCGTGTATTATCCAGGCCTGTTTTGCCGCCATTTGGCGGCGCAGTTTCATTATCTCCTCCTGCCCCTTCACGCAGTGCAGTATGAGCGGTTTTTGCACCTCCTCGGCAAGGGCTGCGTGTGCGGCGAGCACCTCTGTTTGCAAGGCAATGTCGGCAGGGCTTTTAAGCTTGTCTATGCCGCATTCGCCTATGGCAACCACGTTGCTTGCACGCGCGGCCCTGCACACCTGCTGCATTTCCGCTTCCCGGGCAGCGGTTATGTGCCACGGGTGTATGCCCACCGAGCAGGGGCTGCCATCGGTGGTGGGTGTGGTGCCGCTGCTTATAATGCTTGTGATGTGCGGCTCCCGAGTCGCGTGGTGTGTGTGAAGGTCTATGAGCATTATGGTACAGGGTCGTATCCATCTCCTCCCCACGGGTGACAGCGTAGCAGGCGGCGCACTGCAAGGTATAGCCCTTTTATGGGGCCGTGCTTGGTTATTGCCTCCACTGCGTATTGCGAGCAGGTGGGGGTGAAACGGCAGGATGGGGGTGTGAGGGGCGATATACACTTTTGGTAGAAGCGTATGGGCAGTATGAGTATTTTTATAATGAGCCCTCGCATTGTTTATTGTTCTTTTCTATGATGGCGGCAAGCAGCTTGCCCATCTTCTTTTTAAGGAATTCGGTGCTGTTGTGCCTGGTGTCTATGTATATAATGGCAACTGCCATTTTTTTGTTCTGCCTTGCAAGTTCGGCGATGAACGGCTGCTTGTTAAGGCGGTAGGCTTCGCGTATGCGGCGTTTGACAAGGTTGCGGTCCACGGCGTGGCGAAATCGTCTTTTTGCCACACTTATGAGTATGCCTGCCGTGGGGAGGTTGCTTTGCGCCGGTAGCTCCATAAACACTGCGCGCAGCGGGAAGGCTGTGGCCGATGCTCCTGTTGCATAGAGTGCATCTATGATGCTTTTGCTCTTTAGGTGCTCTTTCAGTGGGAAACCGTTTTCGCGCATTGTTGGTGGGTTGTGTATTATAAGTGTGGTGCGAAGATACGAAAAAAGCCTGTCTAAACAGGGTGAAAGACAGGCTTTTTTTATGTTGTTGCTCTTATGCGTTGTTCTTTGTGAGGTAGTCGTCGAGCGCTGCGGGCATATTGGTCAATGTGGCTGTGGGTGCCTCAAGGTCCAGGCGCAGGCCTATGTTGCGTATGCAGTCGGCTGTGACGTTTCCAAAGCAGGCTATCTTCTGCTCGCCTTGCACATAGTCGGGCACGTTCTTTCTCAAAGAATCCAGGCCGTGGGGGCTGAAGAAGATGAGCATATCGTACGACTTTATGTAGTCGGCAGGTATTTCGGTGCTCACGGTGCGGTAAATTTCGGCCTGTGAATGTGCAATGCCGTGTGAATTGAATATGTGGTTGAGCTCATCGTTGTGCACGTTTGACATTGGTACAAAGTACTTCTCGGTCTTGTGCTTCACGAAGAGAGGCTCCAGGTCGTTTATGTGCCCGTTGCCGTAGAATACCTTGCGCTTGCGGTATTGAACATACTTTTGTATGTAGAGTGAAATGGTCTCCGACAGGCAGAAATATTTCATATCGTCGGGGATGGTTACGCGCAACTCCTTGCACAGCGTGAAGAAGTGGTCTATTGCGTGGCGCGATAGAAATACTATGGCTGTGTGGCCGGGGATGGATACCTTCTGCTGTCTGAACTCCTTGGCTGTTACGCCTTCAACTTTTATAAAGGAGCAAAAATCTATTTGCACATTGTGCTTTGCCGCAATATCAAAATACGGTGATTTCCCTGTTGCCGGTTTCGGCTGCGAAACCAAAATCTTGCTTACTTTCAATGTCCTAAATTTTTGTTGTTAAAAATGCATTTATAACGTGGATTGCTCTCCACAGAATTGCCATAGGCAAAAATTCAAGTGCGCAAAGATACAAAAAAATATCCAAACCGATGCATTTTTTCTTGAAAATGATTTTTTTGGCGCTGTAAACAACCACCACGGCATATAGTAGCGTAGCAAAAAGTAAATATATTGTATAATATGTTATGGAAAAACCTTTTACGAATATTATGCATATTGCAAGGGGCAGCAGAATGAACCCTGATAGCTTTATTGTAAAGAAATATGATTCTTTCCACTCGCGAGCTATGGTTGCGGACAAGAGCGTTAGGTTACAAATGTCGTACAATCCTCTTTTCATAAGCAGGGCCACTGCTATGAGCAGATAGAAGGCTGCGAGTATTATGTAGGGGGTGGCTCCCCGCGTGAGCGGGGTGGTGTACTGTATTCTGCCAAAGGCGATGATGCTGCAATAGAATATCGTTTGCATATACAGCAGCAGGTTGCATAGCTTGGTTATGTGTGTGCGGTCGGTGTAGGGGTTCGACTGCTTGCCGTGGTAGAACATACTTTTGGCGCGTTCCACAATGCTGCTGCCGTTCATTAGAAAAACGTATGCCATACCCACGAGGTTAAGCACAAAGAGCGCCATTACGACATTGTCGCCAAGAAAATTATATGGTATGGCTTCACCTGCTGTCATAGTGCGGCATATTTACGCACCTCGCAGTTCCAGCGTGGTGTCTCCTTTACCAACTGTATGGCCTGGGCGGGGGTGGTGGCCACCCGCCATATCTCGCCGTGAATCTTACCCATAAAATGCTCCTCTATGGCGTGCTCCAGCTGCTTTATGAGGTGGTCGTAGTAACCGTTTATATTAAGTATGATGATGGGGTTGAAGTATAGCCCCAACTGTTTCCAGGTAATTACCTCGCACAACTCCTCCATTGTTCCGCAACCGCCGGGCAGTGCTATCACGGCATCGGAAAGGGTTGCCATTGTCTGCTTGCGCTCGTGCATATCCTTTGTTATACGCAGTTCGCTCAACCCCTTGTGATGCCACTCCTGTTCCACCATAAATTGTGGGATTACTCCAATAGCCCTGCCACCATTATCGAGCGTGCCATCCTCCACACAGCGCATAAGACCTTGGCAGCCGCCACCGGTGATGAGGCTCATTCCCTCCTTGCCTATGATGGTGCCAAGCGTGTATGCAGCATCGGAGTAGCAGGCATCTACCTTGCTGCTCGAGGCGCAATATACACATATGCTTTTTATCTCCTGCATAACTCGGTTTTTAATAAACGCTGCAAAATTACAAATAAAATCTACAGGGTGCTCCTGTTTTTGTCTATTTCCGATATTTTCTCTAAAATATCCTTTGTGCGCTTGTCGTCGTCGCCGTAGAGCAGTTTATTTATCTCCAATGCGGTGGTGAGGCACTCTTTGGCTTTCTCCCAATCCTCTATGGAGCAATATTCGGCGGCGAGTTTTTCGCTGAGCAGCGCAACGCGCTCGGCATATTCGGTATCGCGGCGTATGGCCTCTTTGTCGGCATTGGCCTTGTCTATCACCTTTTGGGCGAACTCTATTCGTTTCCTTATCTCCTCTTTGGCGGCGCGGTTGCGCTCGAGCACCGTTTCGGGATTGAATACCGTGTGTATGAGCGAGTCGGCACGCTCAAGGTCGCCACTCTCTATGCTCATATTTATTTCGCGGTCTATCGAGTCCATCTCGTCGTAGTCGGCACGTGCGTAACGCTCGGCCATATCTCCAATGAGCGACAGGTATTTTTCGTAGTTGTTCTGCAGGGCGCTTATCTCTCTGCGATACTGGTCGGTGGTCACCTGCCTCTCCTTCATCTGCTGCTCCAGCTCCTTGAGCCTCTTTTGGTAGTTCTCCTCGGCCACACGATAGGCGTTGTCCTCTATGCGCTGCTTGTCGGCCTCGAGCTGTTTGAGGTCCACCATTATTATCTCAATGGGCACTTGCGACGAAAACACCAACTCGCGCCCTATGAGGCTTTTGTCCTTCAGTTCGTAGCCGCTCTTTCTGATGCTCTGCAGAACAAGTGCATCGCCGTCGCTTTTGTCGGGTGCCGATATGCTGAACACTCCATCCTTTGAGGTTATAACGGCGTTGAACAACCCTTGTACCCGTATTGTGACGTTGGCAATGGGCGTTCCGGGGCTGTTGGGGCGGCCAATGGTTCTCACCAGTCCGCGCTGTTCGTGCTGTGCGCGGCAAGGTGCAATTGCAAGCAGCAGGGCAAGCAGGGTGAATAGTGCTGTTCTGTTCATCGGTGTGATGGGGTTATTCTATGAGTATCGCATTATAGTCGCCACAAGGCATATATATGGTATATATGTCCTTGCTCAATGGTGTGGTTATGGTGTAGTGCTCCTTCTGCTTTTCTATGGGCATAAAGAGCGATACGTTGCCATCTTCGTCCGACACGGCCTCGGTTCCATCTATGTTTATTGTGGTGTTGGCAAGCGGGCACTCGTTCTTCACATCCCATAGGCGGAAACGGATGTCGCCATACACCGATGCATCGCGGCGTATGTTTATTGTGTTCAGTTCGGAAAGCACCAAAGTGGTGTCTGTGTCGTGGAAATCGTTGCACTTAACCGAGAATTTTACCTCCTGCCCAATGAACTTGGCGGGTATGTTTTTGAACAGTGTACCGGTGTCTATGCTTCTGACGGTGTCGGTCTTGGTTTCGTTGTCGAGCGATACCGTCACCACTGCGTTGTTCAGCGGTGGCAATTCGTTGTTTACATATGAGGTTTCGTTAAGTTTCACTTGTATATCCACGGGCTGGCTCGAATACCACTCGAGCAGAAGAATGGATATGATAACACCTATTCCCAATACCCACATACCGAAAAGCTCGGCCAATTGTCGTTTGTGGCGCTGCCAGATGGCATCGAACTCAATGCCTAACAACTTGGTTATGAGCTGAACGTATGCACGCTCTTTTCTAATCCACGGCCACCTGCTCACATTCTTTTCGTGTATGTTGGCACCAAGAATCTCGGGGATACCGAGCTTGTTTATTATGGGGTTGAAACACTCGGTCTTGGGGTTACCGCTGTGTGGCTCGCCATCGACAATGAAAAAGTGTATGTTCTTGGTGCGGCCTAATGAGTGAAAGTATTCAATCTCCTTGCCCACCCATTCCGACTTTGCCGAGTTGGGCGAACATATTACAATGAGGTGGCGCGATGCACGCAGGCGCTCCTGTAATTCCACGGTGAGCCCCCCGGGTTGTATGTCGGTGGGTGCAAAGAATACCGGCTTTATGGGGTTACGCTCCCAGCCGTGTTGTGCACACAACTTGGCCGGCAGGCGGTAGCCCTCGAGCTTGCGCTGTATGGTTTTTCCCCATTTCGTGTCTTTTGAGTTGTACGAAATAAATGCGTAGTACTTGTATTTTTCTTTAATGTCAGTCATTGAGTATAAGGTTTATTCTTCGTAATCCGTTCTTATGTTTTTTGGTTATTTTCTTCTGCTTTTTGTATTTTTTGAGGTCGGCCTTGAATTCTTCGTTCAGGCGGGGCCTGTAGGTGGTATAAATCTTCTCGGCTTCGGCATATCGCTCTTGCAGAACGAGGGCTATTGCCAGGTCGCGGTATATTTGCAGATTGCCGGGGTTTATCTCGGCCTCCTCGCGTGCATACTCCTCGGCTTTTGCATATTGGCCCATAATAAGGCACTGTGATGTGTGGTAGCCCAAGGCCTTTATATATTCGGCCTTGTATAGGTCGGAGTGTTTTTTGAAGTTCTGCCTTAAGATGGGCATATACTCCTCGTACACTTCGTAGCCTTTTGTGTGTTCTTCCTCGTTCTTGTATAGCTGCACAAGCCATTTAAGTGAGTTGGTGTAGTGCTGCTGCAAAAGAGGTTCCTCGGCGGCAAGTTTGCTGTAGATGTAAAATGCGCTTTCAAATGCGGCAATGCCTTTCTTGTAGTGCTGGCTGCGCAGGAACAACAGGCCCATATTGTAGTGTGTGATTGCTAACGACTGCTCATAGAGGTGGGGCTTTTCTGCTGCAAGTTTTTGTCGTATATCCAATGCTTCGCGGTACAGGGTTTCGCTCTCGGTGTATCGTTTGGTGTCGGAGTAGAGCGATGCCAGGTTGCTGAGTATGCGCGCAACATCGGCTGAGTATTTTTGCGTGTCGGCTGCTGCAAGTTTTTTATAGAGAGTGATAGCCTCTTTGAATTTCTCCTCGGCTGCGGCAAATTTGCTGTTACGGTAGTAAATGGATGCCAGGTTGTTGAGCGTAAAGGCCACCCCCGGTTCGTGCAGTTGCGGATTCTCCTTGGCAAGCTCGTAATATATCTCCAACGCCTCTTTGCCGCTGTTTTCGCTCTCGACAAACTGTCTTGTGGCGTGATAGAGGTTTGTGAGGTTGTTGAGTGTCATTGCCACATCCACACGATAGGCCTGCGGGTTTTCCTTTGCAAGCTTTCGGCGTATCTCCAATGCTTCTTTGTATATTTCGGTACTCTCTTCGTATCGTCTGGTGTCGAAGTATAGCGATGCTATGTTGTTGAGCGTGCGTGCCACATCGGGCCAGTAGGCCAGCGAATCGTCAAGGGCGAATCTTTTGCGCATCTCGAGGGCCTCATTGTAGGCCTGCTCACTCTCTTCAAAACGCCTGGTGTCGGAATATACTCCTCCCAGGTTATTCAGTGTCATTGCTATGTATGGCTCATATATTTGCGGGTTCTCCCGGGCAAGGTGCTTGTATATTGCCTGCGCCTCTTTGTACATAGCCTCGCTCTCTTCGTATCTATGGGTGTTGTAGTAGAAGGTTGCAAGGTTGTTGAGCGTGGTTGCCACGTTGGGATCGTTGCTTTGAGAACTGTTCTCGTTGAACTTGGTGCGTATGTTCTGGGTTTCTTTGCACATCTGCTCGCTCTCCTCAAAGCGCATTGTGTTGTAGTAGAGGATGGCAAGTGCATTGAGTGTTACGGCTACATAGGGCTCGTATTGATGCGGGTTGCTCTCGGCGTGGCGGCGATATATTTGCAGCGCCTCTTTATAGGCTTGTTCGCTCTCCTCGTAACGCTGTGTGTTGGAATATAGCAGGGCCAGATTATTGAGTGTGTTTGCAACAAAAGGCTCATATAATTGCGCATCGGTGTTGGCAAGCCTTCGGCGTATCTCCAATGCCTCTTTGCACATATCCTCGGCCTCGCCGTATTTCATAATCTCTATGTATAGCAGGGCTAAATTGTTGAGAATAAGTGCTACATCGGGCTCGTGCAGTTCGGGCTCCTCCTGAGCAAGGCGGCGGTATATCTCCAAGGTTTCTTTATAGGCAGCCTCACCGTCGTTGTGCTGCTGCGTGTCGATATACAGGCTCGCAAGGTTATTAAGGGTTGATGCTATGCCTTGTTCATTGGCCTGTTGATTCTCCTTGGTGAGAGCACGGCTGGCATCGAGCGCTCGTGTATAGTAATGCTTTGCTGCCTTGAACCGGTTTTGCTTGTGCAGGTAAAAGGCTGCATCGAACTGCCATTCGGCAACGGTTGAGTCCAGCTCGGCACGGGTTTCTATGTAAAATTTAGCCTTTTCGTTGTCGAATTTTGCAAGTGCAATGGTGTATAGGTTGTAGAGGTACTCTGCCTCCTTCTTCTGCTGTTTAAGCACTTTGGCCATCTCGGCATTGGCACTTGCAATGAGGGCGTTGGCCTGCGACAGCTGTTGCTCAATCTGCACTATGGCCTCCTTGTTGCGCTTTAGAATATCTACGGGGTTGAACAGCTGGTGTATGAGCGAGTCGGCCCGCTCAAGGTTGCCCTCCTCTATGCATATGTTTATCTCGCGCTCCTTGTCGGTGAGGTCGTCGTAATCGGTATGTGCATAGTGGTCGGCAAGGCCGTCTATCATAAGCTGGTACTTTTCGAAGCTCTCTTGCAACGACAGCAGTTCTTCCTGGTATTTTTTCATTGTAATGCTGTTGTCGTTTACCTGCTGTTCCAGTAAGGCAACCTTCTCTTCGTAATTCTTTTCGGCTACGCGGTACGCGTTGCTCTCGATGCGTTGCTTGTCCTTTTGCAACTGTGCGGTGGATACCATAACGATGGTGTGCGGCACCTTGTCGGAATAGGCGAAACTGCGGCCTATCACACCGGCATCGTTCAGTTGATAGCCGCTCTTTCTCACCTGCTGCAGCGAGTAGGAGTCGCCCACCTTCTTGCCGTGCATCACCAGGGCGAATTGTCCGTTGCTGTTGCTGAGCACGGCGTTGTGCCCGCCCTTAAGACGGATAGACACGTTGCCAAGCGGCTCGCCTTTCTTGTCCTTGCGGCCTATGGTTTTAATATATCCCTGCTGCGTTTGGGCTTGCACGCCACAGGCTATAATGCATAAAAATATGCAGGTTATTATTTTTTTGATAGTGTGTCGCATATGGTTTTGTTTTTCAACGATAAAGCAGTTGCAAAATTATAAAATTATACGAAAATTGCAAATTTGTGCAAATGACAATGCGATGTGGTGTTGCCTGAAATGGCGTGAAATCACTCGCCCCAGTTCTCCCTGTCGAGGTTGCGGTAGCCTATGGCCTCGGCTATGTGGTGGCTCTGTATGTTCTCGCAGCCTTCGAGGTCGGCAATGGTGCGGGCAACCTTGAGGATGCGGTCGTATGCGCGTGCCGACAGGTTGAGGCGTGTCATTGCGGTCTTCAGCATAGTGAGGCTCTGCTTGTCGGGCGTTGCATATTTTGCAATGAGCGCGGGTGTCATTTGTGCGTTGCAGTAGATGCCCTCTTCTTGCGCAAATCGCTCCTCTTGTATCTTGCGGGCAGCTATCACACGCTCGCGTATTGCCGCGCTGGGTTCGCCTGGGCGTGCATCGGAAATTTTCTCGAACGGCACAGGCACAATCTCTATCTGCAGGTCGATGCGGTCGAGCAGGGGCCCCGAAATCTTGCCCATATATCGCTGTATTTGGGCAGGGGTGCACACGCAGGCCTTTGTGGGGTGGTTGTAGTAGCCGCAGGGGCAGGGGTTCATACTTGCAACGAACATTACGCTTGCGGGGTACTCCACCTTGTAATTGGCACGTGCCACGCATATCTTGCGGTCCTCCAAGGGCTGGCGCATAACCTCGAGCACGGTGCGGTTGAACTCGGGCAGCTCGTCGAGGAAGAGCACGCCGTTGTGGGCCAGCGATATCTCGCCGGGTTTGGGATTGCCGCCACCGCCCACAAGTGCCACGGAGGATATTGTGTGGTGTGGGCTGCGGAAGGGGCGTTGTGTAATGAGCGATGCTCCTCCTTTGAGTTGCCCGCTTACGGAGTGTATCTTGGTGGTTTCGAGGCTTTCGTTTATGCTCATTGGCGGCAGTATCGATGGCAGGCGTTTTGCCATCATCGATTTTCCGCTGCCCGGGGGGCCTATCATAAGCAGGTTGTGGCCGCCTGCCGCTGCCACCTCAAATGCACGTTTCACGCTCTCCTGGCCGCGTACCTCGCTAAAGTCGAACGGGAATGTGCTCTGCTTTGAATAGAACTCTTCACGGGTGTCTATGGTGTATGGTGTTATCTCCTCCTCGCCATTGAGGAAACGGATTACCTGCATAAGGTTATCGGCTGCGCATATATCCAAGCCGTGAACAACGGCCGCCTCGGCTGCGTTGCCCGTGGGTATAATTATGCCTTTGTAACCAAGTTCCTTGGCCTTTATGGCTATGGGCAGAGCGCCCTTTATGGGCATAAGCCCGCCATCGAGCCCCAACTCGCCCATTATAAGGTATTTATCTAATTTGTCGGTTGATATCTTTTCGTCGGCGGCAAGGATACCTATGGCTATGGGCAGGTCATATGCTGAGCCCTCCTTGCGTATGTCGGCGGGTGCCATATTCACGATAATCTGCTTGCCGGGGAAGCGCAGGCCGTTGTATTGGAAGGCCGAGTTTATGCGTTCGTGGCTCTCCTTCACGGCATTGTCGGGCAGGCCCACAAGGAAAAACTTTATTCCTCGCAGGGCATTCACCTCAATGGTCACCTGTATGGCATCTATTCCTTGAAGGGCTGCTGCAAATACCTTTACCAACATAGCTCTATCTGCGTTTAGGGCTGTTTCTTTTCAGTTTCTTCTCCTTGAAATATTTTTCGGCAAGGGAGTCAGTCGCGTGTGAGAATTGGTCGGCAGTGAGGCCGAAGAGGTCGATGCGCTGGTATGGGCTTGCAATGAGCGTGAAAGGGAGGCCCGATATGTTGAAGCGCTTTGCTGTGTTGTTGTACCACGCCTTGCCGTCGCACACGTTGTCGCCTGCAATGCTGTCACAGGCAATGCTTCTTCTCCACAACGCGGTGTCGTAGTCGAGCGAGATGTTGAGCATACTCATTCTGCTTGTGTCGCAGGTGGCAAACAACCTGCTTATCTCCTTCATCTGCGTGCGGGAGAGCGAGTCCCACGCTGCCCAAAAGTTTACAACGAGCATCTTGTCCTTGTATGTCCTTTGCGTTATCTTTTTGCCGTTGGCGGTGGTGTAGCTGAACGAGGGCATCAGTTTGTAAATGATGTTGCTGTTCTTGCTGTCTGTGCGCTCCTGCATTTCAATGAAAAACTCGTGGTCCTGCAGTGTGCCGCCAAGGTTCCTTATGCGGCTGAGTATGAAGTTGTTGTTGGGCTGCGGAATGTCCACCATGAAACGGCGTATAATCTCCACGTTCACGTTACTCATAGGGTTGGCACGGGTAAAAGCCTCTATGTGCACCTGCTTCTGCGAGTTGCTCTCGGCCTTTGCTATTATGCCGGCAATGCTGTCGTATAGTGCCTGTTCCCTGCCGCCTTTTACTATCCAGCCCTCGCCTTTTATGCTGTCCGACAGCAGTTGTGCCTCCACATTTGGCTCGGCAAACAGGGTTATGAGTTCACCGCTTGGCATAACAAGCCCAAGCGGCGCTATGGTGTCGGTCTTTACGGTATGGGTGAATGTGCCCTGCTTGTCGCAAGCAATCTTCTCTATTTTTTCGTATCGGCTGTCGAGCCCGAACAGGTAGAGTGTGTCGCCCCCTTTGCCGGTGTTGCCGGTAATGGTGTAGCGTGGTGCCTCTTTGCAGGATGCTGCAAGCAGCAGTGTGAGTGCGAAAAACAGTAGCTTCTTCATCGTGTGTTATTGTTTGTTGGCGCGTTTGCGCTCAATCTCGTCGAGTATTATCTTGCGCATACGCATTGATTTGGGGGTAACCTCCAGATACTCATCCTCCTTTATGTATTCCAATGCCTCTTCGAGCGAGAATATTATTGGGGGTACGATGCGTGCCTTGTCGTCGCTTCCGCTGGCGCGCATATTGGTGAGTTTCTTGCTCTTGGTTACGTTTATCACAAGGTCGTTTTCGTGGATGTGTTCGCCCACAACCTGGCCTGCATACACCTCCTCTTGCGGGTTTATGAAGAAACGGCCGCGGTCCTGCAGTTTGTCGATGGCGTATGCAAAAGCTGTTCCGCTTTCCATTGCTACCATTGAGCCGTTGGTGCGGCGCTCTATGTCGCCCTTGTATGGTTGGTACTCCTTGAAGCGGTGTGCCATAATGGCCTCGCCTGCCGATGCCGTGAGCACGTTGGTGCGAAGGCCGATGATGCCGCGTGAGGGTACGTTGAACTCAATGTTCACGCGGTCGCCCTGTGCCTCCATCGAGAGCATTTCGCCCTTGCGGCGGGTAATCATATCAATCATTTTGCTTGAATAGTCGGTGGGCACGTTTATTGTGAGCTCCTCAATGGGCTCGCAGCGCACACCGTCTATCTCTTTGTAAATCACCTGCGGCTGCCCCACTTGCAACTCGTATCCTTCGCGACGCATAGTTTCAATGAGTACCGACAGGTGGAGCACGCCACGGCCGAAGACGGTCCAGGCATCCTCTTCGGGGTCCTTCTTCACGCGCAGGGCAAGGTTCTTGTCGAGCTCCTTTTCCAGGCGCTCCTGTATGTGGCGCGACGTGACGAACTTGCCTTCCTTGCCAAAGAACGGCGAGTCGTTTATGGTGAACAGCATACTCATTGTGGGTTCGTCGATGGCAATGGGTAGCAATGGCTCGGGGTTCTCAAAGTCGCACACTGTGTCGCCTATCTCGAACTTGTCGAGGCCCACAATGGCGCATATGTCGCCCGAGCTCACAGCATCGGTCTTTTTGCGGCCAAGCCCCTCGAATGTGTGTAGCTCCTTAATCTTCATCTTGGTCTGCTCGCCGTTGCGGTTCACCAGTGTGATGTTGGCGTTCTCGGTGAGTGTGCCGCGGTGCACGCGGCCTATGGCTATGCGGCCTGTGTAGGGCGAATAGTCAAGCGATGTGATGAGCATTTGCGGTGTGCCCTCCAACTGCTCGGGGGCGGGTATGTGCTCAAGAATGGCATCGAGCAGCGGGGTGAGGTCGTTTGTGGGTTTGCGCCAGTCGGTGCTCATCCAGTTGTTTTTTGCCGAACCGAATATCACGGGGAAGTCCAGCTGCTCCTCGGTGGCATCGAGCGAGAACATAAGGTCGAACACCATTTCGTGCACCTCGTCGGGGCGGCAGTTGGGCTTGTCCACCTTGTTTACTACAACAATGGGTTTCAAACCAATCTGCAATGCCTTTTGCAGCACGAAACGCGTCTGTGGCATAGGGCCCTCGAAGGCATCAACCAGGAGTATGCAACCATCGGCCATATTGAGCACGCGCTCCACCTCGCCGCCAAAGTCGCTGTGTCCCGGGGTGTCTATGATGTTTATTTTTGTTCCCTTATATTGTATTGATACGTTCTTCGATAGAATGGTTATACCTCTCTCTCTCTCAAGGTCGTTGTTGTCGAGTGTGAGGTTGTCGTTGTCCTGTTCCTTGAGCAGGTTGCCTGCCAACATCATTTTATCTACCAATGTGGTTTTTCCGTGGTCGACGTGGGCTATGATGGCAATGTTACGAATATTCTGCATTATTGTAAGATATTTATATACATTATTAGGGTGCAAAGTTACTACAAAACAGTGGAAAAAACGAATAAATACCCGATAAGCTGTTTTGAAAATAGAAAAAGATTGTGTTTTGTGCCTGTTTCCTCTTTGTCCACGGGCTTGTGTATGCTTGCGTTGTGAATTTTTCTTTGCAAAAGGCTTGCTGTTCCAAAAAATAGCAGTATCTTTGCACCCGCTAGTAAAATTTTTAATCATCCTAAAAACACAAATCTATGTATTTGGATTCAGCTAAAAAACAAGAAATCTTTGGTACATACGGAACGTCTAACACTGATACCGGTTCTGCAGAGAGCCAGATAGCATTGTTCTCATACCGTATCGCCCATTTGACGGAGCACCTCAAGGCAAACCGTAAAGATTATAGTACACAGAGAGCCTTGACAATGTTGGTAGGTAAGCGTCGTGCGCTCCTCAACTACTTGAAGGACCGCGATATCAATCGCTACCGTGCAATCGTTGCAAAACTTGGCTTGCGTAGATAATCTACGCCTGAAAAGGTTAAAAAGGTTCACTCTTTGAGTGAACCTTTTTTTATTTATCTGCGGTGTTAACTCTTAAACACCTGAATGGCAACACGAGTGTCATATCGAGCGTATGCGAGATATCTCTGTCGCTTTTCTTTGTGGTATTTTGCATCCCGTTCTCTAAAAACCGATATTCACACCAATGAATGCGCGGGGGCGCTTCTTGGTGGCAACTATCTCAAAAGTCTGCTTGCCTTTTGAAATCTTGTGCTTCTTTCCGTTGAGTATAAGGGTGTATTCCCCGCTCGATTCCACCGAAACGCGGTTCCCTTCGCGCACGAGCGAGGTCACCACATCGCCGAACTTAAGCCCCTCGATGCCGTGGCGCTTTTCGCTTGTGCTGCGCCACACAACCTTGTTTGTTACAGCATCGGCATTTATTCCTATGATATTCTCAATGAACATAGATATGGGAATGAGGCCGCTCCAGCCCACGAAGTTGGGTTTCACCGTTTGCACGCCTGTGGCATCGGTGGCGGGTATAGGCATTTCGGGCGAGTATAGCTCCCATATGGTGCCTGTGGATTCATAAACCTTGTACATAACCGCCATATTCTTTGCGGCAATGGTGGAAGCGAGTTCCTCGTAACCGCTGTTTTGCAACCCCTTTACCGTCATATAAGTGGTTGGGGCCCACACACCGCCTCTCCAGTAGCGGCCGCGTGCATCGTAATGTGGCTGATTGGCTGCAAGCGATGGCAGGGGCAGGGGGCGCCAGAAGAGTTCTTCGTTCTTGATTGCCGACACAAGGCGCGCAGTCTGCCCGGGTGATGATATGCCTGCGAGTATGGGCCAGAAGGTTGCTGTTGTAATCCACTTTGTGCGTACCGATGCAGTGTCCACGTCGTAGTACAACCCGCTCTCCTTGTCCCACATATAACGGTTTATGCGCTTGGCGAGCGATGAGGCTTTTTTCCTATACTCTTTTGCCTCGCTTTTTCTTCCTAATATGGTGCAAATTTCGGCAAGATTGTCGTAGCACATCTTTATCTGCGAGGACATATCAATCCAGCCCATCGCATCCGTGGCCGAGTGTATGTCGCCGTCGGGTGCAGGGCGGCCAACGTCGCGCGGTGTGTTGTCCATTCCGCTGGCCTGCCCGTTGGACCAGTAGAGGCTGTGCTGCGTGCCTGTTGCCCGGCGGTTCTTTTCAACCCAGGCAACATACTTTTCAATGGGTGTGATTATCTGCGCCAAGCGCGCCGTGTCCTTTGTGAATCGGAAGTACTCCATCTCGGCCCAGCTGAAAAGGGGCGGGTTTATGGTTCTTGCATAGTTGGCACCCAGCCCCCAGTGGTGGTCAACACCGTCGGCTTCGTTGAGTATGCGACATATCATTCCGTCGTCGTGCTGCCGTGCATAGAAATTGTCGTGTGACTCTATGAATGGGAATATGTGTGCCGCATAGCGCCCGAACATAACCATAAAATGTGTGTCCCACTGGAATACCTGTGGCGAGAGTCCTTCGTCTATCCAGTTGGCCACCAAGGGAGAGCCTTTGGGTGGTTGCCTTAAATTTGAGAATGCAATCTCCCAAGCTTTCCAATAGAGCTCCACCCATTGCGGGTTCTCGTCCCACACAGGGCTTGGCAGCAGGTGGCGGCTATGGGCAAAGCGGGGGAGTTCTGCGGGGATATACTCCTTTTTATAGAAGTATCTCCCGCGTGCATCACTCTCCTGCGCAAATAAAATTGCAGGCAACAAAAACAGCAAGGTCAGCATTGCAAATGCTTTATTGTCTCGTTGCATATATTGGCACTGTTATTTTACCAGCACTTTGTTGCCGTCGATTATGTAGATACCCTTTGCGGGATGCTCAATCTTGCGGCCCTGCAGGTCGAATATACCTTTGAGCTCTACACTCTCTCTTATATCTTCAATGCCGGTTTCAACCTCCACTGTCGATTTCTCCAATGTCCACACGCTTGCACCCCAAGTATAGGGCTTTGTGAGCAGATAGCCCCAAGCAGTCGGATTGGTG
The DNA here is from genome assembly GCA_017536765.1 of Bacteroidaceae bacterium. GTDB lineage: Bacteria > Bacteroidota > Bacteroidia > Bacteroidales > Bacteroidaceae > HGM04593. Next base: position 16,135 of record JAFXGV010000037.1, read on the forward strand.
TACCAGCCGTGCTCGCCGTCGCCTGCAACAATGGCAATGCCTTTGCTGCCGGTGTCGGTGGTTGTCTCTTTCAGTGTCCAGGCATACTCATTGCCCACCTTGATGGTCTGGTCAATGGCATCGTTGCCGATGTATGCAGCCTTTCCGTTAGCTTTGTTGTAAATATATATCGTGCCGTCGCTGTTCTTCACAAAGCTCCATAGGAAACTGTCGGCTGTGCCCTTTGCCTTTGGCTCCACACGGTTGTTGCTGTATGCCGCGTACTTGTCGGTGAAGTATGCGTTGCGTATGTAGTAATAGATACCGGTGTCGATGGTTTCGGCAAGCGTTGTGCGCGGCATCATCATAAATTGGTGGTAGAGCACTACGAATGCATTGTACTGCTCCTCGGTGGCCGCTCCTGCCTCGAATATCTTGTTGGCGGGTTCTATAATCTCCTTCTGAAGGAAATCGAGAGCCTCCCGGGTGGGTTGTCCCACCTTGCCGGGTTTTGCTGTGTAAATAGTTATCTGGCATTTGTTTACAAGGCCTGCGAGCTGTTCTGTGAAGTCGGTTACCTCAATGAACTTCCAGGTACCGTTGTAGCAGAGTGCGGCTTCGTCCTTTGCATAGACATCGCCCGACGGTTCTGCGCTCAAACGTTTTACGCTGCCCGTCATAGCTGCATCGTAGCCATCAACAGCTGAAATTGTCACCGCGCCGGGAACAAATGTCACATCGCGCGAAGCTATGGTTGCTTTGTCTATTCTTACGGGTGTTCCATTGTCGGTTGTTGTAACCACGGTGTTGTAGCCGCCTAAGGTTATTGCCTTGCCGCTGTAGAGGTTCTTCATTATGTAACCACCATCGGCTGCCTCGAACAGCCATAGCTCCTCGGGCTCCACCTGCGGGGTATAGTGGAAACGCACGCCGTTGCTGCTTTGGTACATTGTGGAGCCTTCGTACTGGCGTTTGTAATATGTAGATGCCGAAACAATCTGGTAGGTCTTTCCCTCCTCGGGCTGTTTGATGGGTGCATTTTTGAAGGCTTCAATGGCTGCAACCAATTCTGTTACGTCGTCGCCTTCAATATTATGGAGTGCAGTGTTCAGCCTTTCGCGGTATTCCGCTTCGGGGTAGCCCACGCCGGTTATGCTGTTTTCAATAAGCTCCTCGGCCTCCATAATTGCTTTTTCCACGTCGCTGTATTCTTTCGGCTCAATGTAGTGCTTTGCGTATGTGTAGCCAAGCAGGTCGAGAATCTCGTCGTGGCTCTGCAGGCGACGATAGAAACCGCCCCACTCCTTCTTGCTGCTGGGGAGCCATCCGGTTTCGGCCACTGCAATCATACGGGGCAATAGTTGATACTCGAGCTCAATATTGTCGTTGAGTGTCTCTGCCCACAGGTTACACTGTACGCCAAGGCAGAACTCCTCGCGCCCGCCAAGCGAGCCTGCGGGGTTCAGCGAGTAGGCCTCCTCCAATGTGTTGGTGTTGGTTTCGCTCCAGCCACCATAGTATGGCTCGTCAATGATTGTCTTGTCGGGGCCCACCTGCATAAAGTCGATATACACGTGTGAGTAGGGAGTGGCAATGCTCTTGAATCCTTTGTCTGCAGCTGTGGCTGTTAAATTAAGGTTGTTCCAAGCCATTATAACGGGCTTCACAGCGTTGTCGCTTGTCCAGTGTGCAAGCAATTCGTCCCAAACAACGATGTCCTTGCCGTGTTTCTCTTTTAAGTATGTACCAAGCTCCTCAACAAGCCACGACTGCAGCTCGTGCACACCGGCAAGCCCCTCTTCTTGCACACGGCGCAAGCAGTCTTCGTTTGTCTGCCATTGGTTGGTGGGGCACTCGTCGCCGCCAATGTGTATGTATGGGAAGGGGAATATGTTTGCCACATTGTCGAGCACGCACTTTAGAAAGTCGATTGTTTCGTCTTTACCGATGTTGAGAACATCTTGCGAGATGCCACCATCTATTCTTACGGAATATTCCTTGGTGGGGTCGCAACTGAGTTCGGGGTACGATGTCACAGCGGCCACCATATGGCCGGGGAGGTCTATCTCGGGCAATATGTCTATGTTGCGCTCTGTGGCGTATGCCACAATTTCGCGTAGGTCATCCTGGGTGAAATACATCCCGCGACCATACTCGGTATCGTCGAAGAACTTGCTGCCATCGCCGGGGCTTGTGAACGAGCCGGAACGCACTGCACCAATCTCGGTGAGCAATGGATATTCGGGTATCTCTATGCGCCAGCCTTGGTCGTCGGTGAGGTGCCAGTGCAGGCGGTTCATTTTGTAGAGAGCCATAATGTCGAGCATCTTCTTTACCTCTTCTTTGTCGAAGAAATGGCGTGCCACGTCCATCATAAATCCGCGGTGGCCGAACTGCGGTTGGTCGGTGATTGTAACACAAGGGAATTCCCAATCGGCCTCGCTGTTGAGTGTGCTGCCGAAAAGGTCGCGCGGAAGCAACTGTTTCAATGTCTGTATTGCATAGAAGAAACCGGCTTTTGTGGCGGCCTTTATCTCTATTCCGTTTGCGTTTACGTTGAGAGTATATCCCTCGGCAGGCAAGGCTTCGTCAATGGCAAGCCATATTTCGCCTGCGGCCGCCTCGGCACCGCTCTCCTTTACAGCGAGCGTGATGCCCGATGTATTTGCAAGCATAGAGGCAAACTCTTCGGCATACTTTTGAACATCGTCGCTTGTATATGTAATGGCGTTGAGCGATGATACCGCAAGTTTCCCGCTCCCCACGGTGAGTTCTGCAGGGTTCGGGATTATAGATATTTTGCCAAGAGCCTCGAAGATGTCGGCATCTACAAACTTAACGGGATTGTTGGGGTCATTGTTGCTGTTCCACAGGCCCACGCCGCGGTTGTCGGTAGGGCCGCCCCACAGGTTCATAGAGATGCTTGAGTTGCCTGTAGGCTGTATCTCGTAACTGCCTGCATATGTGCTGTAGCCTGTTGGGCTTATTTTGAAAGTCTTTACACCTGCCGATGCATTGGTTGCAGCACAAACCTTTTGGTTCAGTGCAGCAGAATTTACATAGAGCGTGTAGCCCTTTTTGTTTGTGAAAGAATATCCGCTTGTTTCGTCGCCTGTTATCTTCCACAGCTGCTCGTCGGCACCTGTGGCTGCGGCAACGGCTATCTCGCTGCCGCTTGTCGATGCGGTAAAAGCCTTGCCTCCGTTCATAAACTGAATGAGGTACCATTTGGTACTCTCGTTGTTGCTCACTTCGGGGAATCCCTGTGCGTGCATAGTCGCTTGCCCCGCAATGATGCATAGGAGCAGTAGTAAATACTTTTTCATATTATGATTTGTTTGATATTGAGTAATTTGTGGTAAAGTTATAATAAATGCACGTATTTCATATAAAAACGGCAAATTTTAATAAAAATATTTCTGGCAATGTGAAAAGATATTGTTTTTCCGTATATTAGCTGAATTAAACTAAATATGATACTGTTAATATGAAAAAATTTCTTCATTATCTGTTGTTGCTTCTTGTGTGTGCGTTTGCGGCACAACCCTTGTGTGCTCAAAAGGTAACAGTTTCTCCCACACCGCAAAATGTCTCTTGGGGTGATGCTGTGGCTTTTACAAATGATGTTGCTTACGCCCTTGTGGGCGAGGCTGCTGCCGATACCGATGCGGTGGCTCTTTTTAAGAATAATTTTGCCACCGATGGTGCTGTGCAGGTTGTAATGGGCGAGCGTGGCGATGCGGCAGTGGCCGATTACGATGCGCTTATCCCCCAAAAGGCCGAAGGTTACTATCTGTCAGTGGCAGCCGACAAGGTTGTTATTGCCGGTAACGATGGGGCGGGCACCTTCTATGGTGTGCAGACGTTCATACAGTTGGCATCGCAGCCGCAGGTAATGGAGGTTACAATAACCGACTACCCCAGTGTTGTTTATCGTGGTCTTGTAGAGGGATACTATGGCAACCCCTACAGCGAAGCCAACCGTATGAGCCTTTTTGAACTCTTTGGCCGCCAGAAGATGAATATCTACATCTATGGCCCCAAAGACGATGTATATCATCGTGGGCAGTGGCGCGAGAACTACCCTGCCGACCAGGCCGAAAAGATTAAACAGTACGTGGCTGCAGCCAAAGCTAATAAAGTGGATTTTGTATGGGCTATTCACCCTGGTGAGAATATCCAATGGAACAAGGCCGATAGTGTGAATATTGTAAACAAACTAAAGTCTATGTACAACCTTGGTGTGCGCACATTTGCCGTCTTCTTCGACGATGTGTGGGGTGGCGAGGGCACTCGTGCCGACAAACAGGCGCAACTGATGAACTACATAACCGACGAACTGAACAAGGCCTACGACGACGTAAACCCCTGTATCATTTGCCCCACACAGTATAACCGTGGTTGGTCCAATGGCGACTACCTCAGCACATTGGGCTCGGTAATGTACCCCGAAATTCGTATTATGTGGACCGGTAATTCTGTCGTGGATATGATAAACAAGAGCGATATGCAGTGGATAAACTCGCAGATTAACCGCAAGGCGTTCATCTGGCTCAACTATCCCGTGAACGACTACTGCATAAACCATATGCTTATGGGCCCCACAACTGGTAACGACCAGGATATTGCCGATATGGTGTCGGGCTTCACCTCCAACCCCATGGAGTATGCCGAGGCTTCAAAAGTGTCGCTCCTCAGCATAGGCGACTATAATTGGAATATGCCGGCTTACGATGCAGCGGCATCTTGGGAGAACGCTCTCAATTACATTATGCCGGTGAATACCGATGCCTTCCGTTTCTTCTGCGAAAACAATGTCGATCTCGGCCCCACCGTGCACGGCTTGCGCCGCTACGACGAGTCGCCCGCTTTTGTGGCAGCCAAGACGGTTTATGATACCGAGATTGCCGCAGGCAACAGCCTTACTGCGTATAAGGCTGTTGGTGAGCAGTTCGACAAGTTCGTTTCTACAGCCGAATTGCTGCTCAATGGTGGCGAGGCTCCCGCTCTTATAGAGGAGATTACCCCGTGGCTCAACTGTATGAAATATACAGGCTTGCGCGGTAGATCTATTGTGGAGATGAACAATGCACTTGCTTGCGAAAACCCTGACAGCTTCATAAACAGCTATCTGCGTTACAACGAATACACCGCGGCACAGGAGGCCCTCCGTTCGCGCGACTTTGCGGGTACCATCAAGCAGGCCACTCCCGAGGTTGCAACGCTCTATGTGCAGCCCTTCGTGAAAGAAAAACTTGGCGAGCTTGTTGCATTGTATAAGGAAATATACGATTATCGTACCGATGTGTTCCCTGCACAGGTAATAGAGAATGGTACATATTATATAATGTATAATGGCAAGTACCTCACAAACTCCACACCCAACACTGCAAACAGTGTGCCCAAGTTCCTGGCAGCCCTGGACGATGTGCGCCCGCAAAAACAGGAGTGGAAGATAACACTCGACCCCTCTACAAACCGTTACAAGATAATAAATCTCGAGGATAACCGCTACATCAACGAGAAGGGGCAGTTTACCGTGAATGAATCTACCAACCCCTATGAGGCAGTATGGCACACATACGACATCTATCGCCTGGCCAATGGAAAATATGCGGTGCAGAATGGTGGCAGTGCAGGAACAAAATTCTGGACAAGCAATGGCACAAGAATAGAGAAAAGCGATTCCGACGAGCCCCTGCCCGAGCGCTTTATCTTCGACATAGTGCCGGTGAACGATGCGCAGGAGCCCGACAACACGATATCGCCCGATGAGGCCTGCTACATAATTGATGGTGACAAATACCTTACAAACAACAATGTAAACGGCTCGGGTGGCACGCCTACGTTCAAAAAGGTTGCCTCTCCCGGTGCAGCGCAGGAGTGGAATGTAACCCCCGATGCAGCGGGTAGCAACTACTACAAGATTACAAGCAAAGCCGATGGCCGCTACATTAACGAATATGGCGTGTTTGGTACAAACCAATACTACAGCGACTGGAACACCTATCTCATTACAATACAGGATGGCCTTTTCTCTATCCGCTGGACACAGAGTGCCATTAAGAACGGTGTGAAGTTTCTTGTGAGCAATGGTAGCAAGCTGGTAGAGCAGGCCCTGGCACACAGCGACAGCTACACTGTAAAGATTGTGAATGTGAGCAAGAGCACCTCTGTAGGCAACGTGAGCATCGACAATTGCGCCGTAGCCTATGATGCTGCAGCGCAGTCGGTATCTTGCAGCGGTGTGCAGGCAGGTGCCACGGTGACGGTTGTCAATGCAGCCGGTGCTGTGGTGGCAAAGGCTATGACTGATGCGGCCGGCACTGCCACAATGTCGCTTGCGGGCCACCCGCAGGGCCTCTACCTCCTTGTTGTAAAGAGCAACGGCGGTGGGGTAGCACATAAATTTGTAAAGTAACAAGTGGTTATCATAAACAGCAACGCCGTGCTCTTTCGAGCACGGCGTTGCTGTTTATTGTATGTCGATTTCTACTTGATTTCCCAAGTTTCGTTGGTCTCTAACAATTCGGCAAATGAGTGGTACTTCTTTTGTCCTTTAACCTCCTCTACTTGGGCGTGAACAGCGTCGTTGTAGGTTATATCCTCTACATCGCGAATTACGCCGAGTGCCACGGGGAAGTCGGGGCCTTCCATAAGGGCAAGCTTCAGGTGCAGGGTGGTGTCCTTGCAGTGTGCATCGTGCACAAGGATATCCTGTTCGGTCACTCCATTCTCGCCTATCTTCACAACCTTGAGGCCGAATCCCTCCTGCATAAGGCCATATTCGCGGTTCTCGCCAAATATCATAGGTTTGCCGTGCTCAAGGTAGATGGCATTCTTTGAACGGCCCTCTTTGGTGTATATGCTGTCGTGTGTGCCATTGTTGAATATCACACAGTTCTGCAATACCTCCACAACCGATGCGCCCTTGTGCTGCGCAGCAGCCTTCAAGCAACCTACGGCTGCTGCCATATCTGTAGCCACGCAACGGGCAAAAAAGCGGCCGCGTGCGCCAAAGCATAGCTCTGCGGGGCGGAAGGGATCCTCCACCGTTCCGTAGGGCGACGATTTGCTCACGAAACCTCTTGCCGATGTGGGTGAGTACTGTCCTTTTGTGAGGCCGTATATGCGGTTGTTGAGCAGAATCATATTGAGGTCGATGTTACGGCGCACGGCGTGAATGAAGTGGTTACCGCCAATGGCAAGGCCGTCACCGTCGCCCGAAATCTGCCAGATGGTGAGGTTGGGGTTGGCTACCTTGGCGCCGGTGGCAATCGCTGCTGCACGGCCGTGGATGGTGTGGAACCCGTATGTGTTCATATAATAGGGCAGGCGCGACGAGCAGCCGATACCCGAAATTACCGCAATATTGTGTGGCGCAATGCCTATCTCACTCATTGCCTTGTGCAGTGCACCCAAAAAAGAGTGGTCGCCGCAACCCGGGCACCAACGTGGTTGCCCGAACTTATAGTCTTGTACTGTATATTCGCTCATTTGTTAGTCCTCCAGAATTTTTGTGAACGCTTCAACCAGGTTTGCTACTGCAAACGGCTGTCCTTTAACCTCGTTGTATTGGTGCAGTTTGATACCCTCGAACTTTGTGCGCAGGTATGCGGCAAACTGCCCTGTGTTCTGCTCGGCAACCACAATCTTCTTGTAGCGGCCCAAAATCTCGGCAGTGTTGCTCGGCAGCGGGTTTATGTAGTTGAAATGGGCCAGTGCCACGCGCTTGCCCTCTTTGTTCATAGCCTGCATAGCCTCGCACAGGTGACCGTATGTGCCGCCGAAGCCCACAATCAGCAGGTCGGCATCAGCATCACCCTCTACCTGCAACTGTGGTATGTAGTTCGCAATCTTTGCAACCTTTTCGGCACGCTTTTCAACCATATTGTGGTGGTTGTCGGGATCATTTGATATGGCTCCTGTGGCAGCGCTCTTCTCGAGACCGCCTATGCGGTGTGCAAATCCCTCGGTACCCGGTACCGCCCAGTAACGTACATCGTTTTCGGGGTTGCGTTTGTAGGGGCTCCAGCCCTCGCGCATATCGGGTGTTACGTAAGGGGGCACAATTGCGGGGTACTCTGCAATGTCGGGCAGTTTCCACGCAGCCGAGCCGTTGGCAATGAAAGCATCGGTGAGCAGAATGACGGGTGTCATATGCTCCACGGCTATTTTGCAGGCATTGAAGGCTGCATCGAAGCAGTTGGTGGGCGAGCTTGCCGCAATCACGGGGATGGGGCTCTCGCCGTTACGGCCGTAGAGAGCCTGCAACAGGTCGGTCTGCTCCGACTTTGTGGGGAGGCCTGTTGAGGGGCCGCCACGCTGCACATCGATGATGACAAGGGGAAGCTCGGTGATGACGGCAAGGTTTATTGCCTCGCTCTTGAGGCATATACCGGGGCCGCTGGTGCTTGTGCAGGCAAGTGCTCCCGCGTAGGCTGCACCCACTGCCGATGCACAGCCGGCAATCTCATCCTCGGCCTGCATTGTCACCACGCCAAGCGATTTGTGCTTTGCAAGTTCGTGCAAAATATCTGTAGCAGGGGTAATGGGGTATGAACCTAAGAACAACCTCATACCAGCCTTTTCGGCTGCGGCGATGAGGCCGTATGCGGTAGCCTTGTTACCATTGATGTCCATATATTTACCCTTGGCCTTCTCGCCCTTGCTCTCTATGCTGTATGTGTGCGAGATTGATGCGTGGGTGTTGTGTCCCATATTGTAGCCTGCGTGCAGCACCTTTATGTTGGCCTCTGCTATCTCCGGCTTCTTGGCGAACTTTGTGCGCAACATATTTTCGGCCAGCGACAGGTCGCGGTCGAAAAGCCAGCATACAAGGCCCAACGCAAGCATATTCTTGCAACGTACTATGCTCTTGTTGTCGAGCCCGCTCTCTTTGAGTGTCTCCTGGCACATTGATGTAATGGGGCAGGGAACAACTTCGCAGGTGATTCCAAGCTCCTCAATGGGATTGTCGGTCTTGAACTCGGCTTTCTGCAGGTCCTTCTCGGTGAACGAGTCGGTGTCTATGATTATGGCACCTGTGGGTTTGCAGTACTTGTGCTGTGTCTTTAGCGCAGCAGGGTTCATAGCCACTAAAATATCGCACTTATCTCCGGGGGTGAGCACTTTGTCGGCACCAATATGCACCTGGAAACCCGAAACGCCTGTGAGCACGCCTTGCGGGGCGCGTATGTCGGCGGGGTAGTCGGGGAAAGTACAGATGTCGTTTCCCACCGTGGCTGAGATGGTTGAAAAAATGTTACCGGCCAACTGCATACCGTCTCCCGAGTCTCCCGAGAAACGTACAATCACTTGGTCCAATTCCTGTGTTTTTTTGTCGTTTGCCATTATGTGGTCTTTTAATTGTTGTTGTTTTTGTATAATTAGCGCAAATGTCGCAAACATTTGCTAAAGAAAGAAATTTTTTTGCAACAACTTTTGGTGCGGGCATAAAAATTTTGCATATATATACCGCTAATTTGAATTTTTGCTCAAAAATGGTATATATATGCAAAAAATTGTGGGTTTTATGCGTGTCGCGTATTATTCCAACAACCGTAAAATTTTACCGCTTATCTGCAGAAGCGATATTTCGCACATCTTTGTATTGTATTGTGCCGTGAGCAGGCGCTCTTCGGCCTCCAAGAGACTCTGCTGCGCCTCACGCATTTCGAAGCCCGACAGGTCGCCAAGCATATAGCGCTCGGTGGCAATGTCGTGGTTCTCGCGGGCCGATATTAGGTTCTGCTCCTCGAGGTTGAGCAACTCGATGTTCTTCTGGTATGCCTGCCACAGGTTGCCGAGGTCGGCCTTCAGAGCAAGTTCCAGTTCCTGACGCTGCAGCTCGGCGTTTGCTATTTCAATCTTGGCATTGCGCTTTTCGCGGCGGCTGTTGCCATCCCATAGGTTTATACCTACGCTCACACCGCCATTCCAGCCCCAGCTGTTGCGGGTGCGGTATGTGCCTTTTTCGGGCTTGCTGTAGCCATAGTCGTAGCCGGCGTTCAGTTTTATGTATGGGTAGTCGCGCGACAGCACTTTTTTGTAATCGAGTTTGGCAATGTTGCTGTTAAGGTCGGCCTTCAGCAGGCGTGCGTTGCTCGATAAGGTGCTGTTCCACAGGTCGGTGAAGTCGAGTGTCATATCGGCGATAATAGTGGTGTCCGATGTCATAAGCGGGGTGTAAACCTGTTCCTCGGCCATAAGTTCGTTAAGCGCTATGCGCGATGTAATAACCACCTCCTGTTGCTTGAGGTACTTTGCACTGTCGGCATTGAAATCCACCTTGGCCTGCTGGTAGTCGAGGCGCGAGAAGCTACCTATGTGGTAACGCTCCTCCACAATGCGCAGGCGCTCTTTCGACAATTTCACGGCGTGGAAATAGTTCTTCAGGCGTATGCGCTGCTGAATGAAATTGTAGTATTCCGATGCAAGCGTGGCTATGAAATCCTCTATGGCTATGCGGGTGTTTGTCTCGCCCATACGTTCAAGCTCCTTCAGTTGCTTGTATGTGGTGCTTATGTTGAACCCGTCGAAGATGGTCCAGTTTACATCGAGCCCCGCGTTTGCCGAGTGGTCTGTGAGGCCGCGCTGCTCCACGGTGTTGCCCTCGCCGGGCTCGGTGTTGCTGTTGCCTTCTGTGAGGTTATATCCGCCTTTGAGGTCCAATGTGGGCAGGTAACCGGCATTGGCAAGGGTGGCGTTGTTGCGGCTTATCTGCTCCTCGCCACGTGTTATTCTTATGGAGTAGTTTCTTTCGAGACCTCTTTCCAGGCACTCCTTAAGCGAAATCACCTGCGCCTGAGTGGTTGCTATTGCTGCGCAGGCGCATAGTGCAAATATTATCTTTTTCATTGTTCGTCCTCCTTCTCTCTTTCGGTTGAAATGTAGCTGTAAATAGCGGGTACTATGTACATCGTGAGTATTGTCGAAACGAGCATACCGCCCACCACGGCTGTTCCCATTGCTATACGCTGGTTGGCACCCTCGCCGCTTGCGAATGTAAGCGGCAGCAATCCCAATATGGTGGATACGCTGGTCATAAGGATGGGGCGCAAGCGTTGCAGCGATGCACTCTTTATGGCACTCATCTTGTTCTCGCCTGCCTCCTGCTTCTGGTTGGCAAACTCCACGATGAGAATACCGTTCTTTGCCACCAGACCTATGAGCATAATTATACCAATCTGGCTGAATATGTTCATCGTTATGTCGTTGTAGTACATAAATATAAGAGCACCGGCAATGGCAAGGGGCACGGTGAGCATAATGATGAGCGGGTCCTTGAAGCTCTCGAACTGCGCAGCCAATATCAGGTATATGAGCACAAGTGCAAGGATAAAGGCGAACATAAGGCTCGACGAACTCTCGCGGTACTCTTTAGAGTCGCCCGACAGCGCTGTGCGGAATGTTTCGTCGAGCAGTTCATCGGCAATCTTGTCCATTTCTGCAAGGCCCTCGCCTATGGTCTTTCCATCGGCAAGACCACAGGATATTGTGGCCGAAATAAAGCGGTTATAATGGTATAGCTTGGGCGGTGCTACCGACTCCACAAACTCCACAAGGTTGTCGAGCTGTATCATCTCGCCATTGTCGCTACGTATGTACAGCGATTTTATGCCCGACGGGGTGTTGCGCTGCTGGCGGTTAATCTGCCCAATGATTTCATACTGCTTTCCGTTCATATAGAAGTATCCCATACGCTGTCCGCTGAGGCCATATTGCAGTGTCTGTGCCACGTCGAGCACGCTGGCACCCATACTGCCTGCCTTGTCGCGGTTTATGTTCACGCGCACCTCGGGGCTGCTGAACTTCAAATCAACATCGGCCATCTGGAATGTGGGGTTGCTGTGTACGCGGTTCAGGAATTCGGGCAGCACCTCTTGCAGCTTTTCTATGCTCACGGCCTGCAGCACATATTGCACGGGCATACTGCCTCGGCGACCGCCGAACGACGATTGCTGCTGCACGAAGGCGCGTGCCTTGGTCTTTGTGCTCACAGCCTTTGACAGCTTGGCTGCCACATCCATCTGTGAGTAGTCGCGCTCGCGTATGTCCTTTAATGTGATGCGTATGTTACCGCTACCGCTCGACACGCGTGCTGTAACCGATTCGGCATCGGGCACAATGGAATCTACAAGTGTGTTTATATCCTCGGTGTAGTCGCGCATATATTCGTAGCTCACACCCTCGGCTCCGCGGGTGTTTATGGTTATCTGCGAGCGGTCCTCAAGCGGTGCCATTTCGGCGGGAATGTTGCCCCAAAGTATGCCTATGAGAACAAACATAATAAGTGTTGCGGGAAGGGCCCAAACTCGTTTCTTCAAGAACCAGTTGAGCGATTTTTCATAAATGTTGTTGAGGCCCACAAAGAATGGCTCGGTCTTTTTGTAGAACCAGCTCTGCTCTTTTCTTCTTTTAAGAATCTTTGTGGCAAGCATAGGTGTGAATGTGAGCGCTGCAAAAGAGGATATGATTACCGAACCGGCTACCACGAAGCTGAACTCGCGGAACAGGCGGCCGCTGGTACCCTCCATAAACACAATGGGCAGGAACACAGCCACCAGGGTGACGGTGGTTGAAATGACGGCAAAGAAAATCTCCTTTGAGCCCTCGATACCCGCCTTGAACGGGCGCATACCTTGCTCTATCCTTATGTATATATTCTCGGTCATCACAATGGCATCGTCAACCACAAGGCCCACGGATAGCACCACGGCAAGCATAGTGAGCACGTTTATGGAGAAGCCTGCCACGTACATCACAAAGAATGCTCCGATGAGCGACACGGGGATAACAATACAGGGGATGAGGGTTACGCGCCAGTCGCGCAGGAAGAGGAAGATGATGATGATTACAAGCACGAATGCTTCGTAAACGGTGCTCTTAACCTCGTCGATGGATGCGCGTATGAACTTGGTGTTGTCGAAACCATACGAATACTTCACGTCGTCGGGGAGGTCCTTCTTCATGGTCTCCATACGCTCGTACACTGCGTTGGCAATCTCAATGTGGTTGGCTCCCGGCTGCGGAATCACCGCCACACCCACCATGGGCACGCCGTTCATCTTCATATAGCTCTTTATGTCGGCGGGGCCTAATTCGGCATATCCAATGTCGCTCACACGCACGATGTTGCCGTTTTGTTCCTTGAGGATTACGTTGTTGAACTCCTTGGCGGTGTGCATCTGTCCCATTGTGCGCAGGGTGAGCTCCATAGTGTTTCCCTCGATGCTGCCCGACGGCAGTTCCACGTTCTCGCTGGTTATGGCGTTCTTCACATCAATGGGCGTGATGCCGAATGCCGCCATCTTCACAGGGTCAAGCCATATGCGCATGGAGTAGCGCTTTTCGCCCCATATTCCCACGCTGCTCACGTTGGCAATGGTTTGCAGCTGCTCCTTTACGGTGAGGTCGGCAATCTCGCTCAGTTCCAGCAACGAGCGGCTGTCGCTCTGTATCGCAACCATAAGGATGGGCATTGCATCGGCATCGGCCTTTGATACCGTCGGGGGGTCGCAGTCGCGCGGCAGGAAACGCTGTGCACGCGACACTTTGTCGCGCACGTCGTTGGCTGCCGTCTCCAAATCCACCGACAGCTCAAACTCCACGGTGATGCGCGACGAGCCCTGCTGGCTCACACTCGAAAGCGAGCGTATGCCCGGGATACCGTTGATGTTCTGCTCTAACGGTTCTGTAATCTGGTTTTCTATCACATCGGCGTTTGCACCTGCGTAGCTGCAGGTAACCGATATTATGGGGTTATCCACCGATGGGTACTCGCGCACACCCAAGGTGTAATATCCTATCAAGCCGAACAACAATATTATGATGGTGAGCACCGTTGCAAGTACCGGCCTGCGAATACTCAATTCCGAAATATTCATATACAGTGTGGTTTGGGTGTTAGTCTATGTTGTCTATCTTCACGAGTGTGCCTTTGCGCAGCTGCAGCGTGCCCGATGTGAGTATTGTGTCGCCCACTTGCAGACCGGTGGTAATCTGTACCTCGGCATCGGTGCGTATGCCTATCGTGACGGTCACAGGCTCGGCCTTTCCGTTGCGATATACAAACACCTTGTTCACGCCCATTTCGGGCACAATGGCCTCTGACGGGATGGCTATGGCATCGGGAATCTCCTTCTGCTTCAGACGGATATCGGCATATCGGCCCGACATAAGTTCGCCACCCTCATTGGGGTAAATTGCGCGCACCTTCAATGTGTGCGTGTCGCTGTCGAGGCTCGACTCCGTTGCATACACCTTGGCGGTGTAGGGCTCGTGCTTGCCATCTACCTTGAACTCTAAGTTCGTTCCCTTCTTTATGTCGGTGGCATAGCGCTCGGGAACCGAGAATTCAATCTTTATGGGAGTGAGGTTTGTGAGCTTGGCAACCACGGTGCTGGGCGATGTGTATGCACCCACGCTCACCTGGCGCAAACCTATGGTGCCGTCGAAGGGGGCACGCAACTCGGTCATCCTTATCTCGGCCTTCACTCTTTCAATGTCGGCATTCAGCGTGGCAAGGTCGGTTTTTACCTGCTCATATGCCTCTTTACTCACGGCATCGCGCTGCAAAAGGGCATTCTGGCGATATACGCGGTCCTCGGCAAGGGGAATCTGTGCCTCCAGGCGGTCGAGCTGTGCCTGCAGGTGGCTGTCGTTCACCTTGGCAAGCAACTCGCCTTTCTTCACAAAGGTACCTTCGGTAAAGTATATGTCGGTGATTTTTCCCGATGTTTCGAACGACAGTTCAACCTCCTCGTCGGGAACGAGCTGTCCTATGATGGGAATCTCGTCGGTGAGCAGGTGTGGTTTTATTATCTTTGCATTCACGTTAAGCACCTTGCGTGTTGCCTGCTTGGGCGAGGCATCGGCTGCGCTCAGCTCTTCGTTCTCGTGTGGAGTGAGTTGGTAGAAACCAAAAATTCCAAGTGCAATGCACAGCACTGCAATAAGTCCCCATTTCAAATACTTGTTCATATGTGTTATTGTTTTTTGTTTTTGTCGCAGATTATATTTGCTGTATCACGCAAATATACCTATTTGACATTTAATTATACCTCTTTCACTGCTAAATTTAACAAAAATTATCTCTATAAATAATAACTATATCGTTAAAGATGAATTATGAGCGCCGTAATTGTATAAAATCTCGTTTTTTTTACTACCTTTGCATTCTCACTGCGAAATGTACACGCAGTTTCAGTAACGAATTATTTTAACAAAAAACAGGATATAATTATGATTAATGCACAAGACATTAAAATCGGTACCGCTATCCGCATGGATGGCAAGTTGTATTTTTGCATAGACTTCTTGCACGTAAAGCCCGGTAAAGGAAACACCTTTATGCGTACAAAGCTCAAAGACGTGGTGGATGGCTATGTATTGGAGCGCCGCTTCAACATTGGTGAGAAATTGGAAGATGTTCGCGTAGAGCGCCGCCAGTACCAGTACCTTTACCAGGAGGGTAACGACTATATCTTTATGAACAACGAGACATATGAGCAGGTACCCATCCCCGCCGACCAAATCACAGGCGTTGCTTATATGAAGGAGGGTATGAACCTCGACGTTGTTACCGATGCTTCAACCGATACAATCCTCTTTGCCGAGATGCCCGTTAAGGTTGTTCTTGCTGTTACATATACAGAGCCCGGTTTGAAGGGCGACACAGCCACCAACACCACAAAGCCCGCCACATTGGAGACAGGTGCCGAGGTTCGTGTTCCTCTCTTCATCAACGAGGGCGAGCTTGTTGAGATTGATACCCGCGACGGTTCATACGTGGGCCGCGTGAAGGCATAATCACTTAAAACATACGATTTGTTATACTCTATAATTGTTCCGGTATATAACAGGCCCGGCGAAGTAAAAGAACTTCTCGAAAGTCTGGCGGCTCAGACGGTAAAGCCATTTGAGCTACTTATTATAGAGGACGGCTCAAAAGAACGATGTGACCATTTGCTTGGTCACTATCGTTCTTTTTTTACCATCCACTACCATTACAAGGAGAATTCGGGGCGCAGCGACACGCGTAACTATGGTATGGCGCGTGCCACAGGCGACTACCTGCTCTTCTTCGATTCCGACGTCATTCTCCCGCCCTTCTATTTCGAAAGGCTCGAAGCGGCCCTTGCGGCAAACAGGCTCGATTGCTTTGGCGGCCCCGATGCTGCCGATGCTTCTTTCTCCGATATGCAAAAGGCTGTGAGCCACGCAATGACATCCTTCTGGACCACAGGCGGCATACGAGGCGGCAAGGCGGTTATGGAAAAGTTCTGCCCGCGTACATTCAATATGGGTTTCTCCAAGCAGGTGTACGATGCGGTGGGCGATTTCAAGGATATGATGGGCGAGGACATAGACCTGAGCATAAGAATACGCAATGCGGGGTTCAGCATAGGGCTCATACGCGAGGTGTTTGTGTATCATAAACGCCGCATCGACCTTGGGCGCTTCTTCAAGCAGGTGAATAACTTCGGGCAGGCACGCATATGGTTGCAGATACTGCACCCGGGTTCATTGAAACTCGTGCACTCCCTGCCGGCGCTTATGCTTGTTATGGGTGCGCTGCTGCTTGTGGCGGCAATCTTCTGCCCGTGGTTGCTGTTGCTGCCGTTGCTCTATGCGGCGCTCATCTTCGTGGATGCTCTTGCAAAGGGCAATACCTTGAGGGTGGCTGCGCTTTCGGTGGCGGCATCGGCTGTGCAGATAACCGGCTATGGCACAGGCTTCCTTAAGGCTTTCTGGTACAAGATGGTGCTTAAACAGCCATTGGAAACAAAGGATAAACTTACCAAAATTTATAATAGAGGGTAATGGCGCAAAAATTGAAGCAAAGTATAAAAGATTGGCCCCTCGACGAGCGCCCGCGCGAAAAGGTGCTGCGCAATGGTGTAGGCACGTTGAGCAAATCGGAACTCCTTGCCATCCTCATAGGCTCGGGTAATGCCGAGGAATCGGCGGTGGAGCTTATGAAGAAGGTGCTTGCCGCTTGTGGCGACAGCATTGCCGAACTTGCCAAACTGTCGGTTGACGACCTGTGTGCCTTCAAGGGCATAGGCCCGGCGAAGGCCATAACCATAGTTGCTGCCTGCGAGCTGTGGAAACGTCGTCATTTGGATGAAAAGGCCGTGCCTATGCGCATAAGGAACTCGATAGATGTTTACGAATATTTCTATCCCATTATGTGCACACTAAGCACCGAGGAGGTGTATGTATTGCTGCTCAACAACAATAATCGCATAATAGATCACGTGCGCATAAGCAGTGGCGGTCTTACATCCTCGGCTGTAGATGTGCGCATCATTATGCGCGAAGCTTTGCTGAAGCGCGCAACGAGTATTGCATTGTGTCACAACCACCCTTCGGGTAGCAACAAGCCAAGCTCGTCCGATGATGATGCCACACGCAGGGTAGTTGATGCGTGCGCAATTATGAATATACGTTTCATTGACCATATTATTTTTGCAACCAATTGTTATTACAGTTACAGAGACGAAGGTCATTTGTTAAAGATATAAAGTATGCAGAAGATAGAGTTGGAAGAGAAGATTGTTGAGATGATAAAGACGGTGTACGACCCCGAGATACCCGTAAATATATACGACTTAGGGCTCATATACCGCATTGAAGTAAAGGAGGACAATTCGGTGGATATTGATATGACACTTACCGCCCCCAATTGTCCCGCTGCCGATTTTATGCTCGAGGATGTGCGCCAGAAGGTGGAGTCGATAGAGGGCATCGGTGCCGTGAACCTGCAGTTGGTATTCGAGCCCGAGTGGTCGCAGGACCTTATGACCGAGGAGGCCAAGCTGGAACTCGGCCTATTGTAAAACATAACATTTGCACGCCCTATGAAAAAGATATATTTCCTCTCCGATGCACACCTTGGCTCTTGGGCCATAGAGCACAGCCGCACCCACGAGCGCCGTTTGGTGTCGTTCCTTGACAAGATAAAGAACGATGCCGCAGCCGTGTATATGTTGGGCGATATGTTCGATTTCTGGTACGAGTATAAATATGCTGTGCCCAAGGGCTTCACCCGTTTCTTAGGCAAGGTGGCCGAGCTCACCGACAAGGGGGTGGAGGTGCACCTGTTCACGGGCAACCACGACCTTTGGTGCCTCGACTATTTCGAAAAGGAGTGTGGCGTGACACTGCACCGCGAGCCCTGTCTTGTGGAGCTGTATGGCAAGGAGTTCTTCCTTGCTCACGGCGACGAGTTCTCAAAAGACCGTTGGTTCCTGATGCTGCGCAAGATATTCCACAGCCGTTTCCTGCAGCGCTGTTTCTCGGCTGTTCATCCCCGTTGGGCGTTGTGGATGGGCCACGCCTGGGCCCGCCACAGTATGATAAAACACAAGGTGCAGGGCGATACCCCCTTCCTTGGTGCCGAAAATGAGTTCTGTGTGCAGTTTGCTAATGATTATTTGAGGAAACACCCTTCGGTCGATTGTTTTATCTTCGGTCACAGGCACGTTGACGAGGATATAGCGCTTGGCGATGCGTCGCGTTGCATATTCCTTGGCGACTGGATAGGCTGTTTTGCCTATGTGGTGTTCGATGGCACTGCCATTCAGCGCAAGCACTATGTAGAGGGCGAGAGCAGGGATTTATAATCTCATATTCATATATAACGATAGAAGGCAGCGCGGTGCGCTGCCTTCTATCGTTGTTATGTATGGTATTCAGTGTTATTTCATACCTTTTACAATCTCGTAGGTGTCGCTTGCAATCATAAGCTCCTCGTCGGTGGGGATGAGCAATACCTTAACCTTTGATGTGGGGGTAGAAAGAACTGCCTCCTCGCCACGGGTTCTTGCATTAACCTCCTTGTCGAGTTCAACGCCCATAAATTCAAGACCTTCGAGAACCGCCTCGCGACAGTCGGCTTGGTTCTCACCAACACCACCTGCAAAGATGATTACATCCACGCCGCCCATAGCTGCTGCGTACTCGCCGATATATTTCTTAATGCGGTAGAAATACATTGTGTTGGCAAGCTCGGCACGCTTGTTGCCGGCCTCGGCTGCCGCCTTCACTTCGCGCATATCGCTCGATACACCCGAAATGCCTACAACACCCGATTTCTTGTTCAAAAGGTCCGAAAGGCCTTGTGCATCTAAGCCCATCTTGTCCATAATGAAGGGAATTGCACCCGGGTCGATGTCGCCGCTTCGTGTACCCATCATAAGGCCGGCAAGGGGAGTGAGGCCCATAGATGTGTCTATGCTCTTGCCGTCTTTCACAGCTGCACAAGAGCCACCGTTACCAATGTGGCAGGTAATTATCTTGCTACCCTCGGCGGGGATGCCAAGCATCTCCAAGGCGCGCTTTGTGATGTAGCGGTGCGATGTTCCGTGGAAACCGTAACGACGAACGCCATACTTCTCGTAGAGCTCGTAGGGAACGGCATACATATATGCGTAGTCGGGCATTGTCTGGTGGAAGGCTGTGTCGAACACACCAACCTGGGGCATATCGGGAGCTACCTCCTTAACAGCGTTTACACCCTTGAGGTTTGCGGGGTTGTGCAAGGGAGCAAGGTCGTTGCAGGCCTCGAATGTCTCCAACACCTCGGGGGTGAGCAGGGTAGATGCGCTGAACTTCTCGCCGCCGTGTACCATACGGTGACCTACAGCATCAATATCCTCAATGGATTTTACAACGCCGTACTTGTCGCTTGTCAACAAGTCGATGATAAGGCGCACGCCTGTTGTGTGCTCGGGGATTGCAGTGGTGATGGTCTCCTTCTCGCCGTTGGGCAATGTGAACTTTATGAAAGAACCCTCGAGGCCTATCTTCTCGATACCTCCTTTTGCAATAACCTCTTTTGACTCAATATCAAACAACTGGTATTTGATAGATGAACTTCCGCAGTTTAATACAAGTATTTTCATTTTGTGTGTCTGTTATTTTTTAGCTGCAATAGCTTGGTTGGCTGTAATGGCAATCATCATATAAACATCTTCGATAGAGCAACCGCGTGAAAGGTCGTTCACGGGGCGTGCAATACCTTGCAATACGGGGCCGATGGCTTCGGCACCGCCCAAACGCTGTACCAGCTTGTAACCGATGTTACCTGCGCCAAGGTCGGGGAAGATGAGTACATTGGCTTTTCCTGCTACGGTTGAACCGGGAGCCTTGCTCTGGCCTACGAAGGGTACGAGAGCAGCATCGGCCTGCAACTCGCCGTCGATAGAGAGCTCGGGTGCAAGTTCGTGTGCGAGCTTTGTTGCCTCAACCACTTTGTCAACCATTTCGTGCTTGGCCGAGCCCTTGGTAGAGAAACTGAGCATTGCTACGCGGGGCTCCTCGAAGCCTGCAATGGCCTTTGCGGTCTGTGCGGTGCACACTGCAATCTGCGACAGCTGGTTGGCATCGGGTGTGGGGGTAACGGCAACGTCACCTACAAAGAGAACACCATCCTCGCCATACTCCTTGGCGTTGGTAATCATCATCATTGCGCCCGATACGCAGCTGATGCCGGGTGATGTCTTAATAATCTGCAATGCGGGGCGCAGTACGTTACCTGTGGTGTTGAGCGCACCGGCAACCTGGCCGTCGGCATCGCCGTTCTTTATGATGAGGCAGCCCAGATAGAGGGGGTTGCATACAAGTTTCTGTGCATCCTCCATTGTCATACCTTTTGCCTTGCGAAGCTCGTAAAGCAGTGTGGCATATTTCTCTGCATCGGGGTTGTTCTCGGGATCGATGATTGTAGCCTTCTCAATGTTGGCAAGGCCCCATTTGCCTGCAAGTGTCAAAATCTCCTCTTTGTTGCCAATGAGAATGATTTGAGCTATGCCATCGGCAATGGCTTTGTCGGCAGCTTTCAGTGTGCGCTCCTCGGTGCCTTCGGGGAGAACGATGCGCTGCTGGTTGTTGCAAGCGCGCTCGATTAGATTTTTAATAACATCCATTGTGTAATTATTTTTATGGTTTCAATAAATTCAGTATCTTCCTCTGAAACGTCGGTTGTCTGTGGAATGTTATCTCGCAGGCAAGGGCTGTTGCAGCGCGGTGGCGGCATTACCGCCATATTTTCGCATTATCTATGCAAAGTTAAACCTTTTTAATTCTTTAAGCAAAATATATTGTATAATTTTGTGATAATAACAAATAACAGAGCAATATGAAAATCGATGACAACGCAACGCCGCTGTTCAATGCCCTGCCACCCGCTGCGGTAAAGGAGCAGTTGCGCACTTTGTGGCACGATGTGTTTGGCGACAGCTACGAATATATCGATGCCTTCTTTGCCGCATATCCTTGCGAGGAGGTTGCGCACACGCTCTCGTTGGGCGGGCAGGTGGTGTCGGTGCTCTATGCGCTGCCGTTTACCCTGTACAATGGCGGCGATAATGTGCCGGTTGCATATATCTATGCGGTGGCAACTCACCCCCGTTATCGCGGGCGGGGTTATATGTCGTTGCTTATGCGGCAGGTGGAGCAGTTGTTGAGTGGCAGGGGCGTGCGTGTACTATTTTTGTTGCCTGCAACCGATATTCTGCGCGGGTTTTATGCCCGCTTGGGTTATGCCCATTGCTCTTGCAGGGAGGTTAAAGAGTATGCTTTGCGCGATGGTGTTGCGGGCGCTTACACCTTGATGCAGGCATCTTCGGCCGATGATGTATATTCTTCGTGGGTGGGGTGGCAACGCGCCGGGTGGCCGGTGGTTCTTCATTCGCGCGAACTCATAGCGTTGAATATTGCCTCTTGCCGTGCGCAGGGCGGCGGTTGCTATATGGCTATGCAGGGCGGGCGACCTGCTGCTGCGGCCTTTGCCATAAAGGATGGTACGCGGTTGCTGTTGCTTGCTGTTGAGGGCTGCGACAGTGCTGCCTGCGAGTGGCTAAAGAGTGCCTTGTGTCGCAGTTTCGGTGTGGGCTCTTTGTCGTATATCACAGCCGGTGGTGCTCCCTCGTTTATGTGGCATTGGCTGTGCGATGCACCTGCGCCCCAGCTGCCCGCCGTTGATATTTCGCTTATGCTCGACAAATAACCCTATGGACACCGGCTGTTTTTGCAAAAATATTACTACTTTCGCGTATAAATCAAATATGATGAAAACACAATTTTCCAAAATACTCTATGCAATAGCAGTGGTCATAACGCTCTATGGCTGCAATGCCACCACACCGCCCGAGGATGTTGCCGTGAACCTCTTCAACGCACTAACGTCGGGCGATTTGCGCTATGTGAAGCAGAACATACACTTTACCAACCCTGCCTATTACGATGCCGTGTGCGACTATTTGGACCTTGCTGCAAAGTCGGCCGACTACAAGGAACGCACAGCCGGCTACACTGCCGATTACAAGGCAGTGAAGATAACCTATGAGGGCGATGTCGCCTGGGTTGAATTGCAGGGAGTGAGCCCGCTTGGGCGCACGCTCACCACCGTGGCGCGTATGTTGCAGAAGGATGGGCGTTGGGTGGTCGATGGCGATTATACGGTGCTGCATTCGTATAAGCCTAACGAGTAAATACAAATCGGCCTGCGCAATTGCGCAGGCCGATTTGTATTATTGAGTCTGTTTGTTTATTTCAAAAGTTCATTCAGTTCCTCGGCGGTCATCTGCTTCTGCTCGCCGCTGTTCATATCCTTTACAGCTATTGTGCCATCCTGCATCTCCTGTTCGCCAATGATTGCAACGTAGGGGATTTTGTGGCTGTTGGCATATGCCATCTGCTTCTTCATCTTGTCGCTGCTGGGGAACAGCTCGGCCGATATGCCGGCAGCGCGCAGGCTGCCTATGATACCCAATGAGTGCATAGCCTCCTTCTCGCCAAAGTTTACAAACATCACCTGTGTGGTGTGTATCGACTCCTCGGGGTAGAGATTCAGCTGGTTCATTACGTCGTATATACGGTCGGCACCGAAGGATATTCCCACACCCGACACGCCGTCGAGCCCGAACACACCTGTGAGGTTGTCGTATCTTCCACCGCCTGTGATGCTGCCAATTACCACATCAAGGGCTTTTACCTCTAAAATGGCACCGGTGTAGTAGTTGAGGCCGCGTGCAAGCGTGAGGTCGAGGTCGAGCGCGCTGTTTATGTGCAGTGTGTCGAACGCGTTGAGTATGTAGCTTATCTCCTCAACGCCCTTTTCTCCTGTGGCATTGCCTTGCAGTGTCTCGGCAATAATCTGCAACTTCTCCTTGTTGCCGCCCTGTGCCTGCAGAATGGGCAGCAGCTTCTCAACCGATGCTTCGCCAATGCCTTTCTCCTTGAGTTCGGCCACAACACCGTCGAGCCCTATCTTGTCTATCTTGTCTATGGCCACGGTGATGTCCACAATCTTGTCGGGCTCGCCTATTACCTCGGCTATGCCGGCAAGAATCTTGCGGTTGTTCAGCTTGATGGCTACACGTATGCCGAGTTTTGTAAACACATAGTCAATGAGTTGTATGAGCTCTATTTCGTTCACAAGTGAGTTGTTGCCTATGATATCGGCATCGCACTGGTAGAACTCGCGGTAGCGCCCCTTCTGCGGGCGGTCGGCACGCCACACGGGCTGTATCTGGTAGCGCTTGAAGGGGAATACAAGCTCCTCGCGGTGCATCACCACATAGCGTGCAAACGGCACGGTGAGGTCGTAACGGAGCCCCTTTTCGCAGAATTTGGAAGCCAACTTTGCTGCATCGCGGCTCAACAGCTCCTCGTCGGTGAGGCCTCTGAAGTAGTCGCCCGAGTTCTGTATCTTGAACAACAATTTGTCGCCCTCGTCGCCATATTTCCCCATCAGTGTGGATAGGTTCTCCATAGCAGGGGTTTCTATCTGCTGGAAACCGAATATGTGAAACGCACGGCGTATGGTATCGAATATATAATTTCTCTTCGACATCTCCACGGGAGAGAAGTCGCGTGTCCCCTTTGGAATGGATGGTTTTGCGGCCATTAGTCTCTTCTGTTAAGGTAAATCATTACATAGTAAAGCAGGGTGGCAAGCGACGAAAGGGCGGCCACCACGTATGTGTATGCTGCCGAGCGCAATGCACCTTCGGCATATCGGTGGTTGCTGCTGTTGGTTATCCCTGATGCCGACAGCCACACCAATGCGCGGCGGCTGGCGTCAATCTCCACCGGTAGAGTGACAAAACTGAACAGCGTGGTGGTGGCAAACAGCACTATTCCGCCAAGCAGTATGCCGGGGAACATCTCCACGGTGAGTATTCCTATGAGCAGAATCCACGACATTATGCTCGATGAAAACTGCACCACGGGCACCAGTTTGGAACGCAGCGTGAGAGGGGCGTATGCTCTTGCGTGCTGCACGGCGTGACCACACTCGTGGGCGGCAACGGCTGCCGCGGCTATGCTTGCCGAGTTATATACACCCTGGCTCAGGTTCACGGTCTTGTTGGTGGGGTTGTAGTGGTCGGTGAGCATTCCGGAGGTACTTGTCACGGTAACGTCGTATATGCCGTTGTCGCGCAGCATCTTCTCGGCAATCTCGCGGCCTGTGAGCCCTATGGGCATCTTTGAGTATTTCTCGAATTTGCTCTTGAGGTTAGCCTGTACAAAGTAGCTTGCAATGGCTATGCCTATGAACAAAAGGATGTAGGTGAAATTGTAGCCCACGGCACCGCTGTTTGCAGCGCTGTAGCCCACCTCTTGTCCGTAGGCGAGAATTATTGATAATATATCCATTCTTTGTTTATTAGATTGAACGTGTGATTGTCTGGTCTCTGTCGGGGCCTATTGATACATACTTCACGGGCACGCCCAGTTCCTTCTCCAGGAACGCGATGTACTCCTTGAACTCCTGTGGCAACTCCTCCTCGTTCTTCAGCTGTGTGAGGTCGGTCTGCCAGCCCTTGAGCTCGGTGTAAACGGGCTCCACACCCTCGATGTCGTAGGGGAAGTGGGTGAGTGTCTCGCCATTCTTGCGGTATGCCACGCAGGCCTTTATTGTA
>JAFXGV010000038.1 GCA_017536765.1 Bacteroidaceae bacterium
AAAATGGGCCCTTTTTGACGAAATTTATTGCAAATATACTAAATTCTTAAAAGATTTAAGGTAGCTTTGCAACACTTTAACGCGACGAAAAACCTTATAATATGTTAAGCAAGGCGCAACTAAAACTGATAAAATCGCTCGAACAGAAAAAATACAGAAAAGAGAGCGGACTCTTTGTTGCCGAGGGGGGCAAAACCGTGGGCGACCTCATTGCCTGCGGGCTGCAATGCGAGCTTATAATTGCCACCAAAGAGTGGAAAGCCTGCCACACCCTTGCCACCCGCACCCCCATAACCGAGGTGAGCGAGGATGATATGAAGCGTGCAAGTTTCCTGCGCACACCGCAAGGGATACTCGCCCTCTTTCGCTACCCCTGCGAGGAGCTGAACAACGAGCACCCCACCCACACGCTCTGCCTTGCTCTCGATGGCGTGCAGGACCCGGGGAATATGGGCACCATAATACGCATTGCCGACTGGTTTGGAATAGAGCACATATACTGCTCGGCCGGTTGTGTCGATGCATACAGCCCCAAGACCGTGCAGGCCACAATGGGTGCCATAGGCCGCGTGAAGATACATTACACCAACCTGCCTGCACTCATAGCATCGCTCAAGGGGAAAGCCCCCGTGTATGGCACATTCCTCAATGGCGACAACATATACAACCGCGATTTGCAGCCCCACGGCCTCATAGTGATGGGCAACGAAGGCAACGGCATAAGCCGCGAATGCGAGGAGAACATAACCGAAAGGCTCTTTATTCCCAACTACCCCGTGGGGCGCGCCACATCGGAGTCGTTGAACGTATCCACCGCCACTGCCATAATATGCAGCGAGTTCCGCCGCAGAGTAAAATAGAGGGAATCAACGTAGAAGAACGAGGCCGTCATTGCCATCGCCCTGTAAATAGAGATAAAGGGGTTGTGCAGCCTGCGCAACCTCTTTTTTTATATCGGAGAGAAAGTGAGCCTGCGGGCAGTGCGACAGAAAGAGTTCATCCACCCACACCATAGACTGCCGCTCGCCGTCGAAAGGGAAAAACGAAACCACTACCCCATTC
The DNA here is from genome assembly GCA_017536765.1 of Bacteroidaceae bacterium. GTDB lineage: Bacteria > Bacteroidota > Bacteroidia > Bacteroidales > Bacteroidaceae > HGM04593. Next base: position 1,063 of record JAFXGV010000038.1, read on the forward strand.
TTCACCTCCACCACATACATTTTGAGAGGCTCGCGCTGCGGAAGATGCAATTTATGTGTAGCGTAGAACATTACTCCTCCTCGGGGTGAATGCGCTTGACCGAAATATCGCCAAGCAACAGTTTGGATGCACACAGCGTGTCGTTGTCGCTGTAGTAGAGAAAGCCGTGCAAAGATTTTATTTCAGCATCGTAGTTGCGCTCAACGCCAAGCACGTAGGTGCTGTCGCCCGATAGAGTGACACCCTTGCTTGCGTAGCTGTCATTGTCATACTCCACAACCAATGCCGCGTGGGCAAAGTGGTTCAAGCCACCCATCGCACCGGGCAGATGTTTGGCACTGAAGAGGAAGCGCACGCTGTCGCCCTTTACATAAGTGGTATCGGCCGCATAATTGAATGTTATGCGGTTGTTGAGCGGCGACGATGAGAGCAAGCGCACGTGCGAGCCGTTCCACAACTCCACGGTGTCGGCAAGCATTTTTTCGCTGTTCATCACATCGGCCACAGCCGCCGCGCCATCGCCCATAGCTTCGAGTTCCGCCTTTGTGCGCTCCTCGAGGTTGGCATAAATCTTTACCATCTTTTTGGGATAGCGTGTGTACCACACCAACGAAGAGTCGAACTGCTCCCTTGTCACGCCGTGCTTTTCGAACACATAGTTTATGTGCAACTTACGCTCGTAGCTTGTAGCCATCTGGTCGGTTGTAAGAACCTGAACAAGATGATAATCGTATATGATATCCTCCATCTTGTCGGGCTTGATAACCCCCTCGGGCATCTCCACCTTGCAGGCCACAAAAAGCAGCAAAGAGAGAAGAAACAATGTTTTCGCAAAATAACGTTTCATCGACAATCTATTTAAGCGGCTTGTTTATACAATTACGATAGAAAAGGAGTATCGACACTATGCTGCAACTTATGCAAGCATCGGCAAAATTGAATATGGGGCTGAAGAATATGAAATGCTCGCCACCCACAAAGGGCATCCACGCAGGCCAGTCGAATGAGAATAGCGGGAAATAGAACATATCCACCACCGCTCCATACAAGAAGTCGCCATACCCCTCGCCAAATGGCACGAGCGAAGCCACACGCCCCATACTGTGCGTGAAAATCTCGCCATAGAAGAGAGAATCTATAATGTTGCCCATTGCACCGGCAAACACCAGTGCAATGGAAACAATATAGCCGACAGGGAATTTTGTATTGCGTATTATGCGATAGAGGTAATACCCGAGCAGCGAAACGGCAACCAGGCGAAAACAGGTGAGAAACAGCTTACCACCCAACTCCATACCAAACGCCATACCCTTGTTCTCGGTAAAATATATGTAAAACCAATCGCCACACACCAAAAAACTCTCGTGCAGGTACATATTTAGTTTCACGGCCACCTTTATCACCTGGTCGATGGCAATGGCGCCCACAGCCACAAGCACCGCAATCCACGAGCGAAATTTCACCCTGTTCTTCTTCATCTATTTATTTTTCTTATCTGTTTTTCTTCGCCTCGATGCTGAGCGTTGCGTGAGGAACAGCCATCAAGCGACCTTTTGATATGAGCTTGCCTGTTTCGCGGCAAATACCATAGGTTTTGTTCTCGATGCGCACAAGAGCAGCCTGCAAGCCCTGAATAAACTTAGCCTGACGCTGCGCAAGCTGCATCTGCTCCTCGAGCGAACTTGCCGCGCTACCATCCTCGAGGCCTTTGTATGTGGGCGATGTATCGGCCACATCGTTTCCATCCTCGTGACGTATCGAGCGCATAATCTTGTCATAATCTCTTTTTGCAAGTTCCAACTTCTGGTTAATCACCGCGCGGAACTCCTCAAGTTCCTCATCGGAATAGCGAACTCTTTCTTCTGACATAGCAATTGTTTTATTATGGTTAGTATATGTTTTTTTCTATTTACAATTTTTCAATGGCAACATTGATTGAGAAGCCGTCGAGCTCCACAGCCTCGCCATCCACGCAGTCGCAAAGAGTGAGCGAGTCGGCAAGCACCTGGTTGCTTATATATTCGCCAAACTGCTCCACAGCCTCGTTGCTGCCCGCGTTTCTTGAAACGGTAACGGCTATTCTGTCGGTAATCTCAAGACCGCTATCCTTGCGCATAGCCTGTATTTTCTTTATCACCTCGCGGGCAATACCCTCGCGGCGCAGTTCGTCTGTTACCTCCACATCGAGAGCCACGGTGAGAGCACCCTCGTTGGCCACAGTCCAGCCGGGAACATCCTCGCTGAAAATCTCCACATCGGCAAGTTCTATAAGCGCATCGGTGCCCTCCACTTGCAGAGTGATTGTGCCGTTCTTCTCCAGTTCGGCTATCTGCTCCTGCAACATTTCGGTAACAGCAGCGTTCACGCTCTTCATCAGTTTACCGAACTTTTTACCCAAAGTGCGGAAGTTACATTTAATCTTCTTCACTAAGATGCCGTCACCCTCTACAAACTCAAGCTCCTTCACATTCACCTCGCTCAATATAAGCGCCTTCACAGCCTCGATGCGTGCCTTCATCACCTCGTCGGTGGTGGGTATTGCAATCTTCTGCAGGGGCTGGCGCACAATGAGCTGCTCCTTCTTGCGCAGGGCAAGCACCATAGACGAAATCTTCTGTGCAAGCTCCATACGATACTCAAGCTCGCTATCTACGCAGGCATCATCACACTCGGGATACTGTGCAAGGTGCACCGATGCTGTGGTAGCGCGCCCTGTAACCGAGGTAAGATCCTGATAGAGGCGGTCGGCATAGAAGGGTGCTATGGGCGCCATAAGGCGGGCAACGGTCTCCAGGCAGGTGTAGAGTGTCTGGTAGGCCGACAGTTTGTCGGCACTCATATCCGAGCCCCAAAAACGCTTGCGGCTCAAGCGCACGAACCAGTTGCTCACGTTGTCAATAACAAACTCCTGAATAAGACGACCGGCCTTTGTGGGCTCGTAGTCGTTGAGACAGTTGTTCACATTCTTGCTTAGTGTGTTAAGCGCCGAAATTATCCAACGGTCGAGCTCGGGACGCTCGCTCACGGGTATTTCGGGCTCGGCAAATGTAAAGCCGTCAACGTTGGCATACATTGTGAAGAAACTGTATGTTTGATAGAGCTTGCCAAAGAACGAACGGGTAACCTCCTTCACGCCATCTTCGTTGAAACGCAAGTTATCCCAGGGTGCCGAGTTGGTAATCATATACCAACGGAGCGCATCGCTGCCGTAGTTCTCTATTGTGCCAAAGGGGTCAACGGCATTGCCCAGGCGTTTCGACATCTTGTCGCCGTTCTTGTCCAACACAAGACCGTTTGAGATAACCGTTTTGTATGCAACGCTGTCGAACACCATAGTACCGATTGCGTGCAGTGTGTAGAACCAGCCGCGTGTCTGGTCCACACCCTCGGCAATGAAATCGGCAGGATAGATGGTGCGATTGTCAAGTGCCTCTTTATTCTCAAAGGGATAGTGAATTTGCGCATAGGGCATAGCGCCGGAGTCGAACCACACGTCGATGAGGTCGAGTTCACGTGTCATCACCTTGCCGCTATCCGATACCAACTTGATATCATCGACATAGGGGCGGTGAAGGTCTATCTTGTCATAGTTCTCGCGACTGTAGTCGCCGGGAATAAAGCCTTTATCTTTGTAGGGGTTGCTTGCCATAACACCGGCAGCAACAGCTTTCTCTATCTCATCGTAAAGCTCGGCAATAGAACCTATGCACTTGGCTTCACCGTCCTCGCTTGTCCAAATGGGCAGAGGGGTACCCCAATAACGGCTACGGCTCAAGTTCCAGTCGTTCAAATTCTCCAGCCACTTGCCAAAACGGCCTGTACCTGTGGATTCGGGCTTCCAGGTAATGGTCTTGTTGAGCTCGCTCATGCGCTCTTTCATCTCCGATGCACGTACAAACCAGCTATCGAGAGGATAGTAAAGTACGGGCTTGTCGGTGCGCCAGCAGTGGGGATAGTTGTGAACGTGTTTTTCAATCTTGAACACCTTGTTCTGCTGTTTCAACGATATGCAAAGAACAACGTCCAATGTTTCGGCCTTTGCAGCCGCCTTCTCGTCGAAACGGCCATCAACGGTATATACGGGATCGTAGGCGTTTTTCACATAAGCGCCGGCATATTTCGAATACTCCTCAACGTTTACGCAATTCTTCACAAACTCCTCATCGAGTTCGTCTATTGCCCAGAATTTTCCTGTAAAATCTACCATAGGACGGGTTTCGCCCTTCTTGTTCACCATAAAGAGTGAAGGGATGCCTGCGGCCTTTGCCACAAAAGCATCGTCTGCACCGAATGTGGGAGCTATGTGAACAATACCTGTACCATCCTCGGTGGTCACATAGTCGCCGGGGATTACGCGGAAGCCGTCGTTCGACACCTTTATCTCGTCACCCTCTTTCACAACGGGTTTCACCCAGGGGAACAACTGCTCGTAGTGCATACCTACAAGGTCGGTACCCTTGTACTCGGCAACAACCTCGTAAGGAACCACCTTGTCGCCCTGCTTGTAGCTGTCGAGGGGCAGTTCGGCACCCGCAGCGTTAAAGTGAGCATTCAAAAGCGCCTTTGCCACAACAACGGTAATGGGCTCGCCCGAGTAGCTGTTGTACGAACGCACAACAACGTAATCTATTTTTGGACCCACACAAAGTGCGGTGTTCGAAGGCAAAGTCCAGGGAGTGGTTGTCCAAGCAAGGAAATAGGGAGTGCCCCACCCTGCCATTTCGGGCTTGGGATCGAGCATACGGAACTGCGCCACGGCTGTTGTATCCTTGACGTCGCGGTAGCAACCGGGCTGGTTAAGTTCGTGCGAGCTGAGGCCGGTACCTGCTGCGGGCGAATAGGGCTGTATAGTGTAGCCTTTGTAAAGCAAGCCCTTGTTATACAGCTGCTTGAGCAACCACCACAGAGTTTCTATGTAGCTATTCTCGTATGTAATGTAGGGGTTATCCAAATCTACCCAGTAACCCATCTTGCGGGTGAGTTCGGTCCACTCCTTGGTATATTTCATAACCTCCTCGCGGCAGTTGCGGTTGTAGTCGTCAACCGAAATCTTCTTGCCTATATCCTCTTTTGTGATATTGAGTTTCTTTTCCACACCAAGCTCAACAGGCAGGCCGTGAGTGTCCCAACCCGCCTTGCGTTTCACCTGAAAGCCCTTCATTGTCTTAAAGCGGCAGAAGGTATCCTTGATGCTGCGCGCCATAACGTGATGAATACCGGGCATACCGTTGGCCGAGGGAGGTCCCTCGAAAAAGACAAACGAAGGCGCACCCTCACGCTCGGTCATACTCTTTGAGAACAAATCATTCTCTTCCCACTCATTCAAAACCTCTTTGTTTATTTGAGGCAGATTCAACTGATTATATACAGGAAATTTCTTTTTCATTTTTATATAAAAACTATAAAGTTGCGCAAAGTTACAAAAAACAGAGCGAAAAAGGAAGAAAAAGAGAGGAATAAATTGAACCTTTTTAGCACTTAATGCACTAAAAAACAAAACCCTTGCACCGGTAAAAAGCGCAAGGGTTTTGTCCAATGACACAAAAACAGCCGTTAATCGGCATCGTAGAATGCGGTGAAGGCCTTTATAGCATACTCGGTATCAACGGCAGCCGATGTTTCGCGTGCCGAGTGCATTCCCCACATAGGGTTACCCATATCCACACCACGCATAGGCAGTTGTGTTGTCAAAGTATTTCCAAGTGTGGAACCGCCCGCAATGTCGCTGCGATTCACAAAATACTGGAACGGAACACCAGCCTTGCGGCACACCTCGGCGAACACTGCGGCCGACTCGGCATCGGTCACATACTTTTGGTTGGCATTGTATTTTATTACCGGGCCGCCACCCATCACGGGGTGGTTTGTGGGGTCGTGTTTCTCCTGATAATTGGGGTGCAGGGCGTGTGCCATATCGGCCGAAACCATAAAGGAATTCTCCACCATAGCATACAAATCGCCCGCCTTACCGCCGCAATTCAATATAATAGCATCCAACAGGTTACGCAACATAGGAGAGGCCGAGCCCTGCTTTGTCATGTTACCTGTTTCCTCGTTATCGAAAAGGGCAAGCACCTGTGTCATAGCTGCCGGTTTACTATCGGCCAACGCACGCAGGCCGGCATAGGCCATAAGCAGGTCGTCCTGGCGGCCACCCGACACAAATTCGTTGTTCAAGCCGCAAAGACAAGCAGGTGTAGCATCGTAGAGTGAGAGGTCGAAATCGAGGATATCCGCAGCCGGCACACCAAGTTCATCGGCAACCACATTAAGTAAAAGATTTTCTTTTTCAAAATGATTGTTTATAAAGCCCAGCACAGGCATCATATCTTTTTGACGGTTTATCTTGTTGCCCTCGTTCACCTCGCGGTTAAAATGTATTGCAAGGTGGGGAATTATGAGCAAGGGGCGCTTTATGTGCAACAGGCGTGTAACGGGGCGCAAGGAGGAATCGCCACGCAGAATGACACGACCTGCAAGCGACAAGGGGCGGTCGAACCAGGTATAGAGGATGGGGCCGCCATAAACCTCGGTATTGAGGCGTATCATACCGCCCTCCGACACCATTTCGGGTGCAGGCTTCACACGGAAACAGGGCGAGTCGGTGTGAGCGCAGATAAGTTTCACACCATCGGTAAGCGCACCGCTACCCATACGGAAAGCAAAAAGCGCCGAACCATTCTTTGTGATATAGTATCCTTTACCGGCCTCAAGAGCAGGCAGATTGCCAAGCTCCACTTTCACAAAACCGGCAGCCGAAAGAAAATCCTCGGCATATTTCACCGCCAAGAAATTCACCGGCGATGCATCGAGCATATTAAGTAATCTTTTCATAATAATTTATTTACCATTTATATTTATCGTTTAATCATTTTGCATCTATCACATATTTTTTATTGAGCATCTTATGCGTCACCACCACCCTCACACCAAATTTTTCGGCAACGTGGCGGGCTATATGTTCGGCACTATACACGGAACGATGCTGCCCACCCGTGCAACCGCAGCACACCTGTATATGAGTGAAGCCGCGCTTTTTGTAGGTATCCACCATATTATCCACAAGCGCATAGGCATTCTCAAGGAAGGCTGCAATATCGCTTTCGGTTTCCAGAAATTTTATCACCGGCTCGTCCATACCGCATAGTTTTTTATATGGTTCATAGCGTCCGGGGTTGTGTATTGCACGGCAATCGAACACAAATCCACCGCCATTGCCCGAATAATCGTCGGGTATTCCGCGACGATAAGAGAAACTCATAACATCAACCGTAAGGCCATCCTGCTGCTTTTTCACAAACATAGGCAACGCTGCAATCTCCGCCACCAAGCGGGCCAGATACGGGAACTCACCTTGTAAAAGGGTAAGTTGCTCCATCAACTGCGCAAGCGCACCGGGGATGGTTTCAACAAAGGCCTTTTTATGTTCATAGAGCCCCCTGAAACCATATGTTCCCAAATTCTGCAACAAACGGAACACACGGAACACCGTGAGCACACGCATAAAGGCAACACGGTCCACCAGGGTGTATTCATTCAGCGCACACAGGTATGCATCCACCATTTTATCCACAACCTGCGGTGTGTAGCAGGCACGCGCCTGCCCCACAAACGAAGCCACGTCGTAGTAAATGGGCCCCCTGCGCCCACCCTGGAAATCTATGAAGAAGGGGCGGCCGTCGTGTATCATCACATTGCGCGACTGGAAGTCCCTGTACATAAAGGTATTTCCGCAATCGCTCAACAGCAGGGCAGCCAGTTTCTCGAATTCATCCTCGAGCAGACTTTCGTTGAATTCCACGCCCACCCCTTTAAGGAAGCAATATTTGAAATAGTTAAGATCCCACATCACAGTGCGCCTGTCAAACTGCGCCACGGGGTAGCACTTTGAGAAATCGAAACCGGCAGCCACATCGAACTGAATACGCGGCAACACCGACATTACCCTGCACAACATATCCACATCCTTATCTATGAAACAACCCGCTTCGCGCGACTCCTTCATATATGCAAAAAGCGACACATCGCCCAAATCCTCCTGCACATAACACAAACCGCAAGCCGACACAGCCAACACACGCGGAGCATCCACCCCGCAAGCAATGAACCGTTCACTCATAGAAACGAAGGCACTGTTCTCCTCAACGCAGGTGCCCACGGCACCAATGAGCGACACATCGCCCGCGCACATTCTATAATAGGAGCGGTTGGAGCCGTCGCCCGACAACTTCACAACCGATGCAGCCCTGCGGCCGGTAACCTTTTCAAACAAATCATTCAGAGTAGCAATCATATTACCCTTATATTATATAGTCGTTTTTGCGAAGATACGTTAAGTTTGCCAAAAACTGAAGCCCTTTGCATTTTATTTAATGAATATTGACAATTAAACATCAATATGACAACTGCAGCTGCCATTTGGCACACATTTGTCAAAACAAACAGCATTTTTAAGACAAATTGCTCTTTTTATCGCGTTTTATTGGAAAAACAGCCCGAAAACTCACGATAAAACAAACTTTTTTCTTGTTTTTTCAAAAAAACGCTTGCATTTCTTCATTTTTTCAAAATCATACATTAACTTTGCGCGACCACAAAAGAAAGAGTGGTCATTTGTGATAGAAATTTATACAATTATTAACTTTTCCGACAGTTTGCAACGCGAGCTGCATACCACGAAGAAATAAAAAAAGCAATAATATGAAAGTAGAAACTACACTTGAGAACCTAAAAAAGAGATTCCCCAACGAGCCTGAGTATTTTCAGGCAGTAGAAGAGGTGCTTAACTCCATTGAGGAGGAGTACAACAAACACCCCGAGTTTGAGGCAAACAACCTCATAGAGCGCCTTTGCATCCCCGACAGAGTATTCACATTCCGTGTAACCTGGACCGACGACAAAGGCAACGTGCAGGTGAACACCGGCTACCGCGTGCAGCACAACAACGCCATAGGCCCCTACAAAGGCGGCATCCGTTTCCACCCCTCGGTAAACGTTGGTATTCTCAAATACCTCGCTTTTGAGCAGACATTCAAAAACTCACTCACCACCCTTCCTATGGGTGGCGCCAAGGGAGGTTCCGACTTCGACCCCAAAGGCAAGAGCGATGCCGAGGTTATGCGTTTCTGCCAAGCCTTCATCACCGAGTTGTGGCGTAACATAGGTCCCGATATGGACGTTCCCGCAGGCGACATAGGCGTTGGCGGCCGCGAGGTTGGTTATATGTTCGGTATGTACAAGAAACTCACACGCCAGTTCAACGGTGTATTCACCGGCAAGGGCTTGGAGTTCGGTGGTTCACTCATACGCCCCGAAGCAACAGGCTACGGCAACATCTACTTCTTGCAGGAGATGTTAAAGACACGCGGCCTGGACATAAAGGACAAAGTATGCCTTGTATCAGGTTCGGGTAACGTGGCACAGTACACTGTGGAGAAAATCATCCAGCTCGGTGGTAAGGTTGTTACAATGAGCGACTCCAACGGTTACATCTACGACCCCGATGGCATCACACGCGAGAAGCTCGACTTTATTATGGAGCTGAAGAACGTGCGCCGTGGCCGCATCAAGGAGTATGCCGACAAGTATGGTTGCAAATATGTAGCCGATGCCAAACCTTGGGGCGAGAAGGGCGACATAGCACTCCCCTCGGCAACACAGAACGAGATAAACGGCGAGCACGCCAAGACACTTGTTGCAAACGGTGTCATTGCGGTATCGGAAGGTGCCAATATGCCCTCAACACCCGCCGCTATCCACACATTCCAAGAGGCAAAAATACTTTATGCTCCCGGCAAGGCATCCAACGCAGGTGGTGTATCGGTATCGGGCCTCGAGATGAGCCAGAACTCAGGAAAAATCAACTGGAGCAGCGCCAAGGTTGACGAAATGCTTCACGAGATTATGTACAACATACACCAGGCTTGTGTAAAGTATGGTACACGCGAGGATGGCTACATCGACTATGTAAAGGGCGCCAACGTAGCCGGCTTCCTTAAAGTAGCCAAAGCAATGATGGCACAAGGTATCGTATAATTACAAATACAAATACTGCCTAACTTAGGGAACTATCGCAGCAATAAGTCGCACGAAGCGCGGGATTTATCGCGCCGTGCGGGTTGCGAATAGCGATAGTTGCCAAATTGCCAAAGCAATGATGGCACAAGGTATTGTATAATGTAAATACAAGAACTACCTAACTTTGTAAATCTTCGCTTAAAAGCGATTAAATAAAACGAGATGCGGTGATTAATCACCGCATCTCGTTTTATTATCAAGAGGTTGGAAATTTACTTTCACCACATTTTAACACTTGAAAATAGTTTTTGCTACTTTTTTGACTTATTTTTGTTGAAATCGCATATAACATTAACCATAAATATTAAATACTATGAAAAAAATCTACATCAGGCAACTACTAACGGCCATATTACTGCTATGCAGCACTATGGCACAAGCCGTAAATTTTCAAGTTGATGATATCGACTACACCATCATCGACGAAACAAACCTGACTGTCGAAGTAAGGAGCGTTCATAAACAGGTAGTGGAGGTAATAATACCCTCTTCCATCACTTATGAAGGAATAACATACACTGTTACAAAAATCAAAAAAAGTGGTTTCAACAACTGCAGTGAACTCGTAAAAGTTACCATACCCGGAAGTGTAACCACCATAGGCGAGAAAGCATTCTACAATTGTAGCGCACTTACAGATGTTGTAATACCCGAAGGAACTATAGACATTGGCACAAATGCATTCTACGGTTGCAGTGCATTGACAACCGTAACAATCCCTAAAAGCCTGAAGACCGTTGGTAGTGGAGCATTCTTGGAGTGTACAGCCATCACAACGGTAAACATCAGCGATTTGAAGGCTTGGTGCGAAATAAATTTCGGTGGCGCACTCAACTATTTCAACTCCATTCTTATCGACCTTTCGGCCAACCCGCTATTTAACTGGGTTAGCTCCCCTGCAGATGACATCTACGGTGGTTGGGCTACAGAATTTTCAGAGCCAAGAGATTTAGTACTCAATGGCGAAATAATCAAAGACCTCGTAATTCCGGCAAACGTATATAGCATAGCCGGACATTTCATTGGCTGCTCTGCCGAAAGTGTATCGTTTGAACACCCCGACGAGAATATGCCCGCAGACATCGAGTACCGCATAGGAGAATATTCATTCGGAGGAATGAAGAACCTGAAAAAGGTCGTTCTGCCCGATTTCTACGCAGCCATTGGTTGCGCGGCGTTCTATGAGTGCACCAGTCTCGAAGAACTTGTGATAAACAAAAATTACCTATGGGGATTCGAAGAGAACATAAGCTCTTGGGCAGACCTACCTCAAGAAATAGAAACATTCCAAGGCTGCACACACCTTAAAAAACTCATCATAAAAGAGGGAGTAAACACGCTTGAGGACATCTTCGGTACACAATTCTCATATAGTCCTCCCGGCACAAGATACGAGACGCTGGAGATAGATTCATTATGTATTCCCAACCTTTCAACCATCGAGCCCATCATTAAAGCCAATACCATCGACTACACCACCGAGGCTGCTTGGTACAACTCCACGCTCGATTTATATGGCGATTGCAAAGTACTCATTGCAGGAAAACCCGTGAAAGAAAAGAGCGGGGAACTCATTATTCCCGATGGAGTAACAGCCATTTATGGAGAAAAGATAAATGGTGCCAACATCACTAAAGTAATGTTACCGGGAAGCGTTACACATATACATAACAACGCTTTCGCGGATTGCACGGAATTGAGCGAAATAAACATACCCGAAAGCGTAACATACATAGGTAAAGGAGCCTTCGACAACACGGCAATATACAACAACTGCACCGACAACCTTTTATACATAGACAATTGGTTGGTAGCTTACAAAGGCGACAAATTGGGAGATATCACCATAAAAGAGGGAACAAAAAATATTGCCGACGAGACCTTCACGTCGTGCACCCACCTCACAAGTATAAAACTCCCCAACAGCATTACACATATAAATGACAAAACATTCAGAGGTTGCACAGCGCTTGCCAACTTCAATTTTAGCCCCAACATCACCAAAATAGGTTTCTCTGCTTTTGAAGGCTGCGCTGCACTTACAAGCATAACAATCCCCGAGAGTATCACAACAATACCTCATCGTGCATTTTATGGCTGCACATCACTTGCCAAAATTGAGTTTCACCCGGGCATTGCTAAAATTGAAAGCGAAGCATTCCATAACACAGCCTGGTACAACAACAATGCCGACGGATTGCTCTATCTGAACAACTGGCTCATAGGCTGTAAAGGAGAGTTTGCACAAGACAGCCTTATCATAGAGGAGGGAACCATTGGCATTGCCGACGGAGCCGATTTTAGAAATCCAAGCACCATAGTTATGCCAAAAAGCCTTGCATACATAGGAGCAAACGTATTCGTTAGCCAACACAGAGATTGCGATGTCATAACGTACGCAACCACACCACCCACATTGGAAGAAAACTCCTTCTATAACAAATACCAATTCTGCATTATTGTGAACATAGGAAAAGGCATCATAAATGCATACCAAGAGGCTAAATACTGGAACGAATTTGGCGAGATAGTTGCGAGTAGCACTCTCAACAACATAAACTATGTACCCGTGTCGGAAGATGAAAGAACCGTTGCCATAAGCGAATATTATGGCAACGACACCACCCTTGCCATTCCCGCAACAGTAGAGTTTTATGGAGAGGAGTACGATGTAATAGAAATCAACTCATCGGCATTCAAAGGGAACGCCACGCTAACAAACATTACAATCCCCAATAGCATTACAAACATCGGAGCTTCGGCATTCAGCGGATGCACTGCACTCGCAAGCATCAACCTGCCCATCGGTTTAGAAACAATTGAAAGAAATACATTCAACGGATGCACTGCACTCACAAACATCGATATTCCGGGTAGCGTTACCACCATTGGAACTTCGGCATTTGAGGGATGCTCTGCACTCACAAGAATTTATATACCCGAAAGTGTAATAAAAATAGAATCGGCATTCGCAGGTTGTAACAACATCAAAGAGATTTTCTCAAACAGCGCAACACCCGCATCTATATCATCAAGCACCTTCGACAAAGCCACGCAAACCGATGCCACCCTGTATATCCCCGCCGGAACCCTCAGCAAATACACACATATACGTTTGGGACGATTTTGGCGCAACTTCTCAAATATTGTGGAAATGGACTTCACCGGCATCAACGACATTGAAGCCGAGGAATCTTTCCAAGGCATAAAAGATGTATATTACGACCTCAACGGCCGCATTGCCACAAATCCCACAAAGGGCATTTACATACGCAACGGCAAGAAAATAGTTGTTGAGTAATCAATGGTATATAACCATTACACAAAAAGCAGGTTTCCGTGCGGGAACCTGCTTTTTGTCTTATAAATAGTTGCTACACGAATGGAAAAAAGTTACCTTCGCAAAAGAATTTTCACAAACACACACTATGCAACAAAAGAAAAGCGGCTGGAGCTGGATACCCACACTCTATTTTGCCGAAGGACTCCCCTACTTTGCCGTAACCGCGATATCGGTTATACTATACAAACGTATGGGTGTGAGCAACACCGACATTGCCCTATACACAAGCTGGCTCTACCTGCCTTGGGTGATAAAACCATTCTGGAGCCCCATTGTGGAGATGCTGAAAACACGCCGCGTGTGGATTGTGGGCACGCAGCTCATTATAGGTGCAATGCTTGCCGCCGTGGCATTCACACTGCCGTTGAACGATTTTTTCCGCTGGTCGCTTGCCATATTCTGGTTAATGGCATTCAGTTCAGCCACGCACGACATTGCAGCCGACGGCTTTTATATGTTGGGGCTCACAGGCGAGCAGCAATCCTTCTTTTCGGGAATACGCAGCATCTTCTACCGCATAGCAACCATATTCGGGCAAGGGGTGCTCATCATAGTCGCAGGCCTGCTGGAGAAAAAGACAGGCTCCACCGTTACCGCCTGGAGCATAACATTTGCAGCCACAGCAGCCATTATGCTGCTGCTTGGAGGCTACCACGCCAAGGCACTGCCCACACCGGCCAACGACGTATCGCGCAGCATAAGCGGGTTGAAGGATGCCATGGCCAACTTCAAGGAGATACTTGTAACCTATTTCAAGAAGCCAGGCATAGTAACAGCCGTGCTCTTTATGCTGCTGTTCCGTCTGCCCGAGGCACAGCTCGTGAAACTGCTGAACCCATTCCTGCTCGACAGCCGCGAGGCAGGCGGTTTGGGGTTATCTACCGAGCAGATAGGCATCACATACGGCACCATAGGCGTAATAGGCCTCATAATAGGTGGCATAGCCGGCGGCATAGCAATATCAAAGAAAGGACTTAAATATTGGCTATGGCCTATGGTTGTGGCAATTTCACTGCCCGACCTTGTGTATGTATATCTGAGTATGGCGCAACCGAGCAGCCAAGCGATAATAGACCTTTGCATATTCATAGAACAGATGGGTTACGGGTTCGGCTTCACCGCCTATATGCTATACCTAATCTATTTTGCACAAGGCAAATACCCCACAGCACACTACGCAATATCCACCGCATTTATGGCACTTGGTATGATGCTCCCGGGAATGGTAAGCGGCTACATACAGCAGATTTTGGGGTATGAGCTCTTCTTCTGGTAGGTGATGGTGTGCTGTTTAGCCACTTTTGCGGTATCAGCAATGCTAAAAATCGATGCCGACTTTGGAAAGAAATAAAAATAGACGTATCTTCGCGGAAAATTACAGGAGACAGATAATATGATATTGATAGCAGACTGCGGCTCTACTAAAACCGATTGGGTACTGTTCGATGGGGATAGCATAATCACCCGAGTGAAGACACAAGGGTTCAACCCCACCCTGCAGAGTGCCGACGACATTTACAACACACTTTCAAAGGAACTTGAAGGCAACATAGACACCACAGCACCCAAAACCATCTATTTCTATGGCGCGGGCTGTGCCTATGAGAATGCCATCAAGCGGATGCAAACCGCCCTTGAAAGTATATTCACCACACGCAACATACACATACACAGCGACCTGCTTGCGGCAGCCCGGGCACTTTGCGGGCACGACGAAGGCATAGCCTGCATTTTGGGCACCGGTTCAAACTCCTGCCTCTACGACGGAAAGAACATTACCGACAACACCCCGTCGCTCGGTTACATATTGGGCGACGAAGGCAGCGGTGCACACTTAGGCCGCCAATTGGTGAGCGACTGCATAAAGAAACAACTGTCGGCCAAACTTCGCGAAAAGTTCCTGAAACAGTACAACCTCACCGTTGCAAACATATTGGAGCGCGTATATCACGAGCCCCTGCCAAACCGTTTCCTGGCAAGTTTTGCTCCCTTCCTCTACGAGAACCGCAGCAACGCCGAAATACACAACCTGCTGGTGCACTGCTTCACACAATTCTTCCAGCGCAACACAATGGTATATCGCCGTGCTTGGTTGCCCATACACATAATAGGCAGCATCGGCGTGAATTTTGCACAGGAGATAAAGGAAACAGCCGAAAGCTTGGGATTGTCCATAGGCAACATTGTGGAGAGCCCCATAAACGGACTTATAGAGTATCATAAAAACTAATGAGAATAAAAATGAAAAAAGCACTATTCACAATTGCCGCAGCCGCAATGGCAGTGGCAGCAATCTCTTGCAGCAGCAACGAGAGCACAGCTACCATCACTAAAGGTAGCCTTAACAAGATGGACAGCCTCTCCTATGTATATGGTATGGCAATAGGCCACCAACTGTTCATAGACAAAGGCATAGTAAATGAACTCAAGCTCGATGCCGATTGCATCATCTCCACCCTCTCAAGCATTGCATTGGGCGAGGAGGTTGTCGTAGGCACCGACACCATTAAAGAGGAGAATATGCAGGCCATCTATATGAAGGTATTCGGCCGTGAGCGCCAGCAGCAGATACAAGCTGCCAAGACCGACTCCACAGGCAATACTCCCCTCTACACCGACGAACACACCCGCCTGCTTACATCGGCATTCGTTGGTGCTGATGCCGGTTTGGGCATTGCAAGAAACAACATCCCCTTGCAGATGGTGTGGATTGAAAAGGGTATCAACGAGGTGCGCGAGGGCAAAGCGCCTATGAGCAACATAGAGGCCGACAGATATATGAGAGAATATTTCACCGTAAAAATACCCGCACAGAACAAAAAGGCATCTGAAGAGTGGCTTGCAAAGATAGAGAAAAAGAGCGGTGTTAAAAAGACCGAAAGCGGCCTTCTCTACAAGATAGAGAAAGAGGGTGATATGAGCGCAAAACCCACATCTATCGAGGATGTAGTAAAGGTACACTACGAGGGAACTACCCGCACAGGTAAGGTATTCGACAGCAGCTACAAGCGCAACGCTCCCATCGATTTCCCCCTCAACAGAGTAATCAAAGGCTGGGGCGAGGGATTGCAGCTCGTAGGTAAAGGCGGCAAAATCACATTGTGGATACCCTCAGAGCTTGCATACGGAGAGAGAGGCGCAGGTGCCGACATAGGCCCCAACGAGGCCCTCTGCTTTGTAGTTGAGCTTCTCGATGTGAACCCCGGCAAATAACTGCCGCACGCACATAAACACAAAAAACCACCCGATCGGGTGGTTTTTTGTGTATAGGATTTTTATTTATACCAATTATTTCTTGTCGCTGCTTGCCAAGCGGTTATGCATATCGGTGGCAATGGTGAACATAGCATCGCCACTGGAATTGAGAGCAGTTTCCACCGAATCCTGCACCACCCCGATGATAAAGCCCACAGCCACCACCTGCATTGCCACATCGTTGCTTATGCCAAAGAGCGAACAAGCCATAGGGATGAGCAACAACGAACCGCCGGCCACACCCGAAGCGCCACAGGCAGCCAAGGTGGCCACAATACTTAGCAACAAGGCACTGCCCAAGGAGACCTCTACCCCCATAGTGCTGCAAGTGGCCAAGGTCATAACAGTGATTGTTACAGCCGCACCGTTCATATTTATGGTACTGCCAAGTGGAATGCTCACCGAATAGAAATCCTCGTCAACCCCCATACGTTTGCACAGCGCCATATTCACAGGTATATTGGCTGCCGACGAACGAGTGAAGAATGCACTCACGGCACTCTCCTTAAGACACTGCCACAGCAAAGGATAGGGGTTACGCCTTATAAGCATCCACACAATGGCAGGGTTGAGAACAACCGACACCACACACATACTGCCCACAAGCAGCAACAGCAGCTTGCCGTATGTGGTAAATATCTCCAAACCGCTTGCCGACACCGAACTATACACCAAACCCAATATGCCGAACGGTGCGCACTGAATAACCCAACGCACAACCTGCGAAACAGCCTCGGCACAGTCGTGAATAATATTTATGGTGGCAGCGGTAGCAAGTTTTTTCAGCGCCAGGCCAAACACTATCGCCCAGAACAGGATGCTCAAATAGTTGGCCTTCATAACCGCCGTCACAGGGTTGCTCATTATATCGGTTACAATATTGTGGAACACATCGCTCAATGCACCCGGGGCCGCGCTACCCACACTCTCCACATTGGTAAGCACAATGTTTACAGGGAAAAGTTCACTCACCAGCACCGCAAGAACAGCCGCCATAAGCGTGGTAAGAATATAAAGCGAAATAACCATTCTGAACCTGCTGCCCAACCCCTCACGCGCCTTTGATACCGAGGATGTAACCTGCACAAACACTAAAATGGGAGCTACGGCCTTGAGCGCACCCACAAACAGGTCGCCAAGAATAGCTATGCCATTTTGCTCGGGGAGCAGCAATGCCAAAATGGCACCTACAACTATGCCCATTGATATGCGCAGCATAAGATTGGTTCTCTGCCACGCTCTCACAGCTATTCTAAAGGGAGTAAACAGTTTTGCCACAATGTGATAATTTATTAAAACCTATTTATGCACCCGTCATTCGGGCTGCTCCATCTTCAAATCGCCTTTGCTGGCTATGGATAGTTTCTCGTAGCGCTCCACAAGGCGCGGCATACGCGACAGGCGCATCGACAAGCGCACCACGCACTCGTTATCGAACACCTGCTCCACCACCTTGGGGCCCTCCTCCTTTACTATGCGCAACACATCATTTAGCAGAGGATAGGAGAAGCGCAGGGTAATTTCCGAATTTATTGTTTTCTCTATGTGGGGAACAGCCTCCAATGCCTCGGCTGCAGCCAGGCGATAGGCCACTATGAGGCCGCTTGTACCTAACTTCACGCCACCGAAATAACGCACCACGATTACAAGCACGTTGGTAAGTTCCTTGCTATGTATCTGCCCAAGAATAGGCTTGCCCGCTGTGCCCGACGGCTCACCGTTATCGTTGGAACGTTCCTGCTCGCCACGCTCGCCCAAGCGATAGGCGTAGCACACGTGGCGGGCATCGTAGTACTTCTTCTGGTAGGCATCTACCTGCTCCTTCACCTGCTCAATGGTGGTCACAGGAATAGCAAAGGCGAGGAATTTACTCCTTTTTTCGGTGTAAATTCCCTCGCCTTGCTCCTCTATTGTCTTGTATGTATCGTCGGTTATCTGCATCAAACTATGACAATTCGTGAATTACTAACCCCGAACGTAATTTAGGCTCGAACCAGGTTGTTTTGGGCGGCATTATATTGCCGGTGTCGGCAATGTCGGTGAGCTGTTTCATAGAAACAGGATAGAGGGCAAGCGCCATCTTCATTTCGCCGCTATCTACACGGCGTTTAAGCTCGCCCAAGCCGCGTATGCCACCTACAAAATCTATTCTCTTGTCGGTGCGCAGGTCGGTAATGCCCAAGATATCCCTCAATATGAGGTTCGATGATATTGTAACATCGAGCACGCCTATGGGATCGCCATCGTCATACACTCCCTCTTTGGCGGTGAGTTTATACCAGCAACCATCGAGATAGAGCGAGAATGTGTGCAATGCAGCGGGCTTGAATATCTCCTCGCCCATCTTCTCAACCACAAAGTTCAGCTCCAATGCTTTTAAGAAATCGGCCGACGAAAGGCCGTTGAGATCCTTGACCACACGGTTGTAGTCAATGATGGTTAGCTGCCCTGCGGGGAAGCACACAGCCATAAAATAGTTGTACTCCTCGTCGCCGCGATGTGCAGGGTTATTGTCTGCCTTCTCCTTGCCCACAAGCGCCGCTGCGGCCGAGCGGTGATGCCCGTCGGCAATGTAGAGCGCCGGCATAGAGGCGAATTCCTTTGTTATGGCAGCAATGTCGGCATCGTCGTTCACCACCCATAGTTGGTGGCGGAACCCATCGAGCTGTGCAGTGAAATCATATTCCGGTTCACAGGCTGTGTAACGCGCCACAATAGCATCGAGCACGCTATTATCGGGATAGGCAAAAAATACCGGTTCTATATTGGCATTGTTCACACGCACGTGGCGCATACGATCCTCCTCCTTATCCTTGCGGGTGAGTTCGTGCTTTTTAATGACACCGTTGAGATAGTCGTTCACATATGCACACACCACCAAACCATACTGTGTGTGGCCGTTCATAGTCTGCGCATATATGTAATACTGCTCCTTGCCATCCTGCACAAGCCACCCCTGCTGCTTGAATTTCGCAAAATTCTCCGCAGCCTTGGCATACACCTCGGGGGCGTGCTCGTCGGTGCCCACGGGGAAATCAATCTCGGGGCGTATTATGTGATACAGCGACTTTTCATTGTCGCCGGCCTCGGCACGGGCCTCATCGGAATTGAGTACATCATATGGGCGGCTCTGCACCTGCTCCACAAACTCGCGTGGCGGGCGCACACCTTTGAATGGTTTTACTACTGCCATAGTTTATTAGTTGTTATAATAATCTGACAACAAATTGTCATTTCGACGGAGCGAAGCGACGAGAAATCTAAAAAAGATTCCTCACATTCGTTCGGAATGACAAAACAACGTTTTGTTATCGGCGACCATTGCGAAAAAGCAATGCGAGCCAATGACATCGAAAATATTATCGGCGAGCATTGCAGCAATGGTCGTGCGTAGTGCGGCAAAGTCGCACAGCACGGATTGCGAAAAAGCAATGCAAGCCAATGACATCGAAAATATTATCGGCGAGCATTGCAGCAATGGTCGTGCGTAGTGCGGCAAAGTCGCACAGCACGGATTGCGAAAAAGCAATGCGAGCTAATGACATCGAAAATATTATCGGCGAGCATTGCAGCAATGGTCGTGCGTAGTGCGGCAAAGTCGCACAGCACGGATTGCGAAAAAGCAATGCAAGCCAATGACGCATTTTATTTATTTACGCGGAAACGCTCGCAACCCTCCTCAAAGAAGGCTACAATCTGCTTGGCAGCCGCTATGCCGGCATTGATGTTTGCCTCGGCAGTCTGCGCACCCATCTTCTTGGGAGTGGCAAAGAAACGGCCCTCAAATTTAGAGAACTCCTCCAATGCCGCGGGAGCGATGTCGGTAACATACTTAATATCGGTGCGCTCTGCCATAAGCTCTATGAGCTCGGGCTCGTTGATAACCTCCTTGCGGGCGGTGTTCACAAGCAACGCCTTTTTGGGCATAGAACCTACAAGCGCCTTGCCAATGGAGTTCTTTGTTTCGGGAGTGGCAGGAACGTGCAGCGATACCACATCGCACATTTTGTAAAGTTCCTCGGCCGAGTCCACACGCTTCACGCCATCGGCATCCACAATCTCCTGTGGTGTGAATATGTCGTAGATATAAATATCCATACCAAAGCCCTTGGCTATGCGGCCCACGTTGCGCCCCACATTACCATAGGCGTGAATACCCAGTTTTTTACCCTTCAGCTCCATACCCGATGTACCATTGTACATATTGCGGTAGGCATAAACCATCATACCAAAGGCAAGCTCGGCAACAGCGTTGGAGTTCTGGCCCGGGGTGTTCATCACACATATACCGCGCTCTGTGGCAGCAGCCAGGTCCACGTTATCGAAGCCGGCACCCGCGCGCACAACTATCTTGCACTGCTTGGCGGCATCCATAACCTCGGCATCAATCACGTCGCTGCGTATTATTATGGCATCAACATCGGCAACTGCAGCAAGAAGCGCTGCCTTGTCGGCATATTTCTCCAAAAGAACAACCTCGTATCCTGCCTTTTCGGCAACCTCTTTTATTCCATTCACAGCCACCGCAGCAAAAGGTTTCTCGGTGGCAACCAATATCTTTTTCATAATGTGAATTCCTATTTATTTTGACTGTTCAAACTCCTTCATACAATCTACCAGGCGCTGCACACCCTCTACAGGCATTGCGTTGTAGCACGATGCGCGGAAACCGCCAATCGAACGGTGGCCCTTGATGTTGCAGATACCCTTTGAGGTGGCAAACTGCATAAAGTCTGCCTCAAGTTCCTTGTACTCATCGGCCATAACAAAGTCGATGTTCATAACCGAACGGTCCTCAACGGCAGCTGTTCCCTTGAACATACGGTTGCGGTCAACCTCGTCATACAGCATTTGCGAACGCAATTCGGCACGGCGCTGCATTTCGCACACACCACCCTGCGCCTTTATCCAACGCAAATTCTCCAAAGCCACATAGATGGGGAACACAGGAGGAGTGTTGTACATTGAACCGCCGTCAATATGTGTGCGGTAGTTGAGCATCGAAGGTATCTTGCGGTCCACCTGGCCCAGGGCATCCTCTTTTACAATGGCAAAAGCCACACCGGCGGGGGCAAGATTCTTTTGCGCACCGCCGTAGATGCAGTTATACTTGCTCACGTCGATGGGACGAGAGAAGATATCCGACGACATATCGGCAATCAAGGGTACGGGAGAATCTATGTCGTGACGAATTTCGGTACCATAGATTGTATTGTTTGTGGTAATGTGGAAATAGTCGGCATCGGCAGGGATTACATAATCCTTGGGAATATAGCTGTATAGCTTATCCTTGGAAGATGCAACCTCAACGGCCTCACCAAGAATCTGCGCCTCCTTCAGCGCCTTCAGCGACCAGGTACCGGTGTTTAGATATGCAGCCTTTGTCTTGAGGAAGTTATAAGGCACCATACAGAACTGCATACTTGCACCACCGCCGAGGAAAAGGGTTGTATAACCATCGGGGATATCGAGAATCTCTTTGAAAAGCGCACGCGCTTCGTCAAGCACAGCTACGAAATCCTTTGAACGGTGGCTTATTTCCAATATAGAGAGGCCAATGCCATTAAAATCAAGAACAGCCTTTGCAGCAGCATCAAATACCTCCTGAGACATAACAGAGGGCCCTGCATTAAAATTAATCTTTTTCATATCAAAAAAATCGTTATGTATTATAGTTTATTTTCTACCTTATAAAAATAAAACGAGACTGCTGTGGCAGCAAAGCGCACCGGCAGCCTTTCCTTGTGATATTCAACAAAGAAAGGTGCAAAGATAGCTCTTTTTTTAAGAGAGAATAATCACAACAACATTTTTTTGCCTTTTTGCTAAAAAAAGTTATCAACAGGCTGACAAATATTCGTTTTTAATGCATAAAATTGCACAAAGCAGCACATTTAAGCGTCATTTGTGCAACAAATGGGTTAAAACAAAAAGGCACATTACCCCCTCACAGGCTCGAATATGGTTTTAATCCCCTTGATTTTTTCGCCTTGCACAGTTTTAAGCACATCGCGCATCCTGTTCATCTTCACAGCCACATAGGAGTAGCGGTCGAACACCATAATGATGCCCACCTCGTCGGCACGAAGGCCACCCTTTTTCATAAAGAAGCCTGCAAGGTCGCCACGGCTTATCTTGTCGCGCTTGCCCTTGCCTACATATATTGCCGCCCACTGCGTCGGCTGCGGCAACACTACCTTACGTGGCAATGCATACTCTTGCAGCACATCGGGAACATAATCGGGCAGTTCCTTGCCCTCGAAGGTAATTAAATAGACGGCGCCTTCGGCTTCCCAGCGCGCAGTGCGCCCGTTGCGGTGGGTGAAGATATCGGCACTCAGGGCACGCTGGTAGTGCACCACGTGTTTCACATCCTTTATGTCGAGCCCTCGTGCAGCTATGTCCGTGCTTACAAGGATATTGGTACAGGAGGCCGTGAAAAGGTATAGCGCGAGTTCTCTATCCTTCTGCTCCATAGCACCGTGGTAGGCCGCACAACGCAGCCCGTTTTTGGCGAGGAAGGCCCGCACCTCATCGACACTCTCGCGAAAATTGCAAAATACTATCGCAGGCTCGCCGTTGAACGAGCACAAAAGACGGAATAGCGATTGTAAACGTTCATCGGGGGTTGTAGTAACGCTGTAGAACGACGTGCGTGCAAGCGGCTGCGCTCCATCGGCACGGAAATCGAGTGGTTTACCATAGGCGGTTCCCGCAAATAGAGGTATTTCGGGTGCATCGGTAGCCGACAACAGATAGCGTGCCTGCACCGCGGGCATAAGAGCCAGCAGGCTCTCCATCTCGTCGCGAAAGCCCATTTCCAAACATTTGTCAAACTCGTCTATAACCACAAGCGAACAGGCATCCACGGCGAATGTTCCTTTTTTAATGTGGTCGATAAGACGACCGGGCGTACCTACTACAACCACGGGCGATGCACCGGCAAACATAGCAGCCTCCTGCTCCACCGGGCGGCCGCCATAGAGCGCAACCATTTGGTGTGGCATTTTCATACCGCGCCACACCTCATTCACCTGCTTGGCAAGTTCGCGGGTGGGAACAATTACCATTGCCTGCACATCTCGGGCGCGGCACTCGTCTATGCGCTCGAGCAATGGCAGCAGATAGGCCAATGTCTTTCCCGTACCCGTGGGCGACAGCAATATCATACTGCCGCCACCGCGGCAATGCACAATGGCACTCTCCTGCATAGGATTTATAGCCTTTATCTTTAGATTGTCGAGCGCAGCGCTCTGCTCGCGTGTTATTATGCTGTCCATCACTTTGCTATTCTGTTTTCTTATCCTTTTCGGCTTGCAGAAGCTGTTTCATTTCATTCACCACGGCAGGGAAACTGCCGGCCACATTATTATATTCGTACCCGCGCATATCATACAATTGCGGTTCGAGTGAATATCCGGTTTCTATCTGCGGGCCCCAAGGCACCATTGCAGGGCCGCCTTTGGGTTCTATGTATTTCCACATAGCCGTGCGCAGCGTCAATGTGTGATTAGACGCTTGAGTAATGACATACTCGCGCGATGAATTTTCGTCGCCAAGCCAGGCAGCAAGAGAATTTTTTCCATCTATAAACGAATCGGCAGGAGCCTCAACGCCCACAAGTGCCGCCATTGTGGGTAGAAAATCGACCTGCGACACCAGGCTGCCACACTCACCACCGCAAGGCAGCACAGCCGGCCACGACACAATGAAAGGCACGCGGGCACCACCCTCAAAGGCACTGTATTTGCCACCGCGCAACCCACCTGTGGGTTTGTGACTACCCAAAAGTTCATCGGCATTGTCGGCATATCCGTCATCGGTTACAGGGCCGTTGTCGCTGGTGAGAATAATGAGCGTGTTATCCAAGATGCCACACTCGCGCAAGGCCGCCACAAGCCGGCCCACCGACCAGTCGAACTGCACTATGGCATCGCCACGCAGCCCCATACCGCTTGTACCTCTGAAACGCGGATGCGGGAAGCGGGGCACGTGCACATCGTTGGCGGCAAAATAGACAAAAAACGGTTCATCGGCATTGGAACGTATGAAATCGACCGCACGGGCGGTTATGGAGTCGGCTATATTCTCATCCTTCCAAAGCGCGCTGCCCCCGCCTTTCATATAACCAATGCGACCTATTCCGTTGACAATGGACATATTGTGTCCGTGGCTCGACTTTAAGTTATACAACAGTTCGGGATTCTCCCTGCCTGTGGGCTCACCCGCAAAATTCGTTTTATAGCTCACCTCTATGGGCGCCGTGGAATCGTAGCCTGCCACCACCCCGTTTTCTATAAAGACACAAGGCACACGGTCGGCCGTGGCAGCCATAATATAGTGCTCGTCGAAGCCCAAATCGGCGGGCGAAGGTGACACCCTTTCATTCCAATTCTGCTCGCCGGTCACGGCCCCCAATCCCAGGTGCCACTTACCGAAAACAGCTGTGCGATAGCCCGATTTCTTGAACACGTCGGCCACCGTTGTATTTTGGTGGTTTATAATCATAGCTGCATCGCCTGCCGCCACATCGGTACCCTCTCTGCGCCAAGCATATACGCCCGTGAGCAACGAGTAGCGCGAAGGGGTGCTTGTAGATGCCGTGGCATAGGCATTCGTGAACAAAATTCCCTGCCTGCGAAGGGAATCTATATTGGGCGTGGGAACAGTTGGTGCCCCGTAACAACCCACATCGCCATATCCCAAATCGTCGGCGTAGATAAGCAAAACATTGGGTTTCTCGGTTTCATCGGCCAGCGCCTGCGAAGGGAGCAGCGACATAAATGCCAAAGAGAAAAAAGCAGTCTTTTCAATATTCATAAAATAAGTGTTATATATTTACCCGCAAAGATAGCAATTACCCGTTAAATTATGACACGAACTGCCACCAAAGAGAACGAAAAAAGAGAAAAGATGCCAAAATGGCATATTTATTTATATAAAAAAGAGTAACTTTGCCGAAAAGTTATGCCAAAAACCCTTTTGGCAAGCTATTTGTTATACCTCAAATGTACAAAACAAGAAACAGTTATGAGTGAAAAAGAAATGAATAACGAGTTGGAGAACGAGAAGATAGACGAAACAAACAACACAGCCGAGCCCGCACAGGAGCAGGCTGCAACAGAAGAAACCACCGAGCTCACAGGCGAGGAATTGCTACAAAAACAGCTCGACGAGGCAAACGAGAAGGTAGCCTCGCTGGAGGATAAATACTTGCGACAGGTTGCCGAGTTCGACAACTACCGCAAACGCACCATAAAGGAGAAAGCCGAACTCATAAAGAACGGCGGCGAGAGGGCAATAGAATCCATTCTGCCCGTGCTCGACGACTTTGAGCGCGCAATACAGAATATGTCGAAAGACGAAAGTGCAGCCGATATGCTCACAGGCGTAGAGCTCATATATAACAAATTCATTGGTATATTAAAGCAGAACGGCTTGCAGAAGATTGAAACCGAGGGTAAGGATTTCGACACCGACTACCACGAAGCAATTGCTATGATACCCGCCCCCGAGGAGAGCCTCAAGGGCAAGGTATTGGATTGTGTTCAAACAGGTTATATACTAAACGATAAAGTAATACGCCACGCAAAAGTTGCTGTGGGCGAATAACATAAGAATATGGCAAAACGAGACTACTATGAAGTGCTTGGCGTTGACAGGAATGCATCGGCAAGCGACATAAAGAAAGCCTACCGCAAAAAGGCTATAGAGTACCACCCCGACAAGAACCCCGGCAACAAAGAGGCCGAGGAGAAGTTCAAGGAGGCAGCCGAGGCGTACAGCGTGCTGAGCGACCCCGACAAGAAGGCACGTTACGACCAGTTCGGTTTCGAGGGTGTGAGCGGTGCCGGTGGCGCAGGTGGTTTCGGACAGGGAATGGATATAAACGATATCTTCTCTATGTTCGGCGACATCTTCGGCGGTGGCGGAGGATTCGGCGGCTTCAGCGGTTTTGGCGGCGGTCGCAGTTCGGGCCCTGCAAAATTCCGCGGCAGCGACCTTCGTGTAAAGGTTAAACTCACACTGCAAGAGATTGCCAACGGCGTAACCAAGAAGTTCAAGCTGAAGAAGAACGTTGCCTGCCAGCATTGCGGCGGCAGCGGCGCCGAGGGCAATGCAATGGAAACCTGCCCCGAGTGCGGCGGCACAGGCCGCGTAGTGCGCACCCAACAGAGTTTCTTTGGAATGATGCGCACCGAGGTTGCCTGCACCAATTGTAACGGAACAGGTAAAATAATAAAGAACAAGTGCAAGCACTGTAACGGCGAGGGCGTTGTTATGGGCGAAGAGGTTGTGGAGGTGCAGATACCCGCAGGCGTTGCAGGCGGAATGCAGCTGTCTATGCGTGGCAAGGGAAATGCAGGCAAGCACAACGGCATACCCGGCGACCTGCTTATACAGGTGGAGGAAGAGAAGCACCCGCAACTTGTACGTGATGAAAACGACCTCATATACAGCCTGTTGCTCGACATACCCACAGCCACCTTGGGCGGTGTGGCCGAGATACCCACAATTGAGGGCAAGGCCAAAGTAACCATAGATGCCGGCACACAGCCCGGCAAGGTATTGCGCCTGCGCGGCAAGGGTTTGCCGTCGCTCAACGGTTATGGCCGTGGCGACATCGTGGTGAACGTGAGTGTCTATATCCCCGAATCGCTCTCACGCGACGAGAAAAAGGCAATGGAGAACTTCAAGGAATCGGATAACTTCCGCCCCAGCGAAAGCATCAAGGAGCAGATATTCCGCCGCTTCAAGAATTTCTTCGACTAATATAAAACATTTAACCGCTATGACATACGACGAAACAGTCGATTATCTCTTTAACTGCGCACCGCCCTTCCAGCAAGTAGGCGGTGCTGCTTACAAAGAGGGGCTTACAAATACCATTGCAATAGACAACCACTTAGGTAACCCGCATCACAAGTTCCGCACAATACACGTTGCGGGCACCAACGGAAAAGGTTCCTCGTCGCACACCCTTGCTGCCATATTGCAAGCAGCAGGCTACAAGGTGGGGCTCTACACATCGCCTCACCTCATAGATTTTCGCGAGCGCATAAGGGTAAACGGCACGCCCGCAAGCAAGCAGTTTGTCATAGATTTCGTAGAGAGAGAAAGAGCCTTCTTCGAACCGTTGTCACCATCGTTTTTCGAACTCACAACAGCTATGGCATTTACCTATTTTGCACAGGAACAGGTAGATGTGGCAATCATCGAGGTGGGGCTTGGCGGCAGGCTCGACTGCACAAACATCATAGCCCCCGACCTGTGCATAATCACCAACATAAGCCTCGACCACACACAATTCCTCGGCAGCACCCCCACGGCCATAGCCGCCGAGAAGGCAGGCATCATAAAGCCCGGAATACCCGTGATAATTGGCGAGGCCACGCCCGAAACAAGAAAAATATTTACAGAAAAGGCAGCCGGTGAGGGAGCGCCCATCGTTTTTGCACAGGACGAGGACACCCTAATATCAGCCAACCCCACGCAAGAAGGCATCGAGTACACCACTGCCGATTATGGCATAATCAATGGTGAACTTGCCGGGGAATACCAGATAAAAAACACCCGTACCATACTCACCGCCCTGCGCGAACTTTTGAAAAAAGGCTACAAAATCACTGCCGACAACGTGCGAGAAGGATTTGCAAACGTATGCAGCCTCACCGGTTTTATGGGCCGTTGGCAGAAAATAGGCGACAACCCGCTCACCGTGTGCGATGCAGGGCACAACATCGGCGGCATAGAGTATGTAACCCACCAGCTTGCACGGCAGGAGTGTGACACATTGCGCATAGTTTTCGGTATGGTGAGCGACAAGGACATTACAGCCGTGCTCTCAATGATGCCACGCAACGCTGTATATTACTTTACACAAGCAAGCATAAAGCGTGCTATGCCTGCCGAGGAGCTATGCCGCAAAGCGGCAGAACACGGGCTGCGAGGCAACAGCTACCCCACCGTGGGCACCGCGTTGGAGGCTACACGCAAAGAGGCTGCGGAAAAAGATTTCATTTTCATCGGCGGCAGTTGCTTCATTGTGGCCGACCTGCTTGCCCACATAACAGCCCAAAAAGAGAACAACGCTTGAGAGCAAACAACTTTTTCAAAATAAATTCATTCAACATCTAAAAATTCCACCACATTTTTTTGCGGTAAAACATATTTTTATTTTATTTGCAATATTATTGGCACAAAATAGGGTGCAACTGCACAGGCAATGGCTTTTGCACCATTTTACACCCCTGCAATTTTTAAGCAAATAAAAAAAATATGAGCTGTACAGAAAACTTATCGCAATTGAAAGCTGCCGATTTCAAAAAGAACGTAGGCGGCAAAGAGACAGCGCTGTTCATTCTTAAAAACAAGCAAGGCAGCGAAGTTGCAATAACCAATTATGGCGGAGCCATTTGTACCATTATGGTACCCGACAGGAATGGCAATTACGCCAACGTCATCCAAGGGCACGACAGCATCGACAACCTTCTTGCAAGCCCCGAACCCTTCTTGAGCACATTGGTAGGCCGCTACGGCAACCGCATCTGCAAAGGCAAGTTCACAATCGAGGGCAAGGAGTACCGGCTTGCAATAAACAACGGCCCCAACCACCTGCACGGTGGCCCCACCGGCTTCCACGCCCGTGTTTGGGATGCAGAGCAGATAGATGCACAAACACTTAAACTACACTACGTTTCTGCCGATATGGAAGAGGGCTTCCCCGGCGAACTCGACATCACCGTAGTATATTCCTGGAGCGATGACAACGAGCTCAAAATCACATACAAAGCTACAACCGACAAAACAACCATTGTGAACCTCACAAGCCACGGTTTCTTCTCATTGTCGGGCATTGCAAATTCCACAGCTACAATAGACAATCTTATATGCGAGATAAACGCCGATTTCTTTGTTCCCATCGACGACACATCGGTACCCTACGGCACCATCGTACCCGTCAAAGGCACAGCATTCGATTTCACCACCCCCACCGAGGTTGGTGCACGCATTGATGCCGACGAAGAGCAGATTAAGCACGGCGCAGGCTACGACCACTGCTACGTATTAAATAAAAAAGAGGTGGGCGAGCTTAGTTTCGCAGCCAAAGTTACCGAGCCCGTGAGCGGCCGCACAATGGAGGTTTACACCACCGAGCCCGGTGTTCAGGTATATACATCGAACTGGCACAGCGGTTTCGCAGGCTGGCAGGGCGCCACATTCCCCAAGCGTAGCGCCATCTGCTTCGAGGCACAGCACTTCCCCGACTCACCCAACCGCGCACACTTCCCCAGCGTAGTTCTCAAACCCGGCGAGGAGTACTCACAGGTAACCGTTTACAAGTTTGGCGTTGAGAAATAGAGGAAAGGACATTATTAACAAACCTAAATAAATAAAAATTAAAACATTATGAGTAATCAAAAGAAACAATGGGGAGCCATCATCGTTATGATTGCGCTCTTCGCAATGATTGCCTTTGTGACAAACTTGTGTACACCTATGGCAACCATTATCAAGAACCAAGGTCCTATCTCTAACGTGCTTGCACAGATTGGTAACTATGGTAACTTTGTTGCTTACTTGGTAATGGGTATCCCCGCAGGTATGCTCATCTCAAAGTTCGGTTACAAAAAGACCGCCCTCATTGGTCTTGCAGTAGGTGCAGCAGGTATTCTCATTCAGTGGGTGAGCGGTTTGCTCGACGTTGAGCAGAACCTGGGCCTCGTATTCGGTGTTTACCTCGTTGGTGCATTCATCGCAGGTCTTTGTATGTGTATCCTCAACTGCGTTGTAAACCCAATGCTCAACCTCTTGGGTGGTGGCGGTAACAGCGGTAACCAGCTCATTCAGATTGGTGGTGTGTTCAACTCATCTGCTGCTGTAGCTTGCTACATCCTTATGGGTGCCCTCATCTCCGATGCTACAAAGGCTAAGATTGCCGATGCTACTCCCGCGCTTATGATTGCCCTCGCAATCTTCGTTATCGCGTTCATCGTTATCTCTTTCACAAAGATTGAAGAGCCCGAGCAGGCTCCCGTTGAGCTCAGCCTCATCAAGGGCGCTATGAGCTACCGTCACTTTGCACTCGGTGCATTGGCTATCTTCCTGTATATGGGTATCGAGGTAGGTGTGCCTAACTTCGTTCAGCAGTACCTTATTGCCGACGGTATCCCCGCAGGTACAGTGGGTATGCTTGTAGCCGTTTACTGGTTTATGATGCTCATCGGCCGTTTCGTTGGTGCAGGTATCGGTAACAAGGTATCGAGCCGCGCTATGATTACTACAGTATCTATCGCAACACTCGTTCTCGTACTGTTCGGTATGTATGCTCCCACCGATGTAATCGTATCGTTCCCCGGTGTAGATTGGGGCCAGTTGATTCTCATATGGCAGCCCATCCCCGTTGGTATCTTCGCATTCCTGCTTGTAGGTCTCTGCACATCGGTTATGTGGGGCGCAATCTTCAATATGGCAGTTGAGGGCCTTGGCAAGTACACCGCTATCGCTTCGGGTATCTTTATGACAATGGTATTCGGTTGCGCCGTGATGATGGCCATCCAGGCAGCCGTTGCCGATGCTACCAACTACATCACCAGCTTCTGGGTTGTTGTGTTCTGCGCAGCATACCTCTTGTTCTATGCACTTGTTGGTTCAAAACCCGTAAAGAAGTAACAAACACAGATTATAAACTTTCAATAACTAACCTATAAAATTATAAAAGCTATGGATATAGATTTCGTAAGAAGTAGATTCATCAAACATTTCGATGGTACAACAGGAAGCATCTACGCCTCTCCCGGCCGCATCAACCTCATTGGCGAGCACACCGACTACAACAACGGTTTTGTATTCCCCGGTGCAGTGAACAAAGGTATTATGGCCGAGATTAAGGCTAACGGCACAGACAAGGTATGCGCATACTCTATCGACGAGAAGGACTATGTAGAGTTCGGTCTTAACGAGGAGGATGCACCCCGCGCATCTTGGGCACGTTACATCTTCGGTGTATGCCGCGAGATGATTAAACGTGGCGTTGACGTTAAGGGCTTCAACACTGCATTTGCAGGTGATGTACCCCTCGGCGCAGGTATGTCTTCATCGGCAGCTTTGGAGAGTACATTCGCTTTCGCTTTGAACGATATGTTCGGCGACAACAAGGTTGACAAATTCGAGCTTGCAAAGGTGGGCCAGGCTACAGAGCACAACTACATTGGCGTTAAGTGCGGTATTATGGACCAGTTTGCCAGCGTATTCGGCAAGGCAGGCAGCCTCATCCGCCTCGACTGCCGCAACCTTGAGTACCAGTACTTCCCCTTCAAACCCACAGGTTACAGATTGGTTCTTGTTAACACTTGCGTTAAGCACGAGTTGGCAGGTTCGCCCTACAACGAGCGTCGTTTGAGCTGCGAGCACGTAGCAGAGCTTATCAAGGCTAAACACCCCGAGGTAGAGTCTTTGCGTGATGCTAACTTCGAGATGCTTGAGGAGGTTAAGGCCGAGTTGAAGCCCGAGGATTACAGCCGTGCAAAATATGTTATCGGCGAGGTTGTCCGCGTGCTCGACGTTTGTGCCGCTTTGGAGGCAGGCGACTACGAGACCGTAGGTAAGAAGATGTACGAGACACACTTTGGTTTGAGCAAGGATTACGATGTAAGCTGCGAGGAGCTCGACTTCCTGGTAGATATTGCTATCGACTGCGGTGTTACCGGTTCCCGTATGATGGGTGGCGGCTTTGGCGGTTGCACCATCAACCTTGTAAAAGAGGAACTCTACGATATCTTCATTGAGAAAGCCAACGAGCGTTACAACGAGAAATATGGCAAGCAGCCTAAAGTTTACGACGTTGTTATCGGCGACGGTTCTCGCAAGATTTGCTAAAAATCCATTTAGCATAAACAAAAAAAATCGAGGTGCAGCTGCACCTCGATTTTTTTTGTTTATCTATATTTAATGCTATTTGCACAATGAAACATAACGATTTTCATTCAAAACAAATACATATGTAAAAGGGAAGTCCTACAAACCAATTTGCAACATTCCATCTTTTGCAGATTTAATTACGTTGTTAAAGGTTCTATACCCCCTTCATACTAAGACTTATACGGCGGCGCTTCAAATCGACCTCCACCACACGCACCATCACCTGCTGCCCCAGCTTCACCACATCGGCAGGGGAGGATACATAGCGGTCGGCAAGCTGTGATATATGCACAAGCCCATCCTGGTGCACACCTATGTTGACAAAAGCACCAAAAGCAGTGATATTGCTCACAAGGCCCGGCAGCACCATACCCTCGCGCAGGTCCTCAATTTCGTGCACGTTGGCATCGAAGGCAAAGGCACGCGCCTTTTCACGCGGGTCGAGCCCTCGCTTGTTGAGCGCATCCATAATATCGTTGAGCGTGGGCATACCTACCTTGTCGGTTGTATAGTTCTTAAGCACCACACGTTTGCGCAACTCGCCATCGGTGATAAAATCCTCGAGGCTCACACCAAGGTCTGCCGCCATCTTCTCCACTATGCCATACGATTCGGGGTGTACGGCCGTATTGTCGAGCAACTCCTTGCCACCAACCACACGCAAAAAGCCGGCCGCCTGTTCAAACGCCTTGCTGCCCAGTCGCGGCACCTTCAACAACGCTTTGCGCGAGCGAAAATCGCCATTCTCGGCACGATATTTCACAATATTCTCGGCAAGCGCAGGGCCCAAACCCGATATGTGAGTGAGTATCTGCTTGGTGGCTGTGTTCAGGTTCACACCCACAAGGTTCACACAACTTTCAACCACCACATTCAGCCTATCCTTCAGCTTGCCCTGGTCCACACTGTGTTGGTACTGCCCCACCCCAATGGAGCGCGGCTCTATCTTCACAAGTTCCGACAGCGGGTCAATCAAGCGACGACCGATTGATACCGCGCCACGCACCGTCACATCCTCGTCGGGGAACTCCTCGCGTGCCACAGCCGATGCCGAATAGACCGATGCGCCATCCTCATTCACCACGAATATTTCTGGAGCAAGTCCCAAGCGGCGCACAAAATCCTCGGTTTCGCGCCCTGCCGTGCCGTTACCTATTGCATACGCCTCTATGTCGTAACGCTCAACAAGTGAGGCTATTGTATCGGCAGCCCCCTCGCGGTCGTTATGCGGCGGATGCGGGTATATCACGGTGTGGTGCAGCAGATTGCCCTGCTTGTCAAGCGCCACCACCTTGCAGCCCGTGCGGAAACCCGGGTCTATGGCAAGCACCGCCTTTTGGCCCAGAGGCGATGACAAAAGCAGCTGGCGCAGATTATCGGCAAACACAGCAATAGCCTCGTCGTCGGCCTTCTGTTTTATGTTGGCGCGCGTTTCATTCTCCATAGAGGGTGCAAGCAGGCGTTTGAAGCCATCGGCCACAGCTGCCTCCATTATGTTCCTCACGGGTGAGCCGCGTCTGACGAATCGACGGAACAGCTGTTCCTGTGCCTCGTCGCCGTCAACTGCAATGCTCATACGCAAGAAGCCCTCCTCCTCGCCACGCATTATGGCAAGCAGGCGATGCGATGTTATACGTGTTACAGGCTCCTGCCACTCATAATAATCGGAGTATTTGATACCGTCGGGCTCCTTACCCTTCACCACACGCGACGACAACACGCCGCGGCGTGCAAACAGACGGCGCATTGCAGTGCGCGCCCCCTCATCCTCGGACACACGCTCGGCAATAATGTCCGATGCGCCGGCAATGGCATCGTCCACGGTTGGCACGTCTTTATTTATATATGTACGTGCCCTGCCTGCAATATCACCTGACTGCTGCAACCATATGAGGTCGGCAAGCGGCTCCAGGCCACGTTCACGGGCTATGGTGGCGCGGGTGCGGCGCTTGGGTTTGTATGGCAGGTATATATCCTCCAGCTCCACGGCATCGAAACATCCGTCTATGCGTCGTTTAAGTTCCTCGGTGAGTTTGCCTTGCTCCTCGATTGTGGCCACTATGGTTGCCTTGCGCTGCATAAGCGCCTGCAACCTCTCATACATATCCTTCACGTTGCCCACGGCAACCTCGTCCATCGAGCCGGTGGCCTCCTTGCGGTAACGCGCTATAAAAGGCACTGTGGCACCACCATCAAGCAGTTCCACCGTGTTGCGCACATTCGCGGGTGCAAGCCCCAGCTCTTTTGCTATTATATTTACAAGCATTTTACTAAAATTTATAAAGCGAAGATAACATAAAAGAGAGCAAATAAAAATTCTAAAGAGTGAAAAGCTCTTAAAAAACAATATTGTCAAAATATAAAGTATAAATAATGGAAAATCGTTGCTCAATTATGCTCCACTTTCAAACAAAAAGTACTATTTTTGCAGTTAAATTATAAGTAACATAATAAGCGCAACAGAGCTACAAAAAAGCAGCGCGCTTTACAAATAAAATAAAAGATATGAACAGCAAGCAACTGATGAACAAAGCTGCGGACAACATCCGTATTCTTTCTGCGGCAATGGTAGAGAAAGCTAAATCGGGACACCCCGGCGGTGCAATGGGCGGTGCCGATTTCATAAACGTTCTCTATTCCGAGTTTATGGTTTTCGACCCCGAGAATCCATTGTGGGAAGGCCGCGACCGTTTCTTCCTCGATCCCGGCCATATGTCGCCTATGCTCTATTCGGTACTTGCGCTCTGCGACAAATATACGATGGACGAACTCAAGGAGCTTCGTCAATGGGGCAGCGCAACACCCGGACACCCCGAGGTGAACTTTGCCCGTGGTATCGAGAATACATCGGGCCCCTTGGGCCAGGGCCACACCTATGCAGTGGGTGCAGCCATAGCAGCCAAGTTCCTCGAAGCACGCTTGGGCAAGGAGGTTATGGGCCAGACAATATACGCCTTCATTTCGGACGGTGGTGTGCAGGAGGAGATTTCACAGGGCGCAGGCCGTATGGCAGGCTTCCTGAAGCTAAACAACCTCGTTATGTTCTACGATGCCAACCAAATTCAGCTATCTACACGTTGCGACCAGGTAATGTGGGAAGATACCGCAAAGAAATACGAGGCTTGGGGCTGGAAGGTGATAACCATCGATGGCAACGATTGCGATGCCATACGTGCAGCCCTCACCGAGGCCAAGGCCGAGCAGGAGCGCCCCACCCTCATCATCGGTAACACCGTGATGGGCAAGGGAGCACGCCGCGCCGATGGCACAAGCTACGAATTCGACTGTGCAACCCACGGAGCACCCCTCGGTGGCGATGCATATGTAAATACCATAAAGAACCTGGGTGGTGATGTGGAGAACCCCTTCGTATTCTTCCCCGAGGTGAAAGCAATGTACGACAACCGCCTTGCCGAGCTGCGCAACATAGTAGCAGAGCGCAAGCAGCAGAAGGCTGCGTGGGCGGCAGCCAACCCCGACAAGGCTGTAAAACTTGCCGAGTGGTTCGGCGGCGTACACCCCACAATAGACTGGGATGCCATCGAGCAGAAGGCCGATGCACCCACCCGTAACGCTTCGGCAACGGTGCTTGGCATCCTTGCCGAAAAATACGAGAATATGATTGTTTCGTCGGCCGACCTAAGTAACAGCGACAAGACCGACGGCTTCCTTAAAAAGACACACGCCTTCACCCCCGGTGACTTTACAGGAGCATTCCTGCACGCCGGTGTTTCGGAGCTCACAATGGCCTGTCTCTGCATAGGTATGGCACTGCACGGCGGTGTAATAGCAGCCTGCGGCACATTCTTTGTGTTCAGCGACTATATGAAACCCGCAATACGTATGGCAGCCCTTATGGAGCTTCCCGTCAAGTTCATCTGGTCGCACGATGCATTCCGCGTGGGTGAGGATGGCCCCACACACGAGCCCGTGGAGCAGGAGGCACAGGTGCGCCTTATGGAAAAGGTAAAAAACCACCACGGCCGTAACTCAATGCTGGTACTGCGCCCCGCCGATGTGAACGAGGCCACACAAGCCTGGAAACTGGCTATGGAGAACGACTGCACTCCCACAGGCCTCATCTTCTCGCGCCAGAATGTAAACAACCTGCCCGAAGGAACAAACTATGCCGATGCCGACAAGGGCGCATACATCATAGCAGGCTCCGACGAGGATTACGACATAATACTCCTTGCATCAGGTTCCGAGGTATCAACACTTGTTGAGGGCGCCAAACTCCTTAAAGAAGACGGAATAAAGACACGTATAGTATCGGTACCCTCGGAGGGATTGTTCCGCTCACAGCCCACACAGTACCAGGAGAGCATACTGCCCCGCGATGCCAAGATATTCGGCCTCACAGCCGGCCTCCCCTGCAACCTGCAAGGTCTTGTAGGCCCCTGTGGCAAGGTATATGGCTTGGAGTCGTTCGGTTACTCGGCACCCTTCAAAGTGCTCGACGAGAAGCTCGGTTTCACTGCGCAGAACGTTTATGAGCAGGTAAAGGCAATGATGTAATATTTCAGCACAAAAGGATATGAGCAAAATAATAGGATTGGCAAGCGACCACGCAGGCTACCCGCTTAAAGAGACCGTGAAACAGTGGCTCACCGAGTGGGGTTACAGCTACAAGGACTTTGGAACAAACAGCACCGACAGTTGCAACTACCCCGAATTCGGCCACGCCCTTGCAAATGCAGTAGAGAGCGGAGAGCTTGAAACCGGTATTGCTATATGCGGCACAGGCAACGGCATAAATATGTCGGTAAACCACCACGCAGGTATTCGCGGTGCCCTCTGCTGGCAGCCACAGATTGCCGAGCTGGCGCGTCAGCACAACGATGCCAACATTCTTGTAATGCCCGGGCGTTTCATAGACGAGGACACAGCCAGGCGGTGTGTGGAAAAATTCCTGAGCACGCCCTTTGAGGGCGGCAGGCACCAAGCAAGAATAGATGCCATTCCGGTGAAATAGAGATAACACACAAAAAGCCTGCCGCAAGCAGGCTTTTTTGTAAACATAACTCACGTGCTACCCGTTATACAAAAGATACACACAGCAGAAATACGCAAAAGCGAATTATGAGCAATATTATCCAACGATACAGCAAGCACTACTCCACCATCATACGCTTGGGCACGCCCATTGTGCTTGGACAGCTTGGCAACGTAATATTGGGATTCATCGACACCATAATGGTGGGGCAATACAGCGGCGAAGCCCTCTCGGCAGCCGGTTTCGTAAACAACATATTCAACCTGGGAATATTCGCAATGCTTGGTTTCAGCTACGGAGCCACCCCCATCATAGGCGCATTCTATGGCCGCCGCGAAGATGACAACGTGGGACACTCGTTCCGCGACAGCATATGGGCAAACATCCTTTTCGGCACTATGGTAATTGCCGCCTACAGCCTGCTATACTTAAACATAGGTAACCTGAACCAACCCGAGGAGTTGCTGCCGCTTATGCGCCCCTATTTCCTCACCCTGCTCGCTTCGCTCCCGTTTGTAATACTCTTCAACAGCTTCAAGCAGTTCACCGACACCGTAGCCGCTACAAAAACCGCATTGTGGGTTATTATAATAGGCAACATAACCAATATGGTAATGAACTACCTGCTCATATTCGGTGTATGCGGTTTCCCCGAAATGGGACTGAAAGGCGCAGGTATAGCCACATTGCTGTCGCGCGTGCTTATGGCAGTGCTCTTTGTAATGTTCATCATAGGGCAAAAGAGATTCAGCAGCTACAAAAGCGGTTTCAAGGCACGCCGCAGCAGGCGGAGCGATGTTACAAAACTGTTCAAGGTAGGTACACCGCTTGCAGTGCAGATGGGGATGGAAACCGCATCGTTCTCCCTTGCCTCATTGCTTATGGGCTGGATTGGCGCCGTGGAGCTTGCAGCCTTCCAGGTGATGTGCACAACAGGCTCGCTCTGTTTCCTTGTCTATTACGGCATTGCAGCCGCATCCTGCATACGCATAAGCCACTACCGTGGCCGTGGCGAGTGGGAGAAGGTAAATGAAACAGCCACCGCCAGCCTGCACATTATCCTTGCCGTGGCAGCTGTGCTTTCAACAGGAATCATAATATTCAAGAGCCAACTTGCGGCAGCATTCACAGCCGATGTCGCAATACAGAGTATGTTCATAGCAATGCTCATACCAATGCTTGCTTACCAGGTGAGTGACGGCATACAAATAAACTACGCAAATGCACTGCGTGGCATTGCAGTAACAAAACCAATGAGCATCTACGCACTTATATCATACATACTGCTTGCACTGCCCGTGAGCTATATATTCGGCTTTATATTCAACTTAGGAGGCATAGGCATTGCCTACGGCCTGCCCGTGGGGCTCACAAGCGCAGCTATTCTTTACTACGGCAGGTTCCGCAAAGAGATAGCAAAAAGATAAGCAGATATACGACAGCGGCTCCCCACGGGGAGCCGCTGTCGTATATCTGTGTAATTAGGCTACCTGTTATTCTACCGCAGCAGAAGTCTTCTTTTTATAATTGCCAAAAGCCACGTTGATACCGAAGGATACGCTTGCATTCATATTTTCAAGAGGAACAAACTGCTTGTTTACCTTGCTCAAGAAACAATCGCTACCGATGAAGAAATTGAAGCCGGGGCAATGAATATTGGCCATAGCACCAAAGCCGGCACCAAAGGTAGATGCTGTTCCACTCAATGCAAAATCAAGCACATTGTTGGGCGAGAGGTTAAGAACAAGCGAAGCCTGGTCATAAGAGAATACATCGTCGAAACAGTGTGTGTACAGGAAACCGGCCGACAACTTATTGTAGAAAGGCATTTTATACTCTGCACCGATATTGAACTTCGCACCGATACCGGAACTTACGCTACCCTCGCCCTTATCCTCAAGAGCAAAGAAATCCTCGAGATCGTCGCGCATTGTACTCCATTGGTCGTCAAGGGTTTTGCTATCACCACCATCTTCGGGGCTGTGAATGCTCATATCTCTAAAACCTTCGAACTTATATGTATCTTCGGGTGCAATGGCAGCCTGTGCAGCCTTGCTCCAAGAGATATAGCCCAAATCGGTTATAGAGGCCGAAACTGAAAGGCCTTCGAGTAACACATTGCTGAGGTCGTATGTAGCACCTAAGTCGATACCCATACCAAAACCGTGCAAACCGGCAGCAACATCCTCGTAACCATCAATGACGGTTTTACCGGTATTCGTAAGTTCGTCGGAATAAGTGTAAGCACCGCCAAGAGCAATGTTAGCCTCACCACGCGCAGCAATCTCCCAACGCGACGCGCTCGTATGAATATCCATCTGGTCGAACTTCACATCGGCATAACCCAAACCAAAGAGGAACTTAAGACGAGCACCTACGGTAAGGTCCTCTGTTATCTTGCGAGAGTGACCGAGAGAGAGGTCGGCAAAATTACGTGTCTGCATTGTGAGGTCGCTGAACGAATAGTCGTTATTGCCCATCTCCTTCATAAACTGGAACATACCAAAAGGAATATTCATAGCTGTGTTAGAACGCAATGTCAGGTCAATGGTATTGAAACCGCCAAAAGCATTAAAAGCAACAGATGCAATGGTAAAATCGAGGTCGAATCTCATTATATTCTCATCCTCCAATTCGCCGAGGAAATCGGCTGCATCAACCGAATGGTGCATAAATGTAACCAACTCATCGTTGTTATAGGGCGATTCATAGAGGAAGCTGCCTACACCCACATTACCCATTGTGGTAACCTGAATACCACCCAACAAAGGCGAAGACACGTGACCGCGAGTACTGCTCAACGCCGGGTTCAAACGATGACGATAGATGTTACCGTCCATAAAATATCCTGTTCTCAGAGCCTGTGCTCCCATAGTTGTTGCCAATGCAAACAGAACCACAGAGAATAGCGCTCTTTTTATGTTTGATATCATATTTTTCATAATCATATAATTTTACTTAAATTATTTCTCATTTATGCGTTAATAGCTCTATTAGTTCATATCAACTATGATAGGCTCGTCTATTGTTACTGCGATGTCCTTCAAAATGATAGAAGCTCTCTCGCTCAAAGTAACGTTTTGTCCCTTTCCGTTGAGTTTTATGTCAAGGTTACACAATTTCTCTATATCGCCCTCGGCTACGCTCAATTTAACCGTAACCTTTGTTGCTACAGGAGCCTCATTGTGGCCTTTACCTGCTTTAATTGTAATGGGCTTGCCATTCTCATCAACCAACTTGGCAACAATACCCTTGATAGCTCTGTTATACGCATCGAGGGCCACAATTTCAACATTAAAATCGGCAGGAACTGTGTTCAAGGCTTCGAACTCAACAGATACCGATTCAATCTCAGATACATAGTCGGTAACCTCTGTGGGGTCCTCACCCAAAACATCTTCCACAGTCTCGGTGTAAGTAAGGTTCACATCATTGAATATCATAGGAATGTTGATGTCGTATGAACCTTTTATCACCATATTATCGCCAAGTGTAACCTCCTGCACCTGCGCAGCCACCTTAGGTTTGATATTGTCAATCTTCACCTTGTGAGGTACTTTTGCAAGCAAAGAGCTAATGCTGCCACTTGTAATGTATTTAGACTCATTTGTTATTTCATATACATTTGCGCCTTTTTTGATATCAGAAAGATGTATAGTAACAGGAGCATATTTTTCATCTTGTATCTCTTTACCATACTCGTCAAGACCGTGCATAACGATTGTAGCCTCTGCAGCAAGGTCCACCTCACTATTGATAGTAAGTGTAATCGAAGGATTTGCAAAATCGAACACAGCACCGTTCTCATAAACGAAATCCATATCCTCGCCCAAATCCAAATCAACTATATCCACCTTAATAGGATCGATATCGGGGTTGAATACACCCTTAATTCTATTCAAAACAAACGAGTATTTACCATTTTGGTCCTTTTCACCTATTGAAACAACAGCATCGAAGGTTACATTTTCAATAGTGAACATAGTTTCCATAGTTATATCAATGGCGCTGGCAGAGATACGGCCCTCGGCAGCATACTCTTTTGTGCCATCTACGGTTATTTTGCCGTTTTCTGTCACAGCATCACCTTTTGTAAAGTCAAAACCTATAATCTTATATGCGTTGGTAAGGTGCTTTATGTTTTTATCGTCGATGTGTGTAGCACCACCCTCAATATAGAGCTTGTTACAATCCTCGGTTTCAACAACATCTGTTCCTTCCTCAAATACGATGAATTTAGGAACCTGAATATAGAACTTCTCGTCCTCTTGGTTACCATACAAGTGAATAGTTTCTACGAGGTCGCTAAACACCTTATTACCACCCTCTACGGCAATAGCCACGTCGATTGTAAGGTCGGTGGGTTCATCGAGCCAAACAGCCTCAACCTCCTCAACACCTTCGGGAATTTCTACAGAAAGGTCGTAATTGATTCTCGAAGACTCACCTGTAATATCGTGGTTGATTTCTCCAAGTTCCACATTAGACTGCAAAGCCTCTTCATACTTGGCAATAACCTCGGCATACTGCTCCTCAATTTCATTAAGAGCGTTGTTTCTTTCTGTTTCAGCCTTTGCTATAGCCTCCTGTTTAGCAGTAGCGCTAAGCAGAGGATTACTGTTTATCTCATCTACAGCCTCGACATACGCTTTCTCAACAGCAGCAATAGCATCAGCCCTTTTGGTCTTAGCCTCTTGCAACAAAGCCTCGATATCATCTTCTGTTTGCTTAATAATCTTAAGATCAAATTTTTCACTGTGGCTTATAGGCTCCACTTCAACCTCTACCGCGTCTATTGTTACTGTTGTTTCATCAATAACATCGCTTTTTGTTATCACGTAATTACCATCGGCATCGGTTTTCAGCACATCACCGGTTGTTATCATTTCAGTGAGGAAAATCTCCTCGGTAGAACCAAGTGGCAGCGAAATGCCATTACCCACAGCTACAGTCGCATCAATATCCTTTGACAAATCGAGTGCATCTTCTACACTGCACGCTGTCAAAAAAGACAACAGCACTAAAGATGCTGCTTTAACAGACATAATACTTTTTAACTTCATAACAATATAATTTAATTAAATTTAATTTACAAAACAGGCTCGACAGGCAAAAATAGTCAAAAATTTGTTAATATACACAATAATGCAAATAAAATTTTACTTTAGCGAATGTTAATGTGGAAATAGAAAATTTGTGACACAACGAATATATAAAAAAAGCGCCTTGCAGACGTGTCTGCAAGGCGCATATTGATTGTAGATTATATTCTTAATTAGAAACGGAAGTCAACACCGACTGCTACGTTGTAAGTCTTGCGCAAGTAGTGCGAGCCTGTTGCACCTGCACCGTGAGCATAGTTGGCATAGCAAGCACCGAAGTTCAAATCCCAGTTCTCGTTGAAGCTGTACTTACCACCGGCACCAACAATAAATGAGTCGTCGATGAAAGAAATATCGCTCAAATAGCTCTCATTCACGCCAAAATCACTAAACTGCACACCGGTAGAGAGAAGGAGTTTGTCGGTAACCTTAACCTCTACACCTGCGAGCAACTCGTATGTGTTGCGACTCAAAGTCTTCATTGTGTTAGCCTTGCTCATCAAAGATTCAATTGTGGCGTCCTTGTCAAAGTAATATGTTGTAGCACCCATAACCTTCACGCGGTCGCAGATATCATACGAAGCACCTACTGAAAGTTTTGCGGGAGCATCGTTGCGGAACTTTACACCATCACTCAATGTGGGTAGAGCAGCCAACAATTTCTCCGATGTAGTACTCTTTGTATCGTTCTCTATAATGTTAATTGCACGGAATTCATACTTAACACCCAAGTTAAAACCACCCACTTTGTAATCAACACCTACAATGGGAGCAAAAGCAACACCTGTTTGAGTCAATTCAAGCTCATAGTTGGGAGCAGCACCTGCCACAACAGCCTCATAAGGAGCAAGTTGAGGAATTGCACTCATAGGAACCTCTGCCACACCTGTATTATACATAACACCGTTGGGGAAAGATGTCAAAATAGTTCCCTCATATGTAAGGCTTGTATAATTGGCACGAAGACCACCGTAAACCGAGAAATTATCATTTACCTTATAGGCTGCACCAAGCTGCAAGCTGAAAAGATACTGTGTAGATGTAAAAGTAGAAGAGGTGCTGTAGCCTGTAACATCGGCAAGAGCGGGATTCACAGCAGCCAATCCTTGAGCAAACAAGCCGTTAACCA
Organism: Bacteroidaceae bacterium; assembly: GCA_017536765.1. Taxonomy (GTDB): domain Bacteria; phylum Bacteroidota; class Bacteroidia; order Bacteroidales; family Bacteroidaceae; genus HGM04593. The sequence goes on from JAFXGV010000038.1 coordinate 44,886, forward strand.
TATTATTGAAAACAGGGAGACCATTATCAAAATTAGCCTCGCCGCCACCACCGGGCATACCAAAGAAAGCACTGAAAGCCCAATCGCCAGTCTTATATGTAGCGTGGAAAGTAGGCATAATGGGAACATAAACCTCACCCTTATACTCTTTACCATTGTTTACAACATCGCGGTCCTGCCAAATCATCTGCCAGTTGGCTGAAACAGTCCAGCCCTCCTTCAAGAAAGCTGTACCTGCGGGGTTGAAGTAAACAGCATCGGCATCCAATGAAGCGTAACGAGCAGGGTTACGAACAAAAGCCGCACTCTGGTTTGTGTTTGTCAAAAGACCACCTGCAAACGATGCTATTGCAAGCGATGCAAAAACAATACTTGAAAAAATTCTTTTCATAATCATATAAATTTAAAAAGTTATTGATTCGTTTTTAGTAATTACTGTTATGTCTCAAATTTTTCGTTGCACAAAGGTACGGCTTTTGTGCAACAGGCGTTAAAAAACAGCCCTTTTTAACGTAAAAAATGCACATATTGGTTACTCTTTGTTCATTTTACACCACGTAGATGCACAAAACAGGACATTAAAAGGTGTAATTGCAAGAAAAGAGAGAGGAAAGCCATAGGCTTCGACAATGTGAGCAGCCAATGGTCACGTGCTGCACAGACGAAGTTTGTGCAACGTGGGTGGCGCTAAGCGAGCATTGTCAATCGAACCTGCGACCACCCGGGCACAAACACAAAAGATGATGAGCGATACAGGAATGCGATACTATAAAAAAAACAGCAAGAGTAATTAAGAAACCACTCTTGCTTTTGGTCGGGGCGACAGGAAAGCCATAGGCTTCGACAATGTGAGCAGCCAATGGTCACGTGCTGCACAGACGAAGTTTGTGCAACGTGGGTGGCGCTAAGCGAGCATTGTCAATCGAACCTGCGACCACCCGGGCACAAACGCAAAAGATGATGAGCGATACAGGAATGCGATACTATAAAAAAAACAGCAAGAGTAATTAAGAAACCACTCTTGCTTTTGGTCGGGGCGACAGGATTCGAACCTGCGACCACCTGGTCCCAAACCAGGTGCGCTACCGGACTGCGCTACGCCCCGAAACCGAAATTATTTATATACCTTTATTTAATAATATCCAACTGCTTGAAGATAGGCACCATAACATCAAGAGCACGGTCTATCTGCTCCTTGGTGTGAGTAGCCATCAGCGAGAAACGGATAAGTGTATCCTGGGGGGAACAAGCCGGTGGCACCACAGGATTCACAAACACACCGGCTTCCCACAACATCTTTGTAACCATAAATGTCTTGTCGGTATCACGGATATACAAAGGAATAATAGGAGTAGAAGTATTTCCAATCTCAAAACCGAGGTCACGGAAATTCTTCAATGTATAGTTTGTTATCTTCCAAAGGTTCTCCAAACGCTCAGGCTCTTCCTGTATGATGTGCAACGCCTCCAATGCTGCCGCAGTAGCTGCGGGAGTATTACTTGCGCTGAATATATATGAACGCGAATTGTGACGTATATAGTTTATCACCTCTTTATCGGCAGCAATGAAACCACCAATGGTAGCCAAGGATTTACTGAATGTACCCATAATGAGGTCTACATCTTTTGTGAGCCCAAAGTGGTCGCAAGTACCACGTCCCTGATTGCCAAGAACACCCAAACCGTGAGCCTCGTCAACCATTATGCTTGCATTGTACTTGTCCTTCAGACGCACAATCTCGGGCAAGTTGGCTAAGTCGCCCTCCATACTGAACACACCATCCACAACAATGAGTTTTATGGTGTCGGGATCACAAGCCTGCAACTCTTTCTCCAAGTTCTCCATATTATTATGGCGGAACTTACGCACTGTAGAGAATGACAAACGACGGCCATCTACAATAGATGCGTGGTCAAGTTCATCGCAGATGATGGTATCGCGGCGGCCGGTTATGCAAGAGAGCACACCCAAGTTCACTTGGAAACCCGTAGAATATACCAACGCCTCATCTTTTCCAACGAACTGGGCAAGCTCGTTCTCAAGCTGCAGGTGAATATCCACGGTACCATTGAGAAAACGTGAACCGGCACAGCCCGTACCATACTTACGTGTGGCAGCTATGGCAGCCTCTTTGATGCGCGGGTGGTTTGTAAGGCCCATATAAGAGTTTGAACCAAACATAAGCACTTTTTTACCACTCATCAACACCTCGGTATCCTGTTCGCTCTCTATGCAGCGAAAATAGGGATACACACCCATAGCCATAAAACGCTGCGGGAGGTCGTATTTCGCATATTTCTCTTTTAGTAAACCCATCTTATTATACTTGGTTTATAGGCCTATGCCTTAACGGAGTGCAAAGGTAAACATTTTTTTTGAAAACACTTACCTTTTTACAAACTTATTCGTAAAAACATCTATAAAAACATAGAACAGCCGGCTGGCTGTTCTATGAATATTTATTTTTTCTTCTTACGTGGTTTATCAATGTCGGAAGAATAGTACTCATAGCTTGTATAGCCTGTGGAATATTTATTTCCATAACCATAACCACGCTTGCGCTTAGCCATATCCTCGCCATTGACTACAATAGATACATTGCGCAATTTCTCCTCCTTAACAAGCGAGTTAAGGAATTCGAACGCCGACTTATCTGTGTAATCTACGCGCGATACATAAACTACCGCATCGGCCACCCTACTTAGGATAAGAGAATCGGTAACAAGCCCCACAGGAGCTGTATCCATTACCACATAGTCGAACTTCTTGGAGAGATAGTTCAAAGCCATATCAAGGTTGGAACCCGATAGTAATTCGGCAGGGTTTGGAGGCACTATACCGGCCGGCAACAGATAAAGGTTGTGAACCTCGGCTGAAGGAATGATAAAGTTGTCAAGCATAGCAATATCCTTCTCATCGGCACACAGATAGCTTGTAATACCCTCCGCTTTGGGATCTATATTAAAGACCTCGGCCAAACGCGGACGACGTATATCCACACCCATCATAAGCACCTTTTTACCGAGCACAGCCAAACTCACTGCAAAGTTTGTTGATACAAACGTTTTACCCTCGCCAGACATTGTAGAGGTAAACATTATCACCTTGCCGTCGTTTTTTTTCATAAGGAACTGCAGGTTGGTACGCAATGTTCTAAAGGCCTCGGCCATAACATCGTTCTGATTAGCACGAACCACAATTGCCTTACTACGAGAAGTAACACTTGGTGCAGCAGGCACAGTGGCAACCAAAGGCAACGTCGTAAATTCCTGTATCTCCTCGGGATTCGCAATCTTTGTACGCAGCAACTCCTTTATATATATATATGCCGAAGGAAGCAACAAACTAATAAAGAATGCAGCAATGAAAATAATTTTTTTGCGAGGAGCTATTGGAGCTGCAGAACACATAGCGGGGTCTATGCAACGCAAGTTATTTGCAGTAACAGCAAGCGAGAGGGCTGTTTCCTCGTACTTCTGCAACAACATCACATATAGTTGCGACTTAGTGTCACGTTCACGGGTAATCTCAATAAGAGAACGTTCCATATCGGGCGACATACGCAAGCGCGATGTATACTCATTGGTTATCTTCTTCAACATATCGTACTGCGCAGCAAGTGATGCATCGTAAGCTTTAAGCGCCTCACGAATATCGGCCTGCAAGCCACGTACCGTTTCTGTTTGCAATTTCAAAGCGGGGTTTTCAGATGTTGCAGTGAGCAACAACTGGTTGCGCACTGCAACCTCGGCATTGTATTTTGTTATGAGCGTCGACAAAGAGACATCGCTTGTGAGTCCCATTGTAGACGGAATCATCTGCAAATCATTCTTGGAATTATTCACAAAAGCTATCAAGAACTTGGAATTTTCCATTACAAGTTCCATACTCTCCATCTTCTTCACATACTCATCCTTGTTTCTAAGCACTTGGGGAGCATCTACTTCGGGCGATAGGAGCAGATTATCCTTCTTATAATTGGCAAGATTTCTCTCTTTTTCAGAAAGTTCGCCACTGATAACCTCTATACGCTGCTGTATAAAGTCCTTGGTATCCTGCGACACCTGGCGTTTATCTTCATTTGTTACATTGTTGTAACTAACTATAAGTGCATCAATAAAGTCTATTCCATTGGCAGGTACCGTAGTATTCGCAGCCACAAAAGCCACTGACGCTGTTTTGGAAATTGGCGCAATACCCAAAGATGATTTGTATGCAGCAGCGGCCGCCATCAGCGGAGCTATTGCTATATTTACATCACTCACAGTCTCAACGTCTTCGTTACGTGTGAGCAACACATCGCCCTTAATGGTATGCAATAAATATGGGAATGTCTCAATGATTTCAGGCTCCGTTTCTATCTCCAGGCCTTCGGCAATATTTTCATAAATATATGAAACCTCGTAAACAGAATCGCTGTTCAAACTCAATGATATGTACAACGAAGATTTCAGATTCTCCAAGTCACTCTCTTTAATAACCGCATTCACAGGGCTGCTCATTTTATAAATGGGAGTAGTACCTATGAGTTTGGGTTTTGAATACGAGATATAAAGACCTGCATCGAGCACAGCACCACGAACAACCGAGAACGAGTTGATAACCTCAATCTCATTTTCCACATTCGATGTATTGCCCTGGAAACCAAAATCGCTAAGCACATCCATTTGTGATGCGAACGAACCCTTTTCGTCATCCTGCAAAAGAATCTTGGCCGAAACCTGATATACCTTTGTGGAATTATAAATATAAAATACAGCTACACACAAACAAACAACAACTGAAATCGCAAAGAGTTTCCAGTTTAGCAAAAAATGGTGCAATAGCAGGCCTAAATTAAACTCGTTTGAGTTTTCTTCCTGGTTTACATTACGTTCTATATCCATAATCCTTATTACTTTAATATATTATACAAGAGTGATGTCAAAGACACAAGAATAGATGTAGCCGAGAACCACAACGATGTGGTACTTCCCACATCGGAGCCCTTAGCTTTGGCTTTGTTGGGGGTAACATACACAACATCGTTTTGCTGCAGATGATAATAGGGAGATGCAACGATTGAAGCATCGGTAAGATTGAGTTCGTGTACCGAAGTGCGTCCGTTTACATCTTCGCGTATAATTTTCACATTCTCACGCATACCATATATTGTCATATCACGTGCAAGTGCAAGCGCCTGGAATATATTCACTTTATCATCTTTTATAACAAAAGTTCCCGGTTGTGCCACCTCACCAAGCACCGATATTTTGAAATCGGCAAAACGAACCGTAACAATAGGTGGTATTGCAAATGCACCTTTGATTTTAGCAAGAATAAGTTGCTCTGCCTCCCGTTTGGAGAGACCTGCAACGTGCAAAGTACCCACTACCGGAAACTCAATATTTCCATCACCATCTACAAGATAATCCTGATATGAAGGTTGCGATGCGATGACAGACCTCTCGTTATAAGATTGAGCAACTACCAGATTATACGGTGTTGCAGCCACAGGATCGTTTGGCGACACCACTATAATGCTCAACAAATCGCGGGGTTGAATCTTTGCCTCATAAACAGTATCTGCCTGATGCAAACTATCAATAGCGCTACTGTTCTGCATATAAGGAACCTGCTTGTACGATGTACAAGATGTTGCGAAAAAGAGGGCAAGCAAAAAAGCTGCGCCTAAAAATCCAAATTTGTTTAGTTTCATATATCTTATATTTTTTCTTTCACTATCATCTGTTAGCGCAAAGCGCGTAAATATCCTATTATTTTGCAAATATAATCAAACAAATAAGAATTTACATCTTTTTATGTAAAAAAAACATTTACATCAGGAAATATATATCAAATTGTAGCAGGCATACATTTTGCAAGCATAGGAGAAAAATCAAAAATTCAAGAAAAGTACAAAGCAATTTGCCCAATTACACATATTGGATTATCTTCGCAAGAAAAGCAAATAAATATAAAATAATGAAGCGGAAAATTATCATTGCCATAACGATATTGGCAATAGCAACTATGGGTGCGGCAGCACTGGGGCACTACATATTAAAAGGGGCACAAGTGAATATCGATGACACAGTATATATTTACATATACCCATCGGACACTGCAGAAAGCATCATAAGAAAAATAGAAGAAGCAGCCAACCCCCACACAATGCTTGGCTTTAAGATTTTAGCAAAGCACAACAACCTGAACAAGCAAAAACGTACAGGCCGTTTTGCCATATATGACGGCGACGATATGCACAGCCTCTATCGCCGCATCGTGAGCAACCAGCAAACACCCATTATGGTAACAATACCTGCCACCCGCACCGTGGAACAATTGGTTGCCACCGTAAGCAAGCAGTTAATGATAGATTCGGCATCCATAGCCCACTTTGCATTGAACCATCTATACTACCAACGCGTGGGATACACAACCGCCACCCTCCCCGGCCTGTTCATCCCCAACACATACGAACTATATTGGAATATCGCCCCCGAGCGTTTTATGGCAAGAATGTTGCGTGAGCACGATATCTTCTGGAACGACAGCCGCCGCGCAAAGGCAAAAGCCATAGGGCTAAGCATCGACGAGGTGGCCACGCTGGCATCTATAGTAGACGAAGAGACCAACAACGACAAAGAGAAGCCCATAGTTGCCGGGCTGTACATCAACCGTTTGAAACGCGGTATTCCCCTGCAAGCCGACCCCACCGTAAAATACGCATTGGGCGATTTCACACGCAAGCGCATCCTTAAAAAAGACCTGGAGATTGATTCCCCCTATAACACATATAAATATAAAGGCCTGCCCCCGGGCCCCATACGCATACCCACCATACAGGCAATAGAGAGTGTGCTTAACCACGCAAAGCATAATTATATATATATGTGTGCAAAAGAGGATTTTTCGGGCACGCACAATTTTGCCACCACACTTGCACAGCACAATGCCAACGCACAACGTTACCAACAAGCCCTAAACAAACTAAACATAAAGAAATGAGAACGGTTTTACTGACACTATTCATAGCACTATTTGCAGCAAGCGCAACGGCGCAAGGTCCATTGGATGCACTCATCCCCATACCCAACAAGGTTGAAGTATGCAGCAAAGGCCGCACATACAGCATCGACAAGAAAAGCGCCATTAAAACAACGCTGGCACACGATTCGCACTGCATCAAAGAACTGCAAAAAAGCATCGAGAAACACACCGGCGCCGCAGTACCCGTTTCCGAAAAGGGCGACATCATTTTTGAAACCGACACCACACTGCAGGGCGGCGAACACTACACAATAGAAATCACCCCCAAAGGCATACACATAAAGGGTAGCACCGAAACCGCATTACTGCGCGCAGTGCAAACAATGGAACAAATTATGCTTGGCGACTACATAAACAGCGCAAGCAAAAAGATAGCCTGCCTCTCGATAGACGACTATCCACGCTATCACCACCGCGCAATAATGATAGACCCTGCACGACACTTCATCCCTGTAAACGATGTAAAGTTCTTCATAGACCGGATAGCAAAATACAAATACAACATACTGCAGCTGCACCTCACCGACGACCAAGGCTGGCGCGTAGAGATAAAAAGCCACCCGCAACTCACAGCCAAAGGGGCCTTCCGCAACGCCAAAGGAGGAGCACAAGGCCCCGACAACGGCTTTTACACACAGGAAGAACTTAAAGAGATTGTGGAATATGCAGCCACACGCGGCATAGAAGTAATCCCCGAGCTCGATATCCCGGGGCACTCGGCCGCTTTCCTTGCAGCCTACCCCCACGCAGGGTGCCCCTTCCTGCACAACAGCGTAATAGACCTTGGCGAAACCACAAACAGAATGTTATGCGCCTGCAACGAAAGCACATACACCATATACGCCGACATATTCAAGGAACTTGCCGAAATATTCCCATCGCAGTACATACATTTAGGTGGCGACGAGGCAGCCATAGAGGCCAACTGGGCAAAGTGCGACAACTGCATCGCCCTGATGAAAAAGAGCGGATACAGCAGCCCCGAGCAGTTGATGAACATATTCTTCGGCAAGATGCTTGCCATTGTTCGCCAAAACGGCAAAAAGCCCATACTCTGGTGCGAACTCGACAACATATACCCACCGGCAAACGACTACCTATTCCCCTACCCCGCCGATGTAACGCTCGTTACCTGGCGCAACGCGCTCACACCAAAATGCATAGAGCTCACCCGCAAACACGGGCACAGCCTCATTATGGCACCGGGAGAACACGCATACCTCGACTACCCGCAATACAAGGGCGACCTACCCGAATTCGGCAATTGGGGAATGCCGGTCACCACCCTTGAGCAGACCTACGCACTCGAGCCCGGATACAACCTACCGGCAGGAGAACAGAGCCATATAATAGGCATAATGGGTACCCTGTGGGCCGAAGCCATACGCGATATAAACCGCCTGACTTATATGGCATTCCCTCGTGCCCTTGCCCTTGCCGAAGCAGGTTGGAGCGAAGCGCCCCGTCGCAGTTGGGAGAGTTTCAAGCAACGCCTGCTACCCAATATCAACGACCTTATCAAAAGCGGAGTATCACTGCGCGTACCATTTGAAATATTCCAAAGATAAATACAAGCATCCACCCACACAACAGGAGCACCCCGCGGGGTGCTCCTGTTGTGTGTATAAAACAAAAAAGTTTTGCTGCACGACGAGAACGATGAAACTCCGAGAAAAAATGATTTGAGTGCCCTTATCCTTTGTAATCCACCGGCTCTCGAAAGCTACCCGAAGGTTGTGGCCCGCCATTGGAAACAGAAGCTTGTCTCGGTTTCTTTTGTAAAATTGATGAGTTTCCCAGTCGTTCGTACAGCAAAACCTATTACAAATATATATTACTTTTTATATACAAACAATCATTCGCACCTTTTTTTTCGCATTTTAATATCTTATCACAATTATTACGGCAAATAAACAGGCTTATGGGTATAAAAACACAAAACCAACCAAGTCATTGGTTGGTTTTGTGTTCTATGAAAGGTTAAATTACTTCTTCACCTTATCCACGATAGCTTTGAAAGCTGCTGGATTGTTCATAGCGAGGTCGGCAAGAACCTTACGGTTAATCTCGATACCGGCCTTGTGAAGAGCACCCATCAACTGTGAGTATGAAAGGCCCTCCAAACGAGCGGCTGCGTTGATACGCTGAATCCACAATGCGCGGAACTCGCGTTTCTTGTTACGACGGTCGCGGAATGCATAAGTAAGACCTTTCTCCCAAGTATTCTTGGCAACTGTCCACACATTTTTTCTTGCACCAAAGTAACCTCTGGTCAAACCTAAAATTTTCTTTCTTCTTGCTCTTGAAGCAACGTGATTTACTGATCTTGGCATAGTTTTAAATCTTTTGAATGTTAGCGCCGTTCATTTTAACGAGCTTGGTAGCTAATACATTCGGTTAATAATACAATACTTAACGCAATGACAACAATTCCTTAACACTCTTAACATTGGCAGAATCGAGGGTTGTAAAGTGTACAAGGTTTCTCTTCTGCTTCTTTGTCTTCTTAGTCAGGATGTGACTGTGATAAGCATGTTTTCTTTTAATTTTACCTGTTCCGGTAAGAGCGAATCTTTTTTTGGCACCGGAGTTAGTTTTAACTTTTGGCATTTTATAAAAAATTTATAGTTAATAATCATCGGTAGCGTACTATCCAACACTACTCGCTTTTTATTCTTCTGTTTTAGGCGCTTCGGGCTTGGCGGGTTTCTCCTTCTTTGCAGGAGTTGCCTTTTTGGGCGACACCATAATTGTCATACGCTTTCCCTCGAGCACGGGCATCATATCGAGCTTGCCATAATCCTCTAAATCCTTTGCAAATCGAAGCAAGAGAATTTCGCCCTGCTCCTTGAAAAGTATCGAGCGACCTTTGAAAAAGACATATGCCTTAACCTTGTCGCCGTCCTGCAGGAAGCTGATGGCGTGCTTCAGTTTGAAATTATAGTCGTGGTCGTCGGTCTGGGGGCCGAAACGAATCTCCTTGACATCAATCTTCACCTGTTTCGCCTTTTGCTCTTTCTGGCGTTTTTTCAACTGATAAAGGAACTTTGAGTACTCAATCAAACGGCACACCGGAGGATTTGCTGTGGGAGAAATCTCCACCAAATCGAGACCTTTTTCATCGGCGAGGTCGAGCGCCTTGCTCAATGGGAGCACCATAGATTCTACATCATCGCCCACGATGCGCACCTCGTTTGCACGAATCTGCTCGTTTATACGATATTGATTCTTAATGTTGTCGTTCTTCATTAATTAGGTTTAGGTAAAGTACTTAATTTATTCTTTGTTCTTATTCTGCTGAAAAAACGTCGCAAATTTACGACTTATTTACCACATTACGAAGAGGTTTGCTCTTTTTTTTATAAAAAAACGAAAAAAAAATCCCTCTTACACGGGTAAAAAAGAGCAAAATCCAAACTCTATGGCTTGGATTTTGCTATAAACGGTTAGTTGGCAGGTGCCACCTCTTTGCGAATTGTTCTGGTACGAATCTCCTCGGTAATGGCAGCAATGAACTCGGCAACAGGTTTCACACCCTCGTCACCGGCAAAACGGCTGCGCACTGCCACGGTGCCCATCTCCTCCTCCTGCTGGCCAAGCACAAGCATATAAGGAATACGATTGTTGCGGGCATCGCGAATCTTGTAACCAATCTTTTCGGAACGGTTGTCAACCGAGCAGAGGATGCCGTTCTTCTTAAGCTCGGCAGCCACCTTGTGGGCATAATCGCCATATTTCTCCGAGATGGGGAGCACGCGCACCTGTTCGGGGCACAACCAAGTGGGGAATTTGCCCTCATATTTCTCAATGAGCCAAGCGAGTGTACGCTCGTAGCAACCCATACTTGTGCGGTGGATGATGTAGGGGCGCACCTTCTCGCCGTTCTGGTCTATGTAGAACATATCGAACTGCGCAGCAAGCAGAGCATCCCACTGAACGGTAATCATTGTATCCTCCTTGCCATATACATTTTTGGCATTGATATCCACCTTGGGGCCATAGAAGGCAGCACCGCCGGTCTCCTCAACAAAGGGAATGTCGAGTTCCACGAGCATTTCGCGTATATGCTGCTGTGTAGCCTCCCACACATCGGCCTCGCCTATATATTTTGCACGGTTTTCGGGATCCCATTTTGCAAGCACATAAGTGACATCGTCCTGCAAGCCAAGTGTAACCATCACGTGCTTTGCAAGAGCAAGGCACTTTTTGAACTCCTCTACCATCTGGTCGGGGCGCACAATGAGGTGTCCCTCGCTGATGGTAAACTGGCGCACACGTGTGAGGCCGTGCATCTCGCCCGAATCCTCGTTGCGAAACAAGGTAGACGTCTCGCTGTAGCGCAAAGGCAGGTCGCGGTATGAGTGCTGAGTAGCCTTATACACATAGTACTGGAAGGGGCAGGTCATTGGGCGCAGAGCAAAAACCTCTTTGTCGGTCTCTTCGTCGCCAAGCACAAACATACCATCCTTGTAGTGATCCCAGTGGCCCGAAATCTTGTACAAATCGCTTTTTGCCATAAGGGGAGTTTTGGTACGAATGTAGCCCCACTCGTTATCCTCCAAATCCTCTATCCAACGCTGCAGAGTCTGCACGATTTTGGCGCCCTTGGGCATAAGCAGTGGCAAGCCCTGGCCAATTACATCCACAGTTGTAAAGAGCTCCATCTCGCGGCCAATCTTGTTGTGGTCGATATTCTTTATATGCTCCAGATGGGCCAAGTGAGCCTCCAGGTCCTCTTTTGAGAAGAAGGCTGTTCCGTATATGCGGGCAAGCGAAGCGTTGTTCTTGTCGGCACGCCAGTATGCGGTGGATGTAGAGAGCAGTTTGAAGCCCTTTATAAGTTTTGTATTCAGCAAGTGAGGGCCCATACAAAGGTCCACAAAATCATCTTGTGAATATATTGTAATATCCTCTCCCTCGGGGATAGCATCAATGAGTTCCAGCTTGTAAGGCTCGTTTTTAGCCTTCATAATCTCTATGGCCTCGGCACGGGATACGGTTTTTCTCTCAATGCGGGGGTTCGATTTTATAATCTTCTTCATCTCCTTCTCAATGTCAGCAAGGCTCTCCTTGCTGAAGGGAGGACAATCGAAATCGTAGAAGAAGCCATTATCTGTAGCAGGGCCTATGGTGAGCTTTGCCTCGGGGAAGAGGTGCAGCACAGCCTCTGCCATAATATGTGTGGCGGTGTGGCGCAACACGTGCAAAGCCTCCTTGCTCTCGATGCCCACAAGCTCCACATCGCTGCCATCGGCAACCACGTCACGCAGGTCAATAACCTTCTCATTCACTTTTGCAGCAACAACGCTGTTGAGGAGTTTGGGATCGACCGACGAGATAATCTCTATAAGAGATTTACCCTCGGCTGCAAACTCCATTACATTTCCATCGGGAAAAGAAATTTTAATCATATCTGTCTAAATTTTAATTATCAATACTTGGTGCAAGCAACAGGCTTTTCATACCGCGCATTAGCGCATCCTATTTCGCACATTAGTGCAAAGATAGTGAAAACGAAAGAATAATCTTCCATTTACAACTTTTTTTTGTTTTGTAAAGGAAAAATCACGAAAACAGGGCTATTCATCACCCTCTTTATTACGCTTTATTGCGTTATATGCCGAATATATGCCAAGCTCGCCCGCCTTGCTCAAGTCGGCTGCACCCGCCTCGGTATTGCCCATATACATATTGGCAAGCCCGCGGTTAAAATAAGCCTCGGCAAACTGCGGGTTTATCTCGATGGCCTCGGTATAATCGACAACAGCCCCTTTGAAATCGTTCAAATCCATAAGCAGATTGGCACGATTATAGTAGCCATATGCAAAATCGGGCATAAGTTCCACCACCTTGTCAAGGTCGCTCTTTATGAGCATATAGTTCATATTGGGCAGGGCCGTTTCGCGTTTTACCGCCACCCCATTGCCGGTGGAATTCATTTTATCTAATTGCTCACTTTCCAGCAGTTTGTAGCGCACAAACGCACGGGTGAAATAGACTATCCACAAATCGCCCTGCAGCATAAATGCAGCATCAAGGTCGTCGATGGCAGCGGCAAGGTCTTGCACAAGATAGTAATCAAGTGCGCGCGACAGGCGGTAATACATATTGTCGGGGTTCTCGGCAATGCTCTTCGACAGATTGTCGATGTTGGTGAAATGCCTGTCCACCTCGTGCGCCGCCAATGCACGCTCGCAGTTGGTCAGCATTGCTTTGTAGGAGAGTAGCCCCTGCGAGTTCATATCCTCAAGCGGCTTGTAATAGGCCGGGGCACGCAACTCCTGCGCATCCTTGTAATATGTGAGCGCAAACATAGGCTCGGGTTCCACGGGAATATTCCTGTTCTGCACCTTGCCACGATACTCCGTTGCATAATTCTGCCCATACTCCTCGTCGGCAACCATCATCTTGTTATAGTTGCTCACATTGCGGTCGCTGCGTTTGCGTGTTTTATCATCGCCAGCATCGGCATCCTGTTTCGTCTGCCCCGTCTGCACAGCCGTCATATGCTCCAGCAACCAAGCCTCGTCGGCCGTAGCCCCCTTAATGTCGCCGGCCTTGCGACGAGCAGCCGCACGGCACCTGTAGCCATACTCAAAATTGGGATAATCGGCAAGCACGCGGCTGTAATCGTCTATGGCACGGCGCAAATCACCTGTCTGGTCGTGCAGCAGGGCACGATTAAAACGGGCCATTGTATTGTCGGGGTCTACGCCCAACACAAAATCGAAATCCTCTATCGCACGGTTGTCGTCGCCCAGTTGCATACGTAGCAAGCCGCGGTTGTAGTGCGCAATGAAATCGGCCGGTTCTACATACAGAGCCATATCGTAATCCTCCATAGCGCCACGCAGATTATTCTGTCTGTATCGCATCAGAGCACGGTTCACATAGCTGCCCACACGCCCCGGCAAAAGATTTATAGAGGTATCGAGGTCCTCCTCGGCCACGGCATAACGGCCATATTCGGCATTCACCATAGCCCTCATTTCATACACATCGCAAGAGTAGGCATCGGTTTTCACAGCTTCATCGGCCATACGGAAGGCTGTAATGCTGTCATCTAACTTCATCGCTATCTGCGCCCTCATAAGATAGGCCGTGGTGTAGCGCGGTGCAAAAAGCAAAAGAGAATCCACCACCTCGGCAGCCCTGCTCCACTGCTCACCCTGATAGGCGGTTGCAGCAAGGTTCTGCCACAGGATAGGATTCTGCGGGTCATACTTTATAGCCATACGGAAGTCGGCCTCGGCCGCCACAAGGCTATCGCTCTTGGCACGGCACATACCACGCAGCTGATAGCTGCGCGACACATAAGGGTTCTTCTCTATCGCCTTGTCCAGGTCCTTCTCGGCACCCTTGTAGTCATCGAGATAAAATTTTGCAAGTCCGCGGAAGAAATAGGGTTCGTGCAGAAAGGGCTTTGCCTCCACCACCTTGTTGAAATATTGTATGGAGAGCACATAATCCTCGAAATAGAGCGCGTTGCGCCCTATCTCCATTATGCGCTCAGTGTTCAGCTGCGCCTTTGCAAAGGGCAGCATAGCAAGCAGCATATAGAGGATTACAAGCCCGCGACACATCATTTAAGCACCCTTTTGGTCTTGTATGTACAACGGGCATTGCCTTTGAGCAAGTTCATAAGCCCCTTCTTGTTCATCTGGCGGCGCAAAGGAGATAGCCTGTCAACAAAAACCTTGCCCTCGAGATGGTCGAACTCGTGCTGCATAACACGGGCGAGGTAGCCTTCAACCCACTCGTCGTGCTCCACAAAATTCTCATCGAGGTATTTCACGTGAACACGCGACGGGCGTGTAACCTTTTCGTGGATACCGGGTACACTGAGGCAACCCTCCTCCATAGAATCGGTTTCGGCCGAGCCCTCAATGACGTGAGCGTTTATAAAGACTTTGCGGAAATCCTTGAACTCGGGAAAATCATCAGAAAGGACATCCAGGTCAATCACCACCAGACGAATAGGAAGACCTATCTGTGGTGCAGCAAGGCCTATACCCTCGGCATTATGCATTGTTTCAAACATATTCTCAATGAGAGCATTAAGCTCGGGGTAGTCGGGGGTGATATCCTCGGCAACCTTTCTAAGCACGGCCTGGCCGTAAAGGTAAATAGGTAGTATCATCTTATTTATTTTATTTATTTTGTTTATTCTAATTCACTTATGCATTCTGCGGCTCTCCATGTACGATTGCAGAATAATAGTGGCACTTATTTCATCGACAAGCGCCTTGTCGCGGCGCGCCATCTTCCCTATGCCCGATGCCAATATAGCCTGATGGGCCAGCACCGAAGTAAATCTCTCGTCGTAGTACTCCACGGGAATGGTCGGCAGCAATTTTCGCAAGCGGTTCACAAAAGGGGTGATGCGTCCCATATTTTCCGATGGCTGGTTGTTCATCTGTTTGGGAAGCCCCACCACTATCCTTTCCACCGGCTCGCGCTTCACATAATCGAGGATGTATTTTTCAAGTTCCACGGTTGCCACGGTAGTGAGGCCGTTGGCTATCAGCTGCAGTTCGTCGGTAACAGCCAACCCTGTGCGTTTTTTGCCATAATCTATTGCTAAAATTCGTGCCATAGTGCAAAGGTAACGAAATTGCCCGAAAGGCACATCCCCGTAAAGGAAAAATATTATTTGTTAAGAAACATTTGCGGCTTGCCGGTGTGGCAAGCCGCAAATGTTTATCTATGCACAATACTTTAATACAGGTGGAAAATGCGCTCCATCAAACGCCACTTTTCGTTCGACGAGCTACCGAGGGCCGCCTGCTGAAAGCCGGACATATAATCCTCCCACTCCTGCTGGCGGGGAAGGGTTGCCAAGCGCGCCATAGCCGCATCCCAATCGAAATCGAGCGGAGCCTCCACAATCATAAACAAGCGATTGTCGAGCAGATAAATCTCCATCTCCAGAATGCCAACCTCGCGTATTCCGTCTATAATCTCCTGCCAAGCCTCGCCCTCGCTGTGGCGGCGGCGATATTCGGCAATGAGTTCGGGGTTGTCTTTGAGGTCGAGTGTCTGGCAATAACGCTTTACCGCGCCATTATACTCCTTTACCCTGTATCCGAATATAGGTTCCATAGAAGGAATTACTTGTTATAGAGCAACCAAGCCTTCTGGAAATCGGCGTTGTCGGGGTTGTTGGCCTTGAACTGCTCGCGATACTCAGCAGCCTGCTGTTTTGTATCGAACGATCCACAAACAACACGGTACATACCTGTTGCGGGGTTCTGCACAATTATAGCGTTGTAGCCCTGGGCAACAAGAGCGGCTTTAACCGACTCGGCACCCTCCTTGCGGCCATAGCTGCCACACACTACGCTGAAGTCCTTCAAAGAACCCTCGGCACCCGATGCAAGAACCACTTTCTCTGTGCGATACGATGTATCCAGTGAAGCAGCACTGCTCGATGTTGTTGTAGAAACAACAGGAGCTATCTCAATAGGCTCGCTTGCCTGGCCCTGGCCCTCGGCAAGTTCGCGCTGCTGCGCCTGGTCATATGCTTTCTTATACTCCGATTTAGTTGATTTACAAGATGTAAATGCCAACACTGAACAAAAGGCCAAGCCCAATACAAATAGTTTTTTCATTTTCTTAAGTTATAATTATTTTGTTAATACTCATAAAACACATAACCCGCAGTGCAGGCGAGTTGTTTTCGGTCGCGAAGATAGCAATAATGCCACATAAGGGCAACTAAACCAAAAACAAATTTACCTCAACAAGCAAAAAACGGCTATTCAACATAAGTAATCTCGGTTACACGGCCATCGGGAGCGGTATATTTCACCGGGCAGACCATCTCGTCGAACTCCCAAAGATCTGTTGCCGAAAAGTCATCGGCAAGCGAAGAATCGCACAACGGCAGATAGTTGCCGCAAGAGCCAAAGAAGCCAAATGCCGCAAGCTGGTATGTAGCATAAGGCCACGACGAAAGAGCGCTTACGAATCGTTCGTGCTCCCAATAACCGAAATAGGCTGCAAAATCGAAATTCGTCTTGTTCTTTACAGCGGTATATTGGTAACGCCCCGCACGCGTGTTGGTGGAATCGTTACCCGCCTTATCGTAACCCGTGAATCTATGCCCGTTTACATTGCCGGCGGCATCACGCAGTATATCAAACAAATAACCGCCGTCGAAAGCGACACTGCGCAGATTGGTGAAATTATATTCACACTCAAAACCCTCATAAGGCGGCTGGCTGTAAGTTATTATATGGCCGTTATCGTTGAGCTTGCCACCGTCGGTGAAAGAACGTGAGTAGTCCCAAGAAGGTTTTTCAGGATATTTGCCTACAACCGAGCAGGCAACCTCAATAAACTCGCCCTTGTAATAATACTTGGCATTTGATGTAATGTTGCAAGGGGTATTTTGCAATCGCCCATCAACCGTATTCCACAAACGGTGGTGCTGTATTTCGGAATTCACCTCCTTTATTCTCCCCTGCTTGTCGTATGTGAAGTTATGCCTAAAGGAATACTCCCTGCCATCTATCACATTGGTTGTATAGATCGAAGCCACCTTGCGGCCACTCTGCGACGGAACATAATTTGAAACCGCGCTGTCGGCATCATAACCCTCACTATCGTCGCTGCAAGCCGTGAACACAACAGCCGCAGCCATCATAAAAATCCAAAAGAATTTCTTCATCATTCAATATCAAAAATAAAATAATCCAAACGCGAAGATAGTTCTTTTAATCCACACAAAAACGCAAAAAAATATATTTTATCAATTATTAACCACAAAAAAGAGAAAAACCACCACATCGGCAGCCCTCAGCAATGGCAAAATTGTTATATAAACAATAACAACATATTCATTCTATGGCATTTATTGACTATTACAAAGTATTAGGCGTGGCACCCGACGCAAGCGAGGCCGACATAAGAAAAGCCTACCGCAAGCTCGCCAAAAAGTATCACCCCGACATAAACAAAGAGGACCCGCAGGCACAAGAACGTTTCCAGGCCATAAACGAGGCCAACGAAGTGCTGAGCAACCCCGAAAAACGTAAAAAGTATGACGAGTATGGCGAGCATTGGAAACACGCCGACGAGTACGAGGCACAGCGCCGCGAGTATGAGGCACGCAACAACAGCTATGGTGGCTTCAACTACGGCAACTACAACAGTTGGGGCGACTTCAGCGGCAGTGCAAGCAACGCCGGCGGCTTCAGTGATTTTTTCGAACAGTTGTTCGGCAGTATGAGCGGCAGGCAGGCTGCGCGGCAAAAGCCGCAGGACCTGCAAGCCACCCTCAGCATAAGCCTGCGCGAGGCCGCCACCACCCACAAACAAACATTCAGCATAAACGGCGAGAACATAAGGATAACCTTGCCGGCAGGCATAAGCGACGGGCAGCAGATATGCCTGCGCGGTCGTGGAGCAAAAGGAGCAAACGGCACACGCGGTGACCTCTACATCACCTTCAACATAGAGCCCGACACCGTTTTCGAGCGCCGCGGCAACGACCTCCTGCTCACCGCCACCGCCGACATATACACCTTGCTGCTTGGCGGCGAGGTAACCGTGCCCACCCTCAATGGTAATGTACGTATGAACATAAAAGCCGGCACCGCGCCCGACAGCAAACTGCGCCTCAAAGGCAAGGGATTTCCCATATATAAAAAAGAGGGAGAGGCGGGCGACCTCATAGTGACGATTAAAATGGCAATGCCCACGCTTAACGAGCAACAGAAAGAGCTATTAAAAAAGATGAAGAGCCTCGCACAACAATAGCGAGGCTCCTTTGTTCATCAATTATACACAGCGATAAACCCATTCAGATAGGTAGCAAACAGCAGCCACGCCAAATATGGCACAAGCAACCACCCGCACAGCCTGCGCACCATAAAACTGCCCGCCACATACATAATGGCAATCATATCGAGCGCAAGTATAACCACCAGGCCCATAAGCGGCGATTGCATATAGAAGAAGCAGAAACTCCACAGCACGTTAAGCAGCAACTGAAGGGTGAAGAGCGTAACGAGAAGGCGTGAATAGATTGAGCGTATGCCCCACATAAGCCCTGCCGACACCCCCATAAGAATATACAAAACACTCCACACTATGGGAAATGCCGCATTTGGCGGCGAAAGGGGCGACACCACCAACGTGGGATACCAGAAGTCCAACGAAAAGGACTGTAACAAACGCGACATATAACCCGCAAGCAGGCATATTGCCACAAAAATGATAATGGGAACTACTCTTTTCATAAAAACAACTTTTTTACATTGAATATTTTACCTAAAAAACATATCAAATGTAAAAAAGTTGTAGAAAAGATATGGAAGATATCGCTTTACACCCTACTCCGCTGCCTTTTTCTCGTTTTTTGCCTTGATAACCTCGTTTATCTGCGAGTTGGAGTGATAAGGCACCTTGCCCGCCGGCACATACTTGCTCGACTCGCTCAGGTGAGTATCCTGGTCGTCAAAGAAGATATGCGCGCCAAACGCCTTCAAAAGCTCGTCTTTGCGCAATCCACCGAGAAAATAGGCCTCATCCACATATACACCCCACTTGCGCAGAGTCTTTATCACGCGGAAATGCGAAGGCAGGCTGCGCGAAGTAACGATAGCCAGGCGCAGGGGCGACAGCTCGATAGATGTGGGCAGGCACTCCTGTATGGCCGACAGTTTTTTGAGCAGATTGGCAAAGGGCCCCTCCTTCAAAGGCACATCGGCATTCTCCTTCTCGTACTTGTAGAATGCATCTATGCCCTCTTCCTTGAAACGGCACTCCGACTCGTCGGAGAAAATCACCGCATCGGCATCAAAGGCAATCTTCACGCGGCTATCCTCGGGGTTGAAATCGGTGGGAGGGGCATAGATAAGCGCCGCGGCACAAATACCCGAATCAATCACACGCTGCACATCACCCTCGTCTTTCGACAAGAAGAGGTCTATTGAAAACGCTTTAAGATATTTTGAAAGCGACTCGCCGCCCGACAATGCCACACGTGTGATATCCAGCCCATACACATCGAGCGACTTAAGCATACGCATACCCGTTTCGGGGCTGTTGCGCGACATAACCACCACCTCCACAATGGGGCGGTTGGCCTGCTTGTTAAGTTCCAAAAGGCTCTTCACCAAGTAAAAAGCAGTACCCTTTTCCAGGGGTTCATCCTCGTGCTCCTCCTGATATTTGCGGTACTTTGCCACGCCATCGCGCTCAAAAATCTCATTCTCCTTTTCCAGGTCGAAGAGTGCGCGCGACGACACACCCACAACCAAACGCCCGTCTAAATTCTCCATATATAAGTGAAAATATTATCAAAATAAAAACAAAAGGCTTCATCGGCCCGTTCAACCCCGCGAAGATAGTGCTTTTAGCCTCATCAATCAATAAAAAAACTAAAATAATTGGTTGCCGCAGCCAATTCCCCTCGTCAATAGCGGGAAAAACATTAACTTCGCAGTGCGAAAACAAGAACGAACTATGATAAAGGATATAGTATTTGATTTTGGGGGAGTTATAACCCTCATAGACACAGACCGGGCGCTGCAACGCTTTAGAGAGATAGGTGTGCCACGGCCCGAGGATTACATAAACTCATACCTGCAGAACGGCCCCTTCTTCTCATTGGAGAACGGCGACATCACCGCCGAGGAGTTCTGCACAGAGCTCACAAAGATATGTAACCGCCCCATAAGCTATACCCAAGCCAAGCACGCCTGGATGGGCTTCATCGTGGAGGTACAGACCGAGTTCCTCGAATTCCTGCAGCAGCTGCGCCCCCGCTACCGCCTCTCGGTACTGAGCAACACCAACCCCTTTATACAAAGCTGGGCACGCAGCAAGGAGTTCACCCCCCAAGGCAAGTCGCTCGACGACTATTTCGATATGCTTTTCCTCAGCTACAAGATGAACTGCTCCAAGCCGGGCGAGGAGATATACCGCAAAATGCTTCTCGAAGGCAATATGAAGGCCGATGAGACACTCTTCATAGACGACGGCGAGCGCAACATAGCAGCCGCCCGCAAGGTGGGCATAAACGTGCTTAAGGTTGAAAATGGCGAGGATTGGCGCGAAACACTCACAAAGGTGCTTGCAACGAACAGATAACAAACACATAAAAAAGAGGGTTGCCCGGGCAACCCTCTTTATGCGTAATCACTTTTTAGAGTTCTTTTTCTTCCAGTCTAAATATAGTTTCTTCTTTTTCTCATACTCGTCGTGAGTAATACTGTCCGATTCTTCAACCCATATATTCATTTTTTGTTTATCGGTGGCAAACGTTTTTATTTCGCCATCGGGTGTCATATATACAATTATCTTTTGCCCAATCAACCAATAACTGTTACTTACATACTTGTAAGCTTCCCAACCGTCGCCAAATTCCCAAGTATTCAATTGAAGCATAAGAGACTTTTTCGGTAAATCGGGAATAATACACCCTTTCAAAGGCGATATATATAATACCGGACACCGCGACATAAGCAGCACACCATCCTTGTCATAAAAGAGCGTTACCGACTTATATCCAAGCGCAGTATAACTATATTTGGCTTTTGCAAATCCACCGAAGGTATTACAAATCTCATCGTTCACATCATAACACGTCATTTCAAGAACCCGATTTTGAGAATCGTACACCCGAACCCATTTATGAAGATTTTCAACCGTCATACAGGGAGAGCCATCTACACCATAAAAAGCACGTACAGTCTCATTACCACGGGAATCGAATTCCGATTTTATGATGTGATACCCACCTTCAATCAAACAAGGAGCGCCACCGACTCCAAAATTAGCAGAGTATATAAGATTCCCACGGGAATCGTATGCCCATTTCGCTTTTGAAATACCCAAAAGCCCCACACAAGGAGCACCATCGACATCCCAAAAAGCGAATTCCAGCATATTTCCAAAGGCATCATAAGCAGATGTTCTCTTATGATAACCGGCACTAATCATACAAGGAGCATTATCTACATCATAAAAACTCTCTTCCAAAACATTCCCGTATGAATCGTACAAACATTTACGCCTATGCCCACCTTCTTTATTCACACAAGGCCGGCCATCAGCACCATAAAAAGAGGTCTCAAGAAGATTACCACGAGAATCATAAACCGAAATCCATTTATGATAACCATCGAATATCGAGCAAGGCTCTCCATCAACGCCAAAATAAGCCTCTTCAATTACGTTCCCAAGAGTATCATATACCCTTTTCATCGTATGAGTGTAATTATATAAACCGGGAGTATCATCAACACCATAAAAAGAGAACTCTATTACATTGCCATATGAATCATATACACATTTACCTTTATGATACCCATCGATGCTCAAACAAGGAGTACAATCAACACCATAATAAGCAATCTCAATTCCATTACCACGTGAATCATAAATCGAAACTTGTTTATGATAACCATCCTTGTACAAGCAAGGAAAACCATTTACACCATAAAAGACACTCTCTATCTCATTACCACGGGAATCATAAACCGAAATCCATTTATGAAAACCATTCTTGTGCAAACAAGGAGCACCATCTACACCATAAAAAGTACGCTCTATCTCATTACCGCGGGAATCATAAACCGAAATCAATTTATGATAACCATCCTTGCGCAAGCAAGGAGAGCCATCTACACCATAAAAAGCACGCTCTATCCCATTACCGCGAGAATCATAAACCGATGCGCATTTATGAATACCATCTTTATGCAAACAAGGAGT
The DNA here is from genome assembly GCA_017536765.1 of Bacteroidaceae bacterium. Classification (GTDB taxonomy): domain Bacteria; phylum Bacteroidota; class Bacteroidia; order Bacteroidales; family Bacteroidaceae; genus HGM04593. Next base: position 67,644 of record JAFXGV010000038.1, read on the forward strand.
GCCGTCTATACCATAAAAAGCACACTCTATCTCATTACCACGAGAATCATAAACCGAAATCCATTTATGAAAACCATCTTTGCACAAGCAAGGAGAACCATTTACACCATAAAAGGCACACTCTATTACATTGCCGCGGGAATCATAAACGACAATCCATTTATGAGCACCTTCTTTATTCACACAGGAGCGACCATCAGCACCATATAAAGCACGCTCAACCATATTGCCACGAGAGTCATAAACCGAAGTCAATTTATGAACACCGTTTTTATCTAAACAAGGGGCATCATCTACACCATAAAAAGCACTTTCAACTATATTACCGCGGGAATCATAAACCGATGCGCATTTATGAATACCATCTTTATGCAAACAAGGGGTGCCGTCTATACCATAAAAAGCACGCTCTATCTCATTACCGCGAGAATCATAAACCGATGCGCATTTGTGAATACCACCTTTATGCAAACAAGGGGTGCCGTCTATACCATAAAAAGCACGCTCTATCTCATTACCGCGGGAATCATAAATAGATAGACTTTTATGATAACCATCCTTGTGCAAGCAAGGGTTGCCCGATTCATCAAAAATAAATTCCTCTACAATATTTCCATTATCATCGGCCACATCTACCAATTCTGCCCAAGACAACTCGTTCAACATCAATGCGCCATCTATACCAAAGTATCGCGTTCTGTATATATTGCCGTATTTGTCATACTCATACTCCTTGCCGGCCACGCCTTTCTTGTTGCAACAAAGTTTTCCATCGATGTCTATAAATTCCACCTTAACACGGCGCCCAAGCGAGTCGAGAGTGAATTGGAAGCCGCTTATACCATCGCCATCGGCGGTGATGCTGCGCGACAGGTCGTAATCGTTGTTGCTATGGAATGTCTGGCGCACTACATATCCTTTGTTGTTTCTATAATATGCATAGCGCACAATATTCGATTTATTTTGCACATTTCCATCTAAAGACAATGCAGTGATGTTGGCCTTTGCAAAGCCGGGACCCTTCTCCTCGGCCGATGCCTTGAAATCGGCAAAACCGGCAATTACCCCATCGCGTTCCGAGAGATCGTGTCGTAGGAGCACTTTGCCTTTAGCATCACAATAATTCACACGAATAACAGCGCCGCTCTCCTCGCTATACAAAATCTCCTGCATAGTATAGCGCCCTGTATGCTCCTTGTTTGAGTGTACCTGTGGAACCCCCGACGAGTTCACATACAACACACGGTTCAAACGCCAGTTCCACATACCCGGCTCCCCCAATGGTATTCGGCGTTTTTCGAATTTATACAACCTCTTGCGGCAAGCAACCTCATCCTCATTTAGCGGGACAACACCCTTGGGAATACCGTTGCAATCGACATAGTCGGCATAGTATTCATAGGTGGCACGGTTGTAATCCCAGTAAAAAATGGCAAACAACAATGCAAGAATCATTACCACAGCCCTGTAACACCACAAACGGAATGCACGGCGACGATGGCGTTGCCACAACGAATCGAAACCAAGACCAAACATTGTAGCTATCACATCCACAAGAGCGTGCGTTTTCCCCTGGTTGCACACGTTTATTCCACGAATCTCCTTCTCGCGTGGCAACGCTCGCAATGCAGGTGGGAAACATTCATTAGCAACATTTGCAGCGTGAGGCTCACCGGCCACTATAAATGGTATTATCCTATCAACCTTGCCCTGTTCAATGAATGAAGCAACCTCATCGTTCACCCAAGGCGAGGCGGCTGCATCGGGGGAACATATTACTATTAAGTAGCGGGAGTTATTGAGTTCACGGTTAAGCGCATCACTCAACACCGTGCCGGCAAGGTCGTGCTTATACCAAAAGACAGGACGCAGCCGCCTGGGTATTGCAGTGTTCTCCTTGCACAAGGCACTCGGTATACGATAGTGTTCAAGCTTTGTGTGCAACCATTTTGCCCACTTTTCGTTTTGTGAGCTATAACTTATAAAAGCGTAATACTTTTTCTTTTCAGTACTATCCATATGTTTAATCTTTAGAGGAAATGCTGCCGACAGGGATTCTATCTTGCCACATATCATCAATATTGCAAATTAAGCAAAATTTTATCAAACACACACATAACAACACCCATTTAGTTGAGTGAGGCACAAATAAAAACGTGGGTGACCCAAAAGTGAAATGGGTCACCCACGTTTGTAGGGAGGTTGGATAAAAAGAGCTATTTTTAGGCTTGCGAAGCCCGAAAAAACGCAGTTTACTAAGCGTAAATGAGTATTTTTCGGGCAAGCGTAACAACAAAAGAGCCTTTTTAGTCAGCCTCTTT
>JAFXGV010000039.1 GCA_017536765.1 Bacteroidaceae bacterium
CAACAACAACCAGGCTGGCGGAAGAAACTTCAAACGTAAGAAAAACAACAATCGCTAACGAATTGAATTTCAAGAATTATGTTACAGCCTAAAAAGACAAAATATAGAAGAGTGCAGCACGGTGTGCAGAAGGGTTTCGCTCAGAGAGGAAACCAGCTTGCATTCGGTTCTTTCGGAATCAAGTGTTTGCAGTATAAATGGTTAAACGGTCGTCAGATTGAGGCAGCTCGTATCGCAGTAACACGTTACATGCAGCGTCAGGGCCAAATCTGGATCCGTATTTTCCCCGATAAACCTATCACTCGTAAACCTGCCGATGTACGTATGGGTAAGGGTAAAGGTGATCCCGAAGGTTTTGTATTCCCCGTTACACCGGGCCGTATATTGATTGAGGTAGAGGGAGTTTCTTACGATATCGCTAAAGAGGCTTTGCGTCTTGCAGCACAAAAACTTCCTGTTACAACTAAGTTTATTGTTAGACGCGATTACGATTTTAATCAGGCATAATAATTATGAAAATAGCAGAAATCAAAGAGCTCGCAACTAAAGAGCTGCAAGAGAGAATTGAGGCTGATGTTACTCGTTATGCCCAAATGAAACTTAATCACGCAATCTCACCCCTGGAGAACCCCGTGCAGTTGAAGAATCTGCGTCGCGACATCGCGCGTATGAAAGGTGAGTTGCGCTCTCGCGAATTAAATAAATAATAAAGAGACTTATGGAAGTAAGAAATTTGAGAAAAGAGCGTACCGGTGTAGTTATCAGCATCAAGATGGAGAAGACTATCACTGTTGCCGCTAAATTTAAGGAGAAGCACCCCATCTACGGTAAATTCGTGAGCAGAACCAAAAAGTATCACGTGCACGATGAGAAGAATGAGTGCTCTGTAGGCGATACAGTACGCATAATGGAGACTCGTCCTTTGAGCAAGACAAAGAGATGGAGATTAGTAGAAATCATCGAAAAAGTTAAGTAATTATGATACAGGTTGAATCGAGACTTACAGTATGTGATAATAGCGGCGCAAAGGAGGCTTTGTGCATCCGTGTACTCGGTGGTACACGCCGTCGCTATGCTTCTGTGGGTGACGTCATTGTAGTTGCAGTGAAGAGCGTTATCCCCTCAAGCGATATGAAGAAAGGAGCTGTATCAAAAGCTCTGATTGTTCGTACTAAGAAAGAGGTGCGTCGTCAGGATGGTTCTTATATCCGTTTCGATGACAACGCTTGCATTCTGCTTAATAATGCCGGCGAAATGCGCGGTAGCCGTATTTTCGGCCCCGTAGCACGTGAGCTCCGTGCAACCGACTATACAAAGGTTGTATCACTGGCACCCGAGGTACTTTAATATTAAAATTTTTGAAGTAATGAAGAAATTACATATCAAGAAAGGTGATACGGTAATCGTAAACTCCGGCGAGGACAAAGGCAAGACCGGTAAGGTTTTGAAGGTAATCGTTGAGAAGGACCGTGCCATCGTAGAAGGCGTTAATATGGTTTCAAAGAGCACGAAACCCAGCGCAAAGAACCCCCATGGAGGTATTGTAAAACAAGAGGCTTCAATCCACGTGTCTAACCTCAACTTGGTTGATCCCAAGAGCGGTAAGGCAACACGCATCGGCCGCAAGGTTAATGAAGAGGGTAAGAAGGTTCGTTATGCTAAAAAATCAGGAGAGGAGATTTAACAATGAGTAATACAGCCAGCCTTAAAAAAGAATATGCCGAGCGTGTTGCTCCGGCATTGATGAAGCAGTTCAACTATTCATCACCTATGCAGGTACCTGTACTCAAGAAAATCGTTATCAACGAGGGCCTTGGTGCAGCTACTCAGGACAAGAAGATCATCGATGTTGCTATCAACGAGATTACAGCCATCACAGGTCAGAAGGCCGTTGCCACTGTTTCTCGTAAGGATATCTCAAACTTCAAGTTGCGTAAGAAGATGCCTATCGGCGTTATGGTAACTTTGCGTCGCGAGCGTATGTACGAGTTCCTTGAGCGTTTGATTCGTGTGGCTCTTCCCCGTATCCGCGACTTCAAGGGTATTGAGAGCAAGTTCGACGGTAACGGTAACTACTCTTTGGGTATCAAGGAGCAGATTATCTTCCCCGAGATTAACATCGATAACATCATGCGTCTCACAGGTATGAACATTACATTTGTTACTACCGCCAAGACAGACGAAGAGGGTTATGCTCTGTTGAAAGAGTTTGGTCTTCCTTTTAAGAACGCTAAAAATTCATAAGAACTATGGCAAAAGAATCAATGAAGGCTCGCGAGGTAAAGCGTGCAAAATTGACAAAGAAATATGCTGCTAAGCGTGAGGCATTGAAGAAGATTATCAATACCGGTACTCCCGAGGAGGCTTATGAGGCTTCACGCAAGTTGCAGGAGCTGCCTTTGAACTCAAACCCTATCCGTATGCACAACCGTTGCAAGCTGACAGGTCGTCCCAAAGGTTATATCCGCACTTTCGGTATCTCACGTATCCAGTTCCGCGAGATGGCATCACAGGGCCTTATCCCTGGTGTTAAGAAAGCAAGTTGGTAAAATTTTTGAGTGTTTAATATAAATATTGTCAGGGAAGTCCTGATCAATTTAAAATTAATTTTTATGACAGATCCTATTGCAGATTATTTGACGAGGTTGAGAAATGCCATTCAAGCAAAGCACAGAGTGGTTGAAGTTCCTGCCTCGAACATCAAGAAGGAGATTACAAAGATCCTTTTTGAGAAGGGTTACATCTTGAACTACAAGTTTGTTGAGGATGGCCCTCAAGGCACAATCAAGATTGCCTTGAAGTACGACGCTGTAAACAAAGTGAACGCTATCAAGAACCTGGTTCGCGTTTCATCACCCGGTTTGCGTCGTTATACGGGATACAAAGATATGCCCAGAGTGATAAATGGATTGGGTATCGCAATTTTGTCGACATCCAAAGGTGTAATGACAGACAAAGAGGCTGCTGCCGAGAAGATTGGTGGCGAGGTACTCTGCTTTGTCTACTAATAGAGGAGGATTGAGCAATGTCTAGAATTGGTAAATTACCTATTAGTATTCCCGCTGGCGTTTCAGTTGCAGTGAGCAACGATAACGTAGTTACTGTAAAAGGTCCTAAAGGTGAGCTTTCACAGAAGATAGATGCTTCTATCGCAGTAAAGGTTGAGGACGGTGTTGTCACAGTAAAGTATGCCGATGTTGAAACATACGCCGAGGCTACAAAACAGCAGCACGCTTTCCACGGCTTGTACAGAGCGCTCATCAACAATATGGTTATCGGTGTTTCAACCGGTTTCAGAAAAGAGCTTGAGCTTGTTGGTGTAGGTTACCGTGTAAACGACAAACCCAACAACGCAATTGAGTTGTTACTTGGTTTTACTCACCCTATCTATATGCAGTTCCCTGCAGAGGTTAAGATAGAGACAAAATCTGAGAGAAATAAGAACCCTCTTATCATTTTGGAGTCTTGCAACAAAGAGTTGCTTGGTATGATTTGTGCAAAAATCCGCTCATTCCGCAAGCCCGAGCCTTACAAGGGTAAAGGTGTTAAGTTTGTTGGCGAGATTATTCGTCGCAAGTCTGGTAAGTCGGCCGGTGCAAAATAATTTAGTAAAATCGTAAGTATATGACAACAAAAATAGAAAGACGTACCAAGATTAAATATAGAGTGCGCAACAAGATTTCCGGTGTTGCAGAGCGCCCTCGTATGAGCGTTTTCCGCAGCAACAAGCAAATCTATGTTCAGATAATTGATGACCAGAAAGGCCAGACATTGGCTGCTGCATCTTCGCTCGGTCTCGAGGCTATGCCTAAGAAGGAGCAGGCTGCAAAGGTTGGTGAGATGATCGCTAAGAAGGCATTGGAGGCTGGTATCACAACCGTAGTCTTCGACCGTAACGGTTATCTTTACCACGGTAGAGTTAAGGAAGTAGCTGATGCTGCACGTAATGGTGGTCTTAAATTCTAATTAAGTATGGCAATTAATAATAGAGTAAAAGTCGCAAGCGACGTTGAATTGAAAGATAGATTGGTTGCTATCAACCGTGTAACCAAGGTTACCAAGGGAGGTCGTACATTCAGCTTTGCAGCAATCGTTGTTGTAGGTAACGAGAATGGTATCATCGGTTATGGTCTTGGCAAGGCAAGCGAGGTTACTGCTGCCATCGCCAAGGGCGTAGAGGCCGCTAAGAAGAACCTGGTTCGCGTACCCGTTCTCAAAGGTACAGTTCCCCACGAGCAGGCAGCTCGTTTTGGCGGTGCCGAGGTATTCATAAAGCCCGCATCTCACGGTACCGGTGTTGTAGCCGGTGGTGCTATGCGTGCTGTGTTGGAGAGTGTAGGTATTACCGACGTTCTTGCTAAGTCTAAGGGCTCTTCTAACCCCCACAACTTGGTTAAGGCTACCATCGCTGCATTGAGCGAGATGCGTGATGCACGTATGGTTGCACAGAACAGAGGTGTAAGTATGAGTAAAGTATTTAACGGATAAGGAGGAATTATTGATGGCTACAATTAAAATCAAACAAGTAAAGAGCCGCATTGGTGCTCCTAAGACTCAGAAGCTGACACTCGATGCTCTTGGCCTTACAAAGATGAATAAGGTTGTTGAGCGTCCCGATAACGCATCAATTCGTGGAATGGTAAAGAAAGTTCAGCATTTGGTTGCCATTGTTGAAGAGTAATAAATTAAAAAAAAGATTTGGCTATGAAATTAAATAATCTTAAGCCTGCCGAAGGCTCTGTCAAGGCTCGCAAAAGAATTGGACGTGGAACCGGTTCGGGTAGAGGTGGTACCTCAACTCGCGGTCATAAGGGTGCCAAGTCACGTTCCGGCTACAGCAAGAAAATCGGTTTCGAGGGTGGTCAGATGCCTTTGCAGCGTCGCGTGCCCAAGTACGGTTTCAAGAATATCAATCGTGTAGAGTACAAGGCTATCAACCTCTCAACTCTTCAGGCTCTTGCCGAGAGCAAGTCTTTGGAGACTATCAATATTGAGGTATTGGTGGCAGCAGGTTTCATCGCACCCGCTCAGTTGGTGAAGATTCTTGCTAACGGTACTTTGACAGCAAAATTGACCGTAGAGGCTCACGCTTTCTCACAGAAGGCAGTTGAGGCTATCGAGGCAGTAGGTGGAACAGTAGTAAAGCTTTAAGACATGGCAAACAAACAATCAAGCCCTAAATTTATCCAGACTATTAAAAACATCTGGAAGATTGAAGATCTGAGAGTGCGCATCGGCATCACATTGCTCTTTGTCGCAATCTATAGATTCGGTTCTTACGTGGTGCTTCCCGGTATCGATCCCGCGATGCTTACACGTTTGCAAGAGCAGACAAGTGGTGGTTTGATGTCTCTGTTGGATATGTTCTCGGGTGGTGCGTTCTCTAACGCATCTATCTTTGCACTGGGTATTATGCCGTACATCTCGGCTTCAATCGTTATTCAGCTCCTTGCAATCGCTGTACCTTATTTCCAGAAGTTGCAGCGTGAGGGCGAGAGCGGCCGTCGCAAGATTAACCAGTACACACGTTATTTGACCGTGCTGATTCTTCTTGTTCAGGCTCCCTCATATCTCCTCAACCTGCGTTACACTGCAGGTGCAGCATTGAGCGAGTCGATTAACTGGAATGTATTTATGATAACCTCTACCATTATCCTTGCAGCAGGTAGTATGTTCATCCTTTGGTTGGGTGAGCGCATTACCGACAAGGGTATCGGCAACGGTGTGTCGCTTATCATTATGATAGGTATCATCGCACGTCTGCCTCAGGCTTTCATTCAGGAGTTCACTTCTCGTATGTCGGCCGCTACAGGTGGAGGTATCATTATGTTCCTTTTCGAGATCGTATTCTTGTTCTTGGTAATCTGTGCCGGTGTTGCATTGTTGCGTGGTACTCGCAAGGTGCCCGTGCAGTATGCAAAGCAGTCGGCAGGTGGTGCTTCATACAACGGAGCACGTCAGTATTTGCCCCTCAAAGTGAATGCTGCCAACGTGATGCCTATCATCTTTGCTCAGGCAATTATGTTCATCCCTTTGGCATTTATGAGCTACGGTGCAACATCTGAGCCCTCTGCATTTGTGCAACAGCTGTCAGATACCACAGGTTGGTTGTATAACCTTATTTTTGCGTTGCTCATCATATTGTTTACATATTTCTACACAGCCATCACCATCAACCCGATGCAGATGGCCGACGATATGAAACGCAACAACGGTTTCATACCCGGTGTTAAACCCGGCAAACCCACCGCTGAATATATTGATACGATTATGTCACGCATAACCCTTCCCGGTTCGTTGTTCTTGGCAGCAATCGCCATCTTCCCCGCATTTGCAGGTGTCTTTGGAGTGCAGCAGGAATTTGCTTCATTCTTCGGAGGTACATCATTGCTCATCCTTGTAGGTGTTGTTCTCGACACTCTGCAGCAGGTTGAGAGCTATCTCTTGATGAGACACTATGATGGTTTGCTCAGCTCGGGCCGCATTAAAGGTCGCGTAGGTTAATTTGTAGAGCTAAGAATGGTATTTCTTAAGACATCAGACGAAATAGAATTACTTCGGCAGGCCAATCTGCTGGTAGGTAGAACGCTTGCCGAAGTAGCTAAAATAATAGAGCCGGGTGTAACTACAAGGCAGCTCGACAGGGTGGCCGAAGAGTTTATCAGGGACAACGGGGCAATCCCCACGTTCAAGGGTTATCCCAACCACGAGGGTGTTCCTTTTCCGGGCTCCATTTGTGCATCGGTAAACGATGTTGTGGTTCACGGAATCCCCAACGATGTTCCCTTGAAAGAGGGCGATATCATATCGGTCGATTGTGGAACATTGTTGAACGGTTTCTGTGGAGACTCCTGCTACACATTTTGTGTGGGCGAGGTTGACGAGGCAACTAAAAAGTTGTTGCAGGTGACCAAGGAGTCACTCTATAAAGGTATTGAGCAGGCAGTTCACGGCAAGCGCCTTGGCGATGTGGGCAGTGCGATACAAACGCACTGCGAACAGAACGGTTTTGGTGTGGTACGTGAATTTGTAGGGCACGGAATAGGCCGCGATATGCACGAAGCCCCTGAGGTTCCCAATTATGGTCGCAGAGGCAACGGCTTGCAGTTACGCGAGGGTATGTGCATTGCCATTGAGCCAATGATTACTCTGGGCAAACGCCAGATATTTATGGAACGCGATGGTTGGACAGTGCGCACCCGCGACCGCAAGAATGCAGCCCATTTCGAGCATACCATAGCAGTGGGCAGACACGGAGCCGATATTTTATCATCGTTCGAGTTTGTCGAAGAGGTTTTAAGAAACAAAGGATATTAGTATGGCTAAACAAAGCGCTATTGAGCAAGACGGTACAATCGTAGAGGCATTGTCAAATGCAATGTTCCGAGTGGAATTACAGAATGGTCACGAAGTGATTGCGCATATCTCAGGTAAGATGAGAATGCACTACATTAAAATTCTCCCCGGTGACAAAGTGAGAATAGAGATGTCCCCCTATGATTTAACCAAAGGAAGAATCGTATTCCGATATAAATAAAAAACAATATAATATGAAAGTTAAAGCATCTATTAAGAAACGCACTCCCGACTGCAAAATCGTTCGCAGAAACGGACGTTTGTATTTGATTAACAAGAAGAATCCCAAGTTCAAACTGCGTCAGGGGTAATTAAAGTAGTAATTAATAATATATTCGTATATGGCTATAAGAATAGTTGGTGTAGATATTCCTCAGAACAAAAGAGGAGAGATTGCGTTGACATACATCTATGGTATCGGACGCAGCAGTGCAGCCAAAATCCTCGACAAAGCCGGTGTTGACCGCAACATCAAGGTTCAGGACTGGACCGATGATATGGCAGCCAAGGTTCGTGAGATTATTGGTGCAGAGTTTAAGGTAGAGGGTGACCTCCGTTCAGAGATTCAGTTGAACATCAAACGACTGATGGACATTGGTTGCTATCGTGGCATTCGTCATCGTAACGGTTTGCCGGTTCGTGGCCAGAGCACAAAGAACAACGCTCGTACACGCAAGGGACGTAAGAAGACAGTTGCTAACAAGAAAAAAGCTACAAAATAATAAGTAAGTAATATGGCAAAGAAAACAGTTGCAACAAAGAAAAGAAATGTAAAGGTAGGAGCCAACGGACAGCTTCACGTTCATTCGTCATTCAACAATATCATTGTTTGCCTTACTAATGACGAAGGTCAGGTTATCTCTTGGTCATCTGCAGGAAAGATGGGTTTCAGAGGTTCAAAGAAGAACACTCCTTATGCTGCCCAAATGGCTGCCGAGGCTTGCTCAAAAATCGCTTACGATTTGGGTTTGCGCAAGGTAAAGGCATATGTTAAGGGACCCGGTAACGGTCGTGAGTCGGCTATCCGCACTGTACACGGTGCCGGTATAGAGGTTACTGAGATTATCGACGTAACACCGCTGCCATTCAATGGTTGCCGTCCTCCTAAGAGAAGAAGAGTATAATCAAATTTAATCAGAATTAAAATGGCTAGATATACAGGACCAAAAAGCAAGATTGCACGTCGTTTCGGTGAGCCCATCTTTGGTGCCGACAAAGTGCTTTCTAAGAAAAATTATGCTCCCGGTATGCACGGTAACAACCGTCGTCGCAAGACATCAGAGTATGGTGTGATGCTTGCCGAGAAGCAGAAAGCTAAATACACATACGGAGTTTTGGAGCGTCAGTTCCGTAACACATTCAACAAGGCCGATTCAGCTCCCGGTATCACAGGTGAGGTGCTCTTGCAGTTGTTGGAGTCTCGTTTGGACAATATCGTTTACCGTTTGGGTATTGCTCCCACCCGTGCAGCTGCACGTCAGTTGGTAAGCCACTGCCACATTGTTGTTGACGGTAAGGTGTGCAACGTTGCTTCACGCATCATCAAGGCAGGTCAGATTGTAGGTGTTCGCGAGCGTTCAAAGTCGCTTGAGGTTATTCAGAACTCTTTGGCCGGTCTTAACCACAGCAAATATCCTTGGTTGGAGTGGGACAACTCTTCAATGGCCGGTAAGTTCTTGAATATGCCTGAGCGTTCGGAGATCCCCGAGAACATTAAGGAGCAGTTAATCGTTGAGTTGTATAGCAAAAATTAATATTTAATAATGGCGATATTAACATTTCAAAAACCTGATAAAGTAGTAATGTTGGAGGCGAACGATTTCTACGGAAAGTTCGAGTTTCGTCCTCTGGAGCCCGGTTTTGCTACTACTATTGGTAACGCACTGCGTCGTATCTTGTTGTCTTCGTTGGAAGGCTTTGCAATAAACTGCATCAAGATTGCCGGCGTTGAGCACGAGTTTGCCACAGTACCCGGTGTGAAGGAAGATGTTACCAACATTATATTGAATCTTAAGAAGGTTCGATTCAAAAGAATCGTTGAGGAATTCGAAACCGAAAAAGTCTCAATCAACGTGGAGAATACCGAGGTATTCACTGCAGGCGAGATTGGTAAGTATTTAACCGGATTTGAAGTGTTAAATCCCGAGTTAGTCATTTGCCACCTCGACTCATCGGCTAAAATGCAGATTGAAATCAGCATCAACAAGGGCCGTGGATACGTTCCTTCTGATGAGAACCGTGAGTACTGCACAGAACCCACGATGATTCCAATCGACTCGATATACACTCCTATTCGTAATGTGAATTACCAGCGTGAGCCCTTCCGCGTAGAGCAGAAGACCGACTATGACCGCTTGGTGATTGAGATTACAACCGATGGTTCCATACATCCGAAGGAGGCACTTAAGGAGGCTGCTAAAATCCTCATCCATCACTTTATGTTGTTCTCTGATGAGAAGATTGCCATAGAGGCATCGGACATTGATGGCAACGAAGAGTTCAATGAGGAAATATTGCGTATGCGTCAGTTGCTCAAGACAAAGTTGGTTGATTTGAACCTTTCGGTTCGCGCTCTCAACTGTTTGAAGGCAGCCGATGTAGAGACACTTGGTCAGCTTGTGCAATATAATAAAACCGATCTTCTTAAATTCCGCAACTTCGGCAAGAAATCACTCACTGAGCTTGATGATTTGCTCGAGAGACAGAATCTTACGTTCGGAACCGATATCTCAAAATATAAATTAGATAAAGAATAATTATGAGACATAAAAAATCTTTTAACCATTTGGGCCGTACTGCATCTCACAGAAAAGCTATGCTTTCAAATATGGCTATCTCTTTGATTATGCACAAAAGAATCACTACGACCCTCGCAAAGGCAAAGGAACTGAAGAAATTCGTTGAGCCTTTGATCACAAAATCTAAAGACGATACTACCAATTCTCGTCGCGTTGTATTCAGCTACCTCCAGAGCAAGGAGGCCGTTACAGAACTCTTCAAGGAGATTTCAGTAAAGGTTGCCGAGCGTCCCGGTGGTTACACACGCATCATCAAGTTGGGTACACGTCCCGGTGACGCAGCCGAGATGTGCTTCATCGAGCTTGTTGACTACAACGAGAATATGGCTAAGGCTCCTGCAAAGAAGACTCGCCGCCGTCGCTCTACAAAGAAGGCTGCAGATGCACCCGCAGTAGAAGAGGCAGCAGTAGCAACTGAAGAGCCAACTACTACAGCCGCTGCTGAATAATAAAATTACTTACTTAATAGATGTGAGAGGATACCGTGAGGTATCCTCTCATTTTTTTGCCTTTTGGCATCCTTGTTTACCCTCTCCTGCGGGCGTAACGCAATTTTTTTCTCTTAAACACAGTTATTTATGTTAAAAAAGTTTTAGAAATACGGAAAAATATCTTTAATTTTGCGGCATATAATGTACTAACGTAACTCAATTTATATGCACAGAGTTGTAAAAATTTCTAAGGGATTGGATATCAATCTGAAAGGCGCTCCTGTTGCTGAAACAACAACCATCGATGCAGCCAAGCTTTATGCTTTGATGCCTGCCGATTTCACACGCGTAACTCCCAAAGTGGTAGTTAAGCCCCAGGATGTTGTAAAGGCCGGTGAGCCCTTGTTTGTTGATAAGAACTGTCCCGAAATACAATTCGTTTCGCCCGTGAGCGGAACAGTTGTAGCGGTTAACCGCGGAGAGAGAAGACGCGTGTTGAGCGTCGTAGTAGAGTCGGACGGTAAGTTCGAGTCTGTGGAGTACAAGGCAAAGGATGTGCTTTCTCTGTCGGCAGAGGAGGTGAAGGCCGATTTGCTCAAGTCGGGCCTCTTTGCTTTTATGCGCCAAAGACCATACGATGTTATCGCCACTCCCAGTGATTCACCCCGAGCAATCTTCGTTTCGGCATTCGACTCGAAGCCCCTGGCTGTTGATTTCGAGGTAGCCCTCAAAGGCAACGAGGACGATTTCCAGATTGGTCTCGATGCGCTTTCGCGCATTGCACCTGTATATCTGGGTGTGAGCGCAAGCCAGAAGGCTGCTGCGTTGAGCGTTGCCAAGAACGTGACAACCACCATTTTCAAGGGACCTCACCCCGCAGGTAATGTGGGTGTGCAAATCAACCACGTGGCTCCCGTGAACAAGGGCGAGATTGTTTGGACTATCGGTGCCGAGGAGGTAATCTTCATCGGTCGCCTCTTCAACAAGGGCAAGGTCGATTTCACCCGCACCGTGGCACTTGCAGGTAGCGAGGTTAAGAACCCCTCATACAGCAAGGTTGTTCTTGGTGCGCAAATAAGCACACTTGTTGCAGGCCGCTTGAAGGATGAGAATCCCCTGCGCATCATCGATGGCAACGTGCTCACAGGCAAGCCCACCACAGCGGACGGCTTCCTTGGTGCATTCTCTACCGAGGTGACCGTTATCCCCGAGATTATGGGCGGCGACGAGGCTTTCGGTTGGATAGCACCCCGTTTCTCTATGTTCAGTACAAGCCGCAGCTACTTCAGCTGGCTTATGCCCAAACGCAGCTACACCATCGATGCGCGCATCAAGGGTGGCGAGCGTCATATGATTATGTCAAACGAGTACGACAAGGTGTTCCCTATGGACATCTACCCCGAGTACCTCATCAAGGCCATCATCACCGGTAACATCGACAAGATGGAGGAACTTGGTATCTACGAGGTGGCTCCCGAGGACTTTGCGCTGTGCGAGTTTGTCGATTCGTCTAAACTGGAATTGCAACGCATAGTACGTGAGGGCTTGGACAAGCTCCGTGCCGAAATGTGCTGATGCCGATAGCCACCCCTTGCAGGGTGGTGCATTTATAAAGCAAAATAAAAAATATATCATATGAAATTTTTGAGAAATTATCTGAATAAAATTAAACCCAACTTCGAGGAGGGTGGCAAGCTGCACGCTTTCCGCTCTGTGTTCGATGGAATGGAAACCTTCCTTTTCGTTCCCAACGACACCTCGAAAAGCGGTGTGAATATTCACGATGCAATAGACAGCAAGCGCATTATGTCGCTCGTTGTAATTGCCCTTTTGCCCGCGATGTTGTTCGGTATGTACAACCTCGGCTACCAGAATGCTCTTGCAGCAGGTGCCGTAGCCACAACATCTTGCTGGGAGATGTTCCTCTTCGGCCTTATGGTTATGTTGCCCAAGATTGCGGTAACCTACATCGTAGGTCTGGGAATAGAGTTCATAGTAGCACAGTGGAAGAACGAAGAGATACACGAGGGCTTCCTCGTGTCGGGTGTACTTATCCCTATGATTGTGCCTGCCGGCTGCCCCCTGTGGGTGTTGGCCGTAGCCACAGCCTTCTCGGTAATCTTTGCCAAAGAGGTGTTTGGTGGCACAGGTATGAACATTGTGAACGTGGCACTCATTGCCCGTGCATTTATCTTCTTCGCCTATCCCTCTGTAATCTCAGGTGAGTCTGTATGGGTAGCTACCGAGTCAATCTTCGGCATCGGTCACGACCTCCCCGACGGCTACACCTGCGCAACTGCACTGCAGTTTGTTAACGGTGGTCAGGTGGCTGCCGGTGCCGCAGGTGCAGAGCTCTCGGTGTGCGATATGATTTGCGGCTTTATGCCCGGCTCCATCGGCGAGACAAGCGTTATTGCAATAGCACTCGGTGCAGCACTCCTCTTGTGGACAGGTGTTGCCAGCTGGAAGGTTATGGTCTCTGTATTCGTTGGTGGTATCGCTATGATACTCCTCTTCACAGGTCTTATGCCCGAGAATCCCGCTCTGCAGCAGCCTCTCTACACACACCTGTTGCTTGGTGGTTTCTGCTTCGGTGCCGTGTTTATGGCAACCGACCCTGTTACAGCAGCCCGCACCGAGACAGGTAAATACATCTATGGCTTCGGCATTGGAGCAATGGCAATCCTCATCCGTGTATTCAACCCCGGTTACCCCGAGGGTATGATGCTTGCCATCCTGCTTATGAACGTAACCGCTCCCTTCATCGATTACTGCGTGGTTCAGTCAAATGTCAAGGCTCGTGCTAAACGTCTAACCAAAAAGAACTAACAGATATGGCTAAATATGTATGTAAAGTGTGCGGTTACACGCACGAAGGCACAGAGGCACCCTCTGTATGCCCCCTTTGTAAAGCCCCTGCATCGGAGTTCGAGCTTGTTGGTGGTGGCGAGGCACAGGGCGATGCCAAGAAGGCAAAGAAAGGCTTCAACACAAGCAGCGATGCATACGCTATCATCTATGCATCAATCGTGGTTGTCATCGTGGCATTCTTGCTTGCAGGTGTATCATCTATACTTCGTCCTAAACAGGAAGAGAATATCCGCCTCGACAAGAAAAAGCAGATACTCTCATCGCTCAACATCAAGAACCAGCCCGATGCCGCTGCAACCTATGCAGCCGTTGTTAAGCAGGAGGCTATCATCAACAGCGCCGGCGAGGTGGTAGCCACCGAGGGCGGTTTCGATGTAGCCAACGACGCAATCAACGACAGCAACCTGCCCATTTACATCTGCGATGTGGATGGCGCTACCAAGTATGTTATCCCTATGACCGGTAACGGCCTTTGGGGTGGTATTTGGGGCTATGTGGCAGTGAACAGCGACGGCAACACCATCTATGGCGTATATTTCTCACACGCCAGCGAGACTCCCGGTCTTGGTGCCGAGATTGCAGGCGACAAGTTCCAGACACGCTTCCCCGGCAAGCACATCATTGCCGATGGCGCTGTGGCACTCGGTGTTACCAAGAAGGTAGCCAACGAGGATTGTGAGGTAAATGCCATTTCGGGTGCAACCATCACCTGTAACGGTGTGAACGATATGCTCAAGAACACAATGGAGGGCTACAAAGCCTACCTTGTTGCTCTGCAGCAGCCCGCCGCACCTATTGTAGAACCCGCGCCTGCTCCCGCCGAGGAGGCACAAGTAACAGAGGAGGAATAATACTATGGCACTATTTTCAAAGAAAAATATGGAGGCACTCAACACGCCTCTGCTCAAAGAGAACCCTGTAACAGTTCAGGTGCTTGGTATCTGCTCGGCATTGGCTGTTACAAGCAAATTGGCTCCCGCCATCGTAATGGGCCTCTCGGTAACCATCATCGTGGCTATGGCCAACGTAATTATCTCACTTATCCGCAACACCATCCCTATGCGCATTCGCATCATCATACAGCTGGTGGTTGTGGCTGCCCTTGTAACACTCGTGAGCGAGGTGCTCAAAGCCTTTGCCTATGACGTGAGCGTGCAGCTGTCGGTATATGTGGGCCTTATCATCACCAACTGTATCCTTATGGGCCGTCTGGAGGCATTTGCAATGCAGAACAAGCCCTGGGCCTCGTTCCTCGACGGTATTGGTAACGGTTTGGGATATGCAATGATTCTTGTGGTTGTTGCCATTGTGCGCGAGATTTTCGGTTCGGGTACCTTGCTCGATTTCCCCGTAATTCCCCAGTGCGTTTACGAGGCAGGCTACATAAACAACGGTCTTATGCTTATGGCACCTATGGCATTCTTCCTCATTGCCATTGTGATATGGGTGCAGCGTGCAAAAGACAAGAGCTTACAAGAGTAATAACTTAGATACAGAAGAAAAATTATGGAACATTTTATTAGTTTAATTGTCCGTTCAATCTTTGTGGACAATATGGTATTTGCCTTCTTCTTGGGTATGTGTTCATATTTGGCTGTATCTAAGAGCGTAAAGACAGCAATAGGTTTGGGTTTCGCTGTTATCTTCGTAGAGGTAATAACCCTTCCTGTGAACTATCTGTTGCAGACAGCAGTGCTTGCCAACGGTGCACTCATTGAGGGCGTCGATTTGACATTCCTTGCATTCATCCTCTTCATTGCCGTTATCGCAGGTATCGTGCAGTTGGTCGAGATGATTGTAGAGCGTTTTGCTCCCGCACTCTATAGCCAGCTTGGTATCTTCCTTCCCCTTATCGCTGTGAACTGTGCCATTATGGGTGGTTCGCTCTTTATGCAGCAGCGCATAGGTATGGAGGCCAACAACCCCCAGGCAATCCTCAATTTCTGGGATTCGGTAGCCTACGCCTTAGGTTCGGGTATCGGCTGGATGGTGGCAATCGTGCTCTTCGCAGCAGTTCGTGAGAAAATGGAGTACTGTAACATTCCCAAGCCCTTGCGTGGTTTAGGTATCGCCTTCATCACCGTAGGTCTTATGGCTATGGCATTTATGTGCTTCTCGGGTATTAAAATGTAATAAATGAAAGAGCTATGGATATACAATTAGTATTAGCAAGTATAGCAGTATTCCTTGTAATCATCCTTCTGTTGGTGATTATCCTGTTGGTGGCGAAGAAATATTTGCTCCCCTCGGGAAATGTCAAGGTTAAGATTAACGACGAGAACGAGGTAGAGGTTGCAGCCGGCGGTACTCTCCTGGGTACAATGGCCGAGAACGGCATCTTCCTTCCCTCGGCTTGTGGTGGAAAGGGCTCTTGCGGCCAGTGCAAAGTGCAGGTATTAGAGGGTGGTGGCGAAATCCTCCCCTCGGAGACAGGTCACTTCTCACGCAAGGAGCAGCAGGCACACTGGCGTCTGGGTTGCCAGGTGAAGGTTAAGAACGACCTCTCTATCAAGGTGCCCGAGTCTGTAATGGGTGTCAAGGAGTGGGAGTGCGAGGTTATCTCAAACAAGAACGTTGCAACCTTCATCAAGGAGTTCATCGTGGCTCTTCCTCCTGGGGAGCATATGGACTTTGTGCCCGGTTCTTATGCACAGATTAAGATTCCTACATACGATATGACCTACGACAAGGATATCGACAAGAGCCTCATAGGCGAGGAGTATCTGCCCGCTTGGGAAAAATTCGGTTTGCTTGGTCTCAAGTGCAAGAACACCGAGGAGACAATCCGTGCATACTCTATGGCCAACTATCCCGCCGAGGGCGACCGCATTATGCTCACCGTGCGTATTGCAACACCTCCCTTCAAGGCCGACCGTTCCGGCTTTATGGATGTACCCTGCGGTATAGCATCGTCATACATCTTCACTTTGAAGCCCGGCGACAAGGTAATAATGAGTGGCCCTTACGGCGATTTCCACCCCATCTTCGACTCAAAGAAAGAGATGATGTGGGTAGGTGGTGGTGCCGGTATGGCTCCTTTGCGTGCGCAGATTATGCATATGACAAAGACACTGAAGACCACCGACCGCACAATGACCTACTTCTACGGTGCGCGTGCGCTTAACGAGGTATTCTACCTCGAGGATTTCCTGCAGTTGGAGAAGGATTTCCCCAACTTCACTTTCCACTTGGCGCTCGACCGTCCCGACCCCGCTGCCGACGCAGCAGGCGTAAAATATACCCCGGGCTTTGTGCACCAGGTAATCTACGAGACCTACCTCAAAGACCACGAGGCACCCGAGGACATCGAGTACTATATGTGTGGTCCCGGCCCTATGTCAAAGGCAGTTGTAAATATGCTTGTTGATTTGGGTGTAGAGGAGAAATCTATTATGTACGACAACTTCGGCGCATAAGCAACCGAGCAAAGTATAGCAAAAAACCACAGTGCACACCGCACTGTGGTTTTTTGCTATACTTTGCTTTATGTTTTGTGGAAATTCAAATATTCGTTATCTTCGCAGGAAGAACCTGAAGCTATGTACCTCTCTATCCTCATACCCACATATAACTATAACTGCACGCCCCTTGTCACTGAGCTTGCCGCACAGGCAAAGCGCATAGTGGGGTTGCAGTGGGAAATCATTGTGGGCGACGACGGCTCCACCTGCAGCGAAGCTGTGGCGGCCAACCGCGCAATAAACAGCCTGCCCTGTTGTGAGTATTGGGAACGTGGCTTCAACAGCGGGCGCGCAGCCATACGAAACCGCCTCTATGAGCGCAGCCGCGGGCGTTGGCTGCTCTTCCTCGACAGCGACGGTATGCCCGTGAACAGTAATTTCCTTGCGGCCTATCTTGCAGCGGTGCAGGGGCTCTCTGCGGGTGTCGTGTGCGGCGGTGTGGCACATCCTGCAACCCTTCCCTCGCCCGCGGTATCACTCCGTTGGCTGCACGAAACAACCTATGCACGGCGCGCTACGGTGGAGTGGCGCAACGCACACCCCTATGCCAATTTTCGCACCTTCAATTTCCTTATACACCGCGAATGCTTTGCCCGCGTGATGTTCGACGAACAGGTGCACAGCTATGGCTATGAGGATAATCTCTTTGGCCGTGCCCTGCAAGATGCAGGCGTGCAGGTAAAGCACATAGCCAACCCTATGATGAATGTGGATATAGAGAACAACGCCACCTACCTTGCCAAGAACGAGGAGGCCCTGCGCACCCTTGCTGCGCACTACGAAACTATGGGGCCGCTAATTACCATTGCGCAAAGGGTTGAAAAGATAGAGCGTTGCTATTTAGGGTGGTTGCTGTCGCTTGTTTACAGAGTGTTACGCCCGCTCTTCTTGCGCAATCTCAAGGGCTTCTCACCGCGTATGTGGGTGTTCAATCTCTACCGCGCAGGTTATCTGCGCAGTCTGTTGCGCAAGCGGGTGGGGTAGTGCCGCTACATCCCTGTTGCCTCTATAAACTCGTTGTGCACGGCGTTACCCTCTTGCGCCCTCTTGCGCCACTGTTCGCTGCCATAAACACCCGCCTTGCTGTAGTCGAAAGGCTTGAAACCAATCTTCCGTGCAGCCCTTTTTTTCTTGAATGAGAAATCGTCGGCAAGCGGGTTCTTCATCTGCGGGTTTATGAAGCGGGCGCTCTTTTCGCGCAGTTGTTCCCACTCCTTGCTGCTCTTGCCGCAGAACGACAGAGTGTCGCCGTAGCTCCAATAAATATTGTCGGCAATTTCCATATTAGCAGTAAACCACTTACCCGTGGCTGTTCTGCCACTGTTTTGCAAAATAATATTGTGCTTGAATGTGAACGAGCTGTGCTCCTCGGCTTTTGTCAGTTGCAGTTGGTAATTCTTTCCAAATGCAAAAATGTTATTCTCCACCCTGTTCTCCTTGCCGTAGTGTTGGTGAAAGGCGCCGTCGTTGCAGCGATAAACAAGGTTGTTGCTTATCTCTATGTAGCTGCTCCCCTCGTCGGTGTATATGCCCCACGCACCGTAGCTGTCGGCTGCAATGTCGTGTATCACGTTACCTGTTATGCAGTTGCCTGTGGCTGCACCCAGTGTGTATATGCCACCCATATCAGACAACTCGCCCCAGCCTATGTGGTGAATATGGTTGTGGGCAATGATGTTGCCCGCAGCCACGCTTGCACCATATCCCCAGCGCCAGCCCACCGATATGCCCGTGTAGCGCAGGTCCGAAATGTCGTTGTGTGTCACCCTGTTGTCGGCAGCGTGCATTATGTGTACTCCCACACCTGTGGCAATCTCCCTTCCGCCACCGCGTATTATGTTGTTGTCTATGATATTGCCTCTTGCAACCGATGCGGTGTCGTCGGGCGCCACGGGGCTGCCTATCTTTATGCCGCCTGCTCCGGCATCGCCTATGTAGCACCCCTGCACCTTGCAGTTGCTACTGCCCCTGTCAATCCAAATGGCATATGTGCCGCAATGCTCAATCTCACAACCTGTCAAGGAGATATTCTTTGCGTAGTGCAGTTCAATGGCGGCCCCAATGTCTGCTGCCGCCTGAAACGGGTATAGCCCTGCACGTGGCACGTTGAACTTGCTCACAATGAAGCAAATGTTCTCGAAAGATATATTCTCAATCTCCCTCCCGGGATGCCCGGTGAGGTTTATAAACTGCTTTATGGTGGGCACAATGCACTGCGCGTTGCTCATATCCTCGTAAGGCAGGCGTATGTAGTACAGCCTGCCGTTGGTGTAGTCCATATACCACTCCCCCACGCTGTCGAGCGCCTGCCTGAAGTCGTACAAGAAATAGCGCGAACCGCTTTGCAGCATATAGTGGTCGCCCCATTTGCGGCCCGCAATATTGAAAGTGTTACTGTCTTTATTTATGATGTCTATGTGCATCTTGGCATTGTTCCACTTGTGGTACAGCGATACCTTGGGTTGTCCGTTTTCCCCCGCCCACACATCTTTTAGTATGGCAAGGTGGGCGCTATCGCCCTCAATGCGCATAGTGGCAAAGCTCTCTTTGGTGCTGTTGCCGTTGTCCGTAACGCTCTCTTTTATGCTCTTTATTCTGTAAAAACCTTTGTTGGGCGTGCGTGCAAGCGTGGCTCGCCGGCCGTTTACGAAAAACTGCTCAAATGTGTAATCGCCCCACACCGCCTCGGGGATATATGCGCTGTAGAGACTGTTGTTCAACTGCTGCCAGTCGGTTATCCTGTGCCCGCCTATGAAACGGGGCTTCTCCGGCCCCGCCGCCCTCACCACAATGGGGCGCGTGGTGGGGGTTGTTATGCAGGCCCCGCTTGTGAGGTAATAGTCGCCCGCTGCCACCTCAATGTATGCAGTGTCGCCGGCGGTGGTTGATATAGCTTTGTCAAGTGCCTTTTGCAGCGAGAACAGGGGCGCCTCGGGGGAACCGCTGTTGCTGTCGCTACCTTGCGGCGACATATATATGTGGCTTTGTGCCGTGGCAACAATTGCGGCAATGGCTGCTATTGCCACGCATAGTATTTTTTGGCAGTTGTATATAATATCACGCCTTATTGTCATTTCGAGAGAGCGTAGCGACGAGAAATCTAAAATAGATTCCTCACGCAAGGTTCGGAATGACAGATTCCTGTAATTGGTGTGGAAACGTAATTGATTGCCTAAACTTTTATTCATCATTCTATCATTATGCCGTTAAAAATCCTCCCCGATTCTATCCCCAACCTGCGTGCCGAGAACCACTCGCCGTGTTGGGTGTGGGTACACACGCCCGCTACCTCTATGTTGGCAGCAGGCACACCGCAGGCAAGCAGTTGCAGGCGGTTGGCCTCCCACAGGTCTATGTGCCATTTGGCTTGCCGTGTGGCTATCTCCTTCATAGGAAAACCCGCCTCCTCAAAGGCTGCATACACCTCGTCGCCCACCTCAAAAGCGTCGCACCCTATGCTTGGGGCTATTACGGCTTTTATATCTTGTGGCTTGCTGCCGTAAAGCTCGCTCATCCTCTCAATGCAACGCGCCGTTATGCGTACTACAGTGCCTCGCCAGCCTGCGTGCACGGCGGCTACCACCATCCTTTGTGTGTCGCACAGCAGCAGGGGCACGCAATCGGCTGTCGATACCCCTATGCAGGTGTGTGGCAGGGTGGTTATCACGGCATCTATGCCGTGCAGCCTTTCCGCTTGCCGCTCCTTGCTGTCGTTCATAAATGCGGCATCTATGTTCAGCACCTCGCAGCCGTGTGTCTGGCGGGGCAGCACAAGCCTGTCGTCGGTTATGCCAAGTTCGCGGCATAGCTCGGTGCGGCAGTGTGCCACGTGCTGTGCCGTGTCGCCGCAGTAGTGGGTTATGTTGAATCCGCCGTATTTCCCCGCGCCGCTCCGCTTTGTGGAGAAGGCTGTAACGCCGGGGTGTATGTTGTATTTCAGTTGTTCCATTGTCTGTTTGCAATCATCATATTCGCAAATATAATGATTTTCTTAATATAAATATTCCCCTTTGCGGGTGCCCTCGCCGAAAACGAAATGTGGGGCAGGCACAAAACCTCCTCAGGCTTGCGATGAATCGCAATCCGGCTCCTCCTGATGAGGAGCAGTTTAATGTACCAAAAAGACGAAATGGTGTGCCGCGGCACACCATTTCGTCTTTATTTTATAATACTTAAAATGTTTAGAATACGTTCAAAGCCTGCTCAAGGTCGGCAATGATATCCTCGGCATCCTCTATGCCCACCGAAAGACGAATGAGGTCGGGGTCTATGCCGCTCTCCTTCAACTGCTCGTCGCTTAGCTGGCGGTGTGTGTGGCTGGCGGGGTGCAGCACGCACGAGCGGGCGTCGGCCACGTGGGTAACAATTGAAATGAAGTTGAGGCTGTCCATAAAACGTATGGCATCCTCCTTGTCGCCCTCAACGGCAAAAGCCATCACACCGCAACCTCCGTTGGGCAGATATTTTTGTGCAAGGCTGTGGTATTTGTCACCCTGTAATCCGCTGAAGTTCACCCATTTAACCTTGGGGTGAGCCTGCAAAAACTCGGCCACCTTCTGCGCGTTCTCGCAGTGGCGGGGCATACGCAGGTGCATTGTCTCCAAACCCAAGTTTAGCAAGAAGGCGTTCTGCGGGGCCATCATAGCACCTAAGTCGCGCATCACCTGCGACACCACCTTTGTAATGTAGGCAGCCTTGCCAAAGTTCTTTGTGTAAACAAGACCGTGGTAGCTTTCGTCGGGCTCGGTGAGGCAGGTGAATTTGTCGTGGTGAGCCTCCCAGTCGAAGTTGCCGCTGTCAATCACGGCACCACCCACTGCAACGGCGTGGCCGTCCATATACTTGGTGGTGGAGTGTGTCACAATGTCGGCACCCCACTCGATGGGGCGGCAGTTGATGGGTGTGGCAAATGTGTTATCAACTATAAAGGGCACGCCGTTTTTGTGTGCTATTGAGGCAAATTTCTCAAGGTCCAGCACGGCGGCACCGGGGTTCGAAATGGTTTCGCCAAAGAGCGCCTTGGTGTTGGGGCGGAACGCCTTCTCAATCTCCTCGGCAGGGGCATCGGCATCTACAAAAGTAACCTCAATGCCCATCTTCTTCATAGTAACCGAGAATAGGTTGTATGTGCCACCGTAAATGGTAGTTGCCGACACAAAGTGGTCGCCAGCTTGGCAGATGTTCAAAATTGCGTAGAAGTTGGCTGCCTGGCCCGACGAAGTGAGCACAGCGCCCACGCCGCCCTCGAGGGCCGCAATCTTGGCGCCCACTGCATCTACCGTGGGGTTCTGCAAGCGCGAATAGAAGTAACCCGAATCCTCGAGGTCGAATAGCCTTGCCATCTGCTCGCTTGTTTCGTATTTGAATGTTGTGCTTTGGAAAATGGGCAGCACGCGCGACTCGCCCTTCTTGGGCTGCCAGCCACCCTGAACGCATATTGTTCCTTTGTTTAGTTTCTTGTCCATATTAGGTGTGTTTTTTAATTATAATTCAATTTTTGGCGAAGATAATACTAATCGTTGTGAATTTATTTTAATTACCCCACTTTTTTATACAAAATTTGCTCACCATTTGAACCAAGGTGTGGGTACACAAGAGTGATAAGCCCATTTTTCTATAGTAACGATATAAATCCGATGAAAAATGGCAAAGTAGCGAAATCGCTTTGCTTTATTATGAAAATGTGCTACAGACCGTTGAGCCAAGGCTGAAATAGCAATTACTCCCTAAATCTATCTTGCAAAACTTGCATCTTCTCTATAATCTGCTTAAATGTCGGTTTGTCGGAACCATAAATCATATTCACCAACATTTCTGCATAGTCCTTTTCCCATATGGCAATAATATCCTCGCGAGGAACAAGCATAATTCTCTTGCGAACATCAGGCGTGTAGTCCACATCTTTAACAGATGTAAAAATCTCTCTATGGTGCCTGATGTTTTCCCACAACTCATCATCCTTTACAGCTGCTATTGCAAAATCATTATCCATCATCAAATAAAGGTCGTACAAATGGCGAGATTTCCTATTCGCGTTAGCGCCCTGCCCTGCAACAGAGAATAACTCGTGTAACAAGAAAACTTTTTCTAAGAATGTTTTTCCTGCAACTGCAGTCGCAATATCCGAATCAACAACGCTCGTTTGAATAGCTGGAAAGTTCTCTTCTACAAGGCTCTTGACCTTATTCATTGCATATGGCTCTGACAAGGAGCGAGCACCAATCTCTAACATAACAACAGGCTTCAAGTAGTCCAACTCACCCGGAATTACACTCTTGTATGTTATCCATATTTTTCTTGGCTCGGGATATGTGTTATCTCCCTCACCATCTTGCTCGGCTTCAATCGTACATAATGCGTATAATCCATATTGCTTAATGGCATCGAGCAAAGCATTATAAAATTCTTCGCGAACAAATATTGATGATTCTTTGCGGAGTTTCTTAATTTGTTTCTTCGTCAAATCGCCCCCTAATTCAAGTTGTGAGCGGTCAATCGCAAGGTCTATATCCTCCGAAAATCTGCTGATATGTTTTCCGACTTTACTCAACGAAGTACCACCTTTGAATATCAGTTTATCCGCAAAAGGCAGAGTGAAAACTATCTGCAAGATGGTTGTAACCCACAAGTCTTTTTCAATGGCTTGTGCCGGTAAGCCAATGCGTCCTTCTGCTGCTTGTAATACTTGCCTCTGTTCCTCTATAGTAAGTAAAAAGTAGTTATTCATACGCTTGTTTAATTATGTTTCTAATCCATACAGGCATTAACTTCAAGTCTGCCATAACAGACTCTTTTGGCTCGTTTTGCAATAGTTTCTTAATACGCTTTATCTGCCAGTCTTCAATGTGTTCTTTCTTTAATGATTTAAGAGCAAATGTTATGAGCATTGCCAATCTGCTTTGAAATGCCAAATTTTTGGGTGCTGTATTCTTGAATGTGATGCCCCTGCCATTGGAGATTTCAACGTGCCTCTTTGTACCATCAGTTAAATAAACATAGTTCATTGGTACTTGAGTAGAAAGACCTAGTACATTCAACGCATAAGCACCTGTCGGAACTATTCGAGCGTGGTCTCGTTTTGCCATAGCTTCTGCTATATGTTCAAACGATGGTTGTAATACGCCTAAGCCTAATTTTTCTTCAATCTCTGGATAACAATATATGCCGTGAGCAACCCTTATTATCAATCCTTCTTTGCAGAGCCGAGTGAGAGTTTGCCTTACTGCATCAGATGTTCCCAGGTCAATAAAATCATCTGGGAAAAAGATGCTTCCTTTCTTCAACGACAAAATTTGTTGCTCTATTTTCGATGCTACGCTGTTCATACAATCTGTGTTTGTCACAAAAATATAGTAAAATTGTGACAATTGCAAATGTAAAATTGCAAAACTCTATATAGTTATCGGCGAGTATTACCGCAATGGTTGTGTCTGCTAATAGTTTTTAACATATTTATGGCGTTTGAAATTTTGATTTTAACGCATTTATGGCGTTTAATATTCCCTTAAGTTCCGGTAAAATTAATTGTGCCCTGCCTGAATATGTAATACAGGCGGGGGTTTTTATAAAAAATGATATGGAGTGCGGGTGGGGCAAAATCGCGCTTTTGTGCTTAAAAAACGGCGGTTGGTATAAAATACACTGTTGTGGTGTGTTAAAAATGGTTCTTTGTTTTGAAAATTTCGGTAAAATTAACTAATTTTGAACGATTTATGCATACTATGGCTTTGTGTGCTTGCTCCAATGCCCAATGTGTGCAAAATGATGATTTTTACACCGGGAAATAATAAAATAATAATAACTGCTTGCGTGGCGGCATAGTACGTTTGCGCAAAAAAAGAAAAAAGAAAATGAGAAACATTTTTACTCGTTTACTGGTTGTGTCGCTGCTACTGCTGACGACGGCAACCTTGAGTGCACAAACAATTGAGAATGGTAGAGTTTACCGGTTTGTAACCCCGGGCAATAGCAATCTTGCATTAGGGTTAAATGATAGTAATCAGCCGTGTGGCGTTACCCAATTAACAGCCGATGACGCCGATTACTACAAGCAGTTGTGGTATGTCGAAGTTGTAGGTGACGTTTATAGATTGGTAAATCTATCGACTGCTAAGTATCTTGCCGGAAATACAAAGTCCTCAGTCTGGTCTTTGAATGTTGGTGTCGATGCGTGTAATTTTGAAATTCATACATCTGGCAACAATGTAACGTTTCGCAGTATAGCACATCAAAGTGTAAATGATGCCGATTATTGCTATATGCACTCTGCGAGTACTCGTGACAACTTAATCGTTGGATGGAATAATTCAAGCGCTGCATCTTTGTGGAGCGTAAGTGAAGTGACCATAGACGAAGCAGAACTCAAAACCGCATTAGGCTTTATAGCACTTGAGGAGGGCGCCGTATATCGTTTCGAGAATGTAGAGAATACCGGTCGTGCTTTGTGCTCAAATGGTACAAACGATGTCCTTGCAGCTGAAATATCTGCCGATGCTTTAACACAGCAATGGCTTGTTACAAAGCAGAATGGCAACTTTGTGTTGCGCAACCTTGTCACCGGTCGCTATCTTTGTGGACATAATACAAGGTCGAACAGCTGGACACTTACCGAGGAACCCAACGAGTTTGCTGCTGTTAAAAACTCTTTGAGGCAATATGGGCATAGCGATACCCACGCATTTATGCACAAAGACGGTAGCAATAATATCGTTAGCTGGACTGTTGATGGTAGTACAGGCAGCCAATGGACTGCTGTGAGAATAGACTACCCCGCCGAGGATTTGAAAGCGATTCTCGACGCACACCCCACCGTGGCCGAGGTAGCTGCTTGGGCAACTAATTTCCGTTCTTTCTTTAATGATGATGCTTGTACCACTCCCTTTTATGCCACATTGGAATTGGCAAAAGCCGCTGCTGAGTATAGCTTGTTGTCAGCCGATTTGCAAGCGCTTGTTGATGAAATATATACAAAAGTATTAAGTGACAACTGGGAAGAGGATAACGCTGTCGATGAAAAAGATTCTTGGGGTAGTGAGTATGCCAAAAAGTTCCGTGTGCAGATGTATGAGCCATATAGTATTGCGGGCGACATTACATCGTGGTTGGGAATAAACGCACACGCCAATAACGACAACCCCACAGGTATATATATGCCCGAGGCCGGAACTCTTTATGTAATGGTGGAGGGTACTATAAAAGATGGTGCAAGCCTGCGCATTGTTGATGGCGGGCACAACTTGCGAGTAACCAATGCCACAAGCGGTGGATATGCGCTACAGCCTGGTTTGAACGTGATAAACTACACCGGAACAGCCGGCCAGCTATATATCTGCTACAATGTAGATACATACAACCCCGACGGAGCAACAACAGCCGAAAAATTCCCTCATAAACTATCGGAATATCCTCCCTTGAAAATTCACATCGAGGGTGGTGCCATAGCCGGTTACTACAATGCTTGTGGCGACTTCCTTGCAGGCAAAACCTACGAGGGCATTAGCTATAACGAAGATTTGTGGAAAACCATTACCGGTGCAAGTGTCGATAACGATGCCGATTGGGAATATATGGAAACACGTGCCAATTTGAACGTTATTCCTCTGCTTGCCCATCGTCAGATACTGCTTTTCCATCTGAACGATTACACTCACGAGGATGGTGGTGTAAGCAACGGTATGGCATACTATCTGCCTGACCAGCTTAATGTTCCTGCCACTCCATATAATAACACAAAGGATTGGGCCGATTATGGAATGGAATGCCACCCTTCGACAGGTAAAATAAACATTATGCTCGAGGCTTGGGACCGCATTATGTATTCCGAGCTTGCAACAATGGGCCTTGTGAGCCAATCGACAATGGCGCAGATGAATAATTTCTATCCACGTTGGAAGAGCGACCACACGACTAAGTACGAGATGTACGACTACACAGAAGAATCTCCTATAGATAATAAAACCTATCAAGAGTTCTGTAACGGCTTGGACTACAGCGAATACTTCAATCACCACGGTGTTGCATTGGGTACCGAAAGTGGTTATATGTATGGTGGCTGGGACCACTGCGGTTATAGCATAACAACATATAACGGCATTGTACGGGATATGGCCAACAGCGCAGGTTCCACTTGGGGGCCTGCCCACGAGATTGGCCACCAGCACCAAGCACCGCTCACATTGAACGGTCTTACCGAGGTTACCAATAACCTCTTCTCGAACATTGCACTTTGGTACAAGGGTATGTCCACATCGCGTTACAATGGTGACAATGGTTCATTGGAGAGCGTGCTCAATGCATACAATACCGAGGGTAGCGATATTTACACAAACAATATTTGGGCCCTTACTCATTTGTACTATCGTTTGTGGCTCTACTATCACCTTGCCGGTAACAACACACAGTTCTGGCCTCGCTTGTACGAACTTTTGCGCCAGCAACCTATGCAAAAGGGCTACAACGTGTCGGGTGATGAATCTACGCTGCATTTTTATAAACTTGCCTGCCAGGCTGCGGGCGAGGACCTCACTGAGTTCTTCCGTGCTCACGGTTACTTCTCTATAATGGACGACCGCTTGGTGGGCGACTATAGCAACTCGGTATACGAGGTTTCGCAAGAGATGATAGACGAGGCTATTGCCGAGGTAAAAGAGATGGGCTACGAAGAGAACCTTGCCATCCTTTTTATTAACGATGACGACGAAACTGCCAAATATGTTCAACACGATGGAACAACAGCGCGAGAGATTTATGGCGAAACCACTCCTGACTCCGACTTTGGCTCTGTTTCCGACTTTATCAACGGCAATGTATCTGTTGAAACAACCTACACAGCCACACTTAATAGCGATGGTACACTTACTATGAGTGGTGGTGAAGGTGGTGTTGGTTTCCTTGTGCTCAATGAAGATCGCGAAATTGTTTCATTCAGCAATAAATCTACCTTCGCAATATCCGACGAGGCTGCATACCTGCTTGCCACAGGCAAGGCTTCTGTAGTTGCAGTAGATACAGAAAGCACCACCACCGAGGCCGAGGTTGATGTAACCGCAATGCGTTTTGCACTATTGCAGGAACTTATTGAGAATGCAATAGCTCTCACCCAGAATACCAGTGAGAGTCGCGTGGGCTTCTACAAGCCATCGGCAGTAACAAATTTGCAAGGATATGTGACAACGGCGCAGGGGGTTATCGCCAACGGCGACCTTGCCAACTTGCAGGCTGTTTACGAGTTGCTCTATGCCGAGTATAACGCAGTTGTTGCCAATGAGTACTCGCGCGTAACATTTGTTCCCGGCAGCAAGTATGCAATTATAAACGTAAAGAGCAACGACCGTATCTTGACATACTCCGATTCTAATGTAACTACGGTTTCCGGCGATGCCGATGACTATAGCTCTACCGATGCTAATCAATGGTACATAGAAAGAGATGGAGCCTACTATATAAAGAATGCCGGAACAAGTAAATACATACAAGATGTAACCGACCAAAACGGAGTACTATACACAGTGGGCGACAATAAGGTTAATATGAACATAAACGAGGTTGCGCTTGGCTGTTATACAATAGCCACTTCCAACGTGCCGGGTAGGTATATGAATATGGATGGTTCAAATGCGGCAAGTATTATAACTTGGGGCGATGCTTATAGCGAAAACTCACAGTGGCAATTCATTCTTTTGGAGGCTGA
This sequence comes from Bacteroidaceae bacterium, assembly GCA_017536765.1. Classification (GTDB taxonomy): domain Bacteria; phylum Bacteroidota; class Bacteroidia; order Bacteroidales; family Bacteroidaceae; genus HGM04593. Next base: position 28,607 of record JAFXGV010000039.1, read on the forward strand.
TGACACAAATACAGCCAAGGAGGAACTCCTTGAGTTGTCAAAGAAAACGCTTGCCCTTGTAAACGAGGTAGCCACAGTAAGCTATAACGAAGGTAGCAAAATATCATTGCAATCGTCAAGCTCAACAGCCGCCAACTATATATGGTCGAACGCGGCAGTGTCGGGCAACGATGTGGATAAACTCATCGACGGCAATAAAGGCACCTACTTCCACTCGCAATGGAACAATTCAACAGCTCCCGCCGATGGTTGGGGCCACCACATAAGCGTGGATTTGGGTACAAGCAGCACACTCACATCCTTCAAGTTCAAATTTACCACTCGTAACGCAAGCGGCCTATCAAACTACCCCAAAACCATAGAGGTTTATGGTAGCAACGTAGGTGGCGACGATGTTGCCAATTACACAAGACTGCAAGTGGCATCGGGCTTTGCAACAGGTGCAGGTGTAGATAATGAGGCCGTTGTTATGGGCAACGGCACTGCCTACCGCTACTTGCGTTTCCTTGTGACAGATGCCACCGGCAGCAATGGCGGCACTAACACCGGTAGCGATGGTATGGTGTTCTTCCATATGTCGGAGTTCTCTATCTATCCCGTTACGGTATCGGCCACAGTGAAGAGCGATTACACATCGAGTGTAACCGAAGCTGCCGTGCTGGCTGCATACAACGATGCCGAGCAGGGCAAGACGGTATATAACAACACCGAAGCAACGCTTAATGACATAAATGCAAAGAAAACAGCACTTGGCGATGGTACTGCTGTCGGTTCATACACCACATTGCTTACACAATACAACAATGTGCTGAGCAGCGTGCTCAATGCAAAGAAAGAGGAATTGCTAACATTGATAGGTGAAACAAATGATTTGATAAGTACGGTAGGTTCGGTCACTATTAATCCGCCTACTGAAAATGAGTTGTTGTTGCAGGTCGATAATGCAAGTGCTTCTTATTATCTTTCGACGAACTCGCAAGAGAGTGGTGTAAATAGAAATATTAAGAATTTGTTAGACGGTGTAACCAATGAAGCAGATGATTATTTCCACACCAATTGGCAGACATCTGTGGGTGCCGATCATCACCTGTTGCTCGATATGGGAGATGGCAAATCTTTAGGTACATTTACTTTCGAATATACAACCCGCAATAATAGTGCAGGTATCGATGCTCCCACTTCAATTGTGGTTGAGGGTAGCAACGACAACTCTTCGTTTACTACAATTGCAACATTGACGGGCTTGCCCACAGGTCAGCACAAGACATATACATCGGAAACACTTGGTACAAACCAGAACAAGTATCGTTATGTACGCTTTAGAGTGACCGGTGGAGCAGGCAATGTAGGTGGTTATTATTATTTTGCAATGTCGGAGTTCGACGTCACAGAAGTGACTGAAACAGAGATTACGGTTACAAATAACAGTTCTGTTGTAGAAGATGATTTGTTGATTGATACTTATCTTGCAACAACAAAATCTCAGAAGTTGCACGATGCCGCAACAACGGTTGCCTTGCTCGATGCTGCAATAGCCGACCTTCAGGTTGCATACGACAAACTGGATGAGGCGATAAACAACACCACGGCCCTCAAAGAGTCTCTTCTTGAACTTATCAATGATACACAAGCATTGTATGATGAAATGGCTGCCGATGGTGGCACTGTAAACGACTATTACAGTACATCGGCACTCACCGATGAGAATCTTTCCGCGGCTTCGACCGAGATAGCAGAAGCAACAGTGGTTTGCAATAACCCATCGGCTACGGTAAATGATATCAGCACTGCATATAATGAACTTAATGAGGTATATACTATATTGGAAGGTATAAAAGCAAACGACTATTCGGGCAGCAGAGAGATAATAGGCACTGAAATTACAAATGCCGCAACCTTGCTTGCCGAGGTTATGACTGCGGCAGAAACCCCCGGTGATGTACCCTTGCAGGCGAGTGCTGCTACCGCTCCTTATTATATATGGAGTAATAAACCGGCCGACGATAGTAACGGAATTGAAGGAGGTCTCATAGATAAGAACGATGACGGAACAGCCAAGACAAACACATTCTTTGGAACAAACTGGAGAAATGGCAACGTAGAGCCATATACTCACTATCTGGAGGTGGATTTAGGCAGTGTTAAGTCTATAAAGGAGCTTCTCTTTAACTATACTACACGTGATTCTTATGCCAACCAGCGCCCCAACGGAATAAAGGTGCTTGCAAGCAACGATAAGAAGATTTATAAAGAGGTGTTCTCGGTTACAGATGGTCTCCCCACAGGTGGCACTGAAAAATGGGAATTGGAAGAACCTTTGAATTTTGTTGGTCGTTATATCCGTTTTGCTGTATCGACCGAGGTCGGATATTTCAATATGGCCGATTTTAATCTAAGCATTGCGGAAACATACACGCTTGACGAGTTCTATACAACGTCGGACATAGATGCATCACTCATTGCAGCGTTGAACGTTGCAGTGCAGCAGGCGTCTGCGGCCAAGGATTGCTTTGTCCTCGAAGATGACTACAACACTGCACTTGCCAACTTGCAAAATGCATACAATGCTCTTAATGCTTTCAAGAATGCACACGTTGCAGATGTAAACGACCTCGAAGAGCTTGCCACTACTACAGATGGCCTTGTGACCGAGATTGCAACCTTTACCGAAGAAGAAAAGGAGATTACAATGCAGTGTACCGATGAGAATAACCCATACTACCTCTATTGCAATGCCGATGGTACAGCAACAAATGGCAACGGTGATAATGTGGGTGTTGCTGCGCTGGTAGGTGATAATGCTACCAATGATACTCACTTGCACACTACATATGGTAGCAATGCACAGGACGATGACCTTGACCACTATTTGCGTCTCGATATGGGTGAGAAAGAAGCTATGGTGTCGTTTAAGTTCAGATATAGAGGCCGTGTCAATAATAACAGCAATGCTCCCAAAACTATGGTTATCGAGGGCTCCAACGACCTTAATAATTTTGAGGAGATAGCAACGCTTACCGACTTGCCTGTAGGTGATGCAACCGTGACATATACAACACCCACTGCACTTGGCAACGGAAAGGCATATCGTTACATTCGCTTTATGGTTACTGCAACCAATAACGGCGCTGCAAATAACGGGCACCCCTTCTTTGTGCTGAGCCAATTTGCAGTTACAGCCTGCAAGACAATAAAGGTGAGTGACGGCTATGTGTCGCCCAACCTCCCATTGACAACACTTGTTACAGCCAATAACGAAATGGTAGAGGCCAATGCCATTGTGGACGATACCGAGCATTATTTGACAGAAACTGCATACAATGCTGCAATCGACGAATTGCAGGCTGCATATAACCAACTGCTCGAGGCAAAAGGGCTTGTGAATCTCCCTGTGAGATTGACAACTGATGCTGCAAATCCCGTATTGTATAACATATATATAAATCGCGGTAACAACAACGAACTGACAAAAGCACTTGCCTATGATGTATTATCATCTGCTATGGTGGCTGTTGAAGATTTCACATTGGGTAGAAAGGCGCAAGGCTGGTATTTTATGAAGGGTACTGATGCCGACAGTGCCGAGGATATTTTGATATTCCCCTATTGGAATAGCGATGCTGCCAACACTACATTGCGTTTGGCTTCTAATGATATATCTTCCGGCAATAGCAAGGTGAAGGCTGTTGATGGCAGCGATGATGCTTACAAGCAGAATTGGTACATTACCTTTGTTGAAGGCCAAACAGAAACCGGATGGTCGAACTTGCAGATTCAAGACAACACCACCCTCTATTTCAGTAATCACGGCGGTGTGTCAAAAAAGATGGGCTTCCACGACTCTGCAAGTTACGGCGGTTCAGAGTTCAAATTCGTACTTGCCGATTTCAGCAGGTCTGAGGCGTACTATCAGTTGTATAATCTGTATGCCGATTGTGGAGAGGCCAAGGTTAGTGGTACTGCAATAGGTTGCTACACCGAAAGTTCTGTTGAGGCATATAACAATGCATATAATGTAGCCGCAGATAAACTTGCTAAAGTTGAAGCTGAAGATGATGAGTATAACGAAGCCCGTATCGCTCTCGAAGAGGCTTATAATGCGCTTACACGCAATATGCCCGTTAAAGATGGTTTTTACAAGATACGTTCTGCATTCAAAACCGAAGCCAGTGCCGATGGCTATAGCTACGATGGAGTTGTTTATGCCGATGATAAAAATGATGTTTATTGGGCAAAAGACTACGACAATACATCGGCCCGTGCAATATGGTACATTGAGCCGGTGAGCGGTGGCTATAATATAAAGAATATGCACACAGGTTGTAGTTTTACTACACTTGGTTGGGGAGGACACTCAACCCTCTCTACCACCCCCGCTACATTTACCATAGATGTACTTGATGATGCAACAGGTATTTTGAAACTTATTGCCGGCCAGCCAATGCACGCACAGGAATCAGGAAATAAAATTGTAGGTTATCCGGGTGGCTTAAATTCTGCATCTGCTTGGGTAATAGAGGAGGTTGCAATAGATGATGTTGTTGCGAATGTTAAGTACTCCGTCACACTTGGAAACAACACCGTGGGCGAGGCAACAGCATATTCATCGCTCTGCCTGGGTTATCCCGTGACTTTGCCTGCAGAGAGCGAAAGTGATGTTAAGGCATATATAGCAACAGATGTGAATGAAGATAATGTAATTAATCTCGAACTTGTTGGCGGTGATGGTAAAACAATACCGGCAAATACTCCTGTTATTTTGAAGAGCGACGGCGGTGTAACATCGGTTGAAGCATCTTACTCGGTCGATGCTGTTGCTACAGTTGATGGAGCAGACAACTTGTTGCATGGCTCGAATTATACAACATACATTAAGTGTCTCGCCGATGATGGCATTAATAATGTATATAATGTATATATGCTCACAAGAAAGAACGGCATAATGGCTATGCGTTGGATGTACGAGAACTATCAGTATGTCGATGGCGTGTATTCAAAACATCCAAATGCTTCGAGCGATGAAGGCGGTTATGTTCAGTGCCCTGCAAACAAGGCCTATCTGAAGTTTGACGAAACTGCAACAAGCAACCTCTCAACCGAGTATTACTTTGGCTTCTTCGGTGGCACTACCGATATTGACAAAGTCAATACAGGGGAGGAGAACCCCTTGAACGGTACGGTTTACGACTTGCAAGGTCGCAAGATTGAAGAGGTTACTGTTCCGGGCTTCTACATAGTGAATGGTAAAAAGATGTATATTGGCTCTGAGTTGTTGAAGTAATGTAAAATTCCCAAGCCCTTTTGGGCTTGGGGGTATATAATAAATAATATTAAGATGAAAAAGATAGATTACACAAGTCCTGTTACCGAGTTTGTGGCGTTAAATCCCATATATGAGATTATGGATTTAAATCTTACCGGATCAAAATATGGCAGTGGAGGCCCTGGTGAAGAGGGAATCTTTGTAAATAAGGATGAGCACGGTGGCTCCTGGGAAGGAATCTGGGAGGCCGAGTGATTTTGGGTAAATAGTGTTTATAGCATCATCGGCAGCAAGGAACCCCTTGCTGCCGATGATGTGTTTTGTCTATTGTTCTTTACGTGTTTGTGGTTAAATCTCCTCTGTAGCCTTCATATAGTTGATGAGCGGGTTGGCATACATCTCTAATATTTTGGTGCGCAGGAAGGCTTCGTCTTTGTCGGGGAGGTCCACTTTGCTTATGCGGTCGGCCATATATGCATCTAACTTGGCGGCCTCTTCGGCGGTGTATTTGCTTGCAAAGCGGGTGTCGCCTGTGAGCTGCTCGTAATAGTAGTAGTTGATGGGCCAGAAGCGGTAGTTGCTGTGTATGTGCTTGTCTATGATGCGTGCCACGGCGCTTGTTATCTCGTTCTTGCCCAGTGTGCGGTCTATTTGGTCTATCTCGTCGTTTATGCACTCTGCAACGTGGTAGTGAATGGCTCCCTTGTAACCCATAAGGCCCTGCTGCATATTGGCAAGGTCGTCGAAGGGCGATTTCTTGTGCTCGGGGTTGTCGCGCTTCTGCTGGAACTCCTTTGCCTTCAAATAGTCGCAGGGGTCATACTCATATGATATTGCGGTGGGGGCTATGTTCAATTCCTTGAGTGCATCTACCATATTGCCGCTTGTGTACATTGTGAGCATCTTGATGAGGCCCTCCTGGGTGCGGTCGTTGCTGTCCTTGGCACGGCCTTCGCGCTGCGCCAGCCATATTGGTTGCTTGCGTTCGGCTATGGTGTGGTGCATATACGACGACAGGCGCTTCGACGATGCCAACATCTCGCGTATGGATGCCGAGCGCTGCACTATGAAACTGCGGTTTACCCTCACAAGTTTCTTTATCCAGGGGCGTATGAGCAGGTTGTCGCCTATGGCTATCTCCACCGTGTTGCCTATGTGCTCCACAAACAGAACGCACAGGAAGGCGGAATCCAAGATTATGTCTCGGTGGTTGGATATGCATAGGGCGTTGTGCAGGCTCTCCTTGTTTTCGTAGCTCATTGTGATGCCACTGCTCAGCTTGGCAAGCAGCCCTTTTAGGAAGGGGGCAACAAGTGCCTTTTGAAAATCGAGATTGGTCTTTGAGGCACGCATAGCGCCGGCTATCTGTTCGAATGGTGTGCCGGGGAAAGCGTATCCCATTGCGGCTTGGAATTCGGGGTCGGCAATGAGTTCTTCAAATACTTGGGGGAGTTCCTCGGGCACATACGGACGAATCTCGTCATATTCTGCAGGTATATTCATAATTATATGGTTTTGGTTTTGTCTATGGTTGACGGTGACGCGTGGTGCGCCTCTTTTGCAAAATACGGCAAAAAAAATTAAAAAAGCAACGGGCTGTTGTTTATTTGTTATTAATTCTTTTTCTTTATTCAAATATTGGACAACTTATGGTGGCGCAGTGTGTCATACCGAACGTATGTGAGGTGTCTAAATTGTCATACTGAACGCAGTGAAGTATCTCGGCACCGCCTGCATAGATTTCTCGTCGCTTCGCTCTGTCGAAATGACAAAACAAAGTTTTGTTATCGGTGAGTTTTGCGGTAATGGTTGTGCATAGTGCGGCAAAGTGGCACAGTGTGTCATACCGAACGTATGTGAGGTATCTAAATTGTCACACTGAACGCAGTGAAGTATCTCGGTAACGCCTGCATAGATTTCTCGTCGCTTCGCTCTGTCGAAATGACAAAACAAAGTTTTGTTATCGGTGAGTTTTGCGGTAATGGTTGTGCATAGTGCGGCAAAGTGGCACAGTGCTGTTCTCACAAGCATAGGTAATTCTAAAAATAAAACCGGCACCGATAAAATAACAGCAACCCTCACTAAACAAAAAAGCAAAAACCACGTTAATACAATGCGGCCTGTGGTGGTTGAAGTGTATGTGTGGTGATGAGCGGGCCGATAAGGAGATGGCAACTAAAAACGTTTTTAGTCGCCCTATCCCCCGAGAGAGGCCGATAAAATGGGCCTCTCTTTTGTTTTTTTATACTTAATTATTATCTTCGCAACATAATGGATAAAATAAAAACATATACCGACGAACGCGGCTCGCTCACCATAGCCGAGTCTATGGCCAATGTGCCCTTTCCCATCACCCGCATATATTGGATTTACGATGTTCCGCAGGGGGTGAAGAGGGGGTTCCACGCCAATAAACTATCCTACCAATATTTAGTGGCGGTGAACGGCAGTGTGGATATATGCCTCGAGGACAAGAACGGTCGCAGGCCCTACCACCTGACTTCGCGCAGCGAGGGGTTGCTTGTGCCGCCCGAAACGTGGAACGAACTCACCAATTTCTCACCCGATGCGGTGCTGCTGGTGTTTGCTTCGCACACATACGATCCCACGACATACATTAACTCCTATAGCGAGTTTTTGGAATATATAAAAAAGTGAAAATATGATACCCTCTTGCAAAGAGCCCATAATCGTAGTGCGCTACACCCCATCGCTGCAAGCCGTGTGGGATGGTTTTGTGGCAGGTTGCAAGAATGCTACATTCCTTTTTGAACGCGGGTACATCGATTACAACCCCCGTTTCACCGATCATTCCCTGCTCTTTTACAAGGGCAGCGAGCTTGTGGCTCTGCTGCCTGCCTGCATAAGCGGCGATGTACTTGCATCGCACGCGGGGCTCACCTATGGCGGCCTGCTCTATGCCTGCAATTTGGGTGCGCAACAGGTGCTTGATATCTTTGATGCACTGTTTGCTCATTTGCGGCAAAATACTTCGGTTAAAAAACTTGTTTACCGCCCTGTGCCGCATATATATGCCACATACCCGGCCGAGGAGGATTTATATGCCCTCTACCGCTGCAATGCGGTGCTTGCGGGCAGGCGTGTGTCGTCGGTGGTGTGGCAGCCGCGGGCATTGCCCTTCAGCACCCTGCGCCGACGCAAGGTGAAGCGTGCTGCAGGCTGTGGCTTTACAATACAGGAGGATTGCAATTACGCAGCCTTTTGGGCGGTGCTTGCCGAGAATCTGCACAAGGAACACGCAGCGGTGCCGGTGCACTCGCTTGCCGAGATTGAGTTGTTGGCAGGCCGTTTCCCGCATAATATTAAGCTGTATCGTGTGGCCGATGCCGCGGGCAATACCGTTGCCGGCACCGTGCTTTATGTAACCGAGCGGGTGGTGCGCGTGCAGTACATAGGTTCGGTGCAGGCGGGGCGCGATGCGGGTGCCGTGGACCTTCTTTTCCACCACCTGGTGCACACGCGCTATGCCCATAAGGAGTTCTTCGACTTCGGCACCTCGGTGGAGCAGGGCGGGCGGGTGCTCAACTGCGGCCTTATATTCCAAAAGGAGGGCTTTGGCGGGCGTGCGGTGGTGTATGACAGCTACGAGGTAGATGTTTCGACGGCTTTGCTTTAGATTGAAATAACACAATATACTATGAAAAACGCTATGAAAAAAGTATTGCTTTTTGGGCTTGCAGCCCTGTTCGGTGCAACAATGTATGCACAGGGACAAGAACTGCTTAATTTGAGATTTGAGGCGCGTGGCGATTACCAGCGCGAGTATGTCGATGGCAGCGCCGTAGATGCCAATTCCGGCTTCAAGGGGCAGTATTTTAATGTGCGTGCCGATGGTAACATAGGCGGCGGTTTCTCCTATTCTTTGCGCCATCGCCTGAACAAGCAGCACAACGATGCATCGTTCTTCGATGCCACCGACTGGGTTTACCTTGCCTATCGTAAGGATAATTGGGAACTGTCGGCCGGTAAACAGGTGGTGGCCATTGGTGGCTATGAGTATGATGCCGCTCCCATAGACCTCTATTTCTGCTCGGAGTGGTGGAATAATATACCTTGCTATCGCTGGGGTGGTACAGTGGCCTATGTGTTGAACGATGGCAAGGATAAATTCTCGTTGCAGATTTGTGAAAGCCCCTTCCGTGGCGAGTTGCAGGAGGATATGCTTGCCTACAACCTTATGTGGACAGGTACGCACGATTGGTTCAGTACCCTCTATTCGGTGAACTTTGTTGAGTATCTCCCGGGTAAATTCATAAACTATATTTCACTTGGCAGCAAATTTGCAGTGGGCGATGTCTCTATGGAGCTCGACCTTATGAACCGCGCCGCAAGCGGCCAAGCCTTCATAGGCAAGGATTTCTCGGTTATCGGCAAGGTGGCTTGGGCGCCCTGCGATAAATTGAATATGTTTGCCAAGGCGAGCTACGACGTGAACAATGCCGACGCGGGAAAGGATTTCCTTATAAGCCCCGACACCGAGATTACCCGCGTGGGTGCAGGCGTGGAGTATTTCCCATTGCAGGATGGCCGTAACGATGTGCGCATACACCTTGCGGGCTCATACTCTTTTGGCGATAACACCAACCCCGCAGGCGTGTTGCTCGACAAGCAGACATACCTCACTATGGGTATTACCTGGAGAATGAATTTGCTCAACATCAAACAATAATTCCCTATGAAAAGGATAAAGAAATTCATCCCCTCGGGGATAGTTTGCTTGGTGGTGTTCTTCCTGCTGTTCGGCTACCTGGCATTGCAGATGGGTACAGCCAATATGCTTAACACCATTATGCGCACTGCGCACGACCTGTTGCTCAACACTGTGTTCTATCTTATGGCCATTTGTGTCATCACGGGTGCCATAGGCCGCGTGTTTGTGGAGTTCGGCGTGGTGTCGTTGCTCGAAAAACTCTTGCGCCCGCTTATGAAGCCGCTCTTCAACCTGCCGGGTGTGGCGTCGTTGGGTGCCGTGCTCACTTTTTTGAGCGACAACCCTGCCATTATATCGCTTGCACAGGATAAACGCTTCAGTGCCTACTTCAAGAAGTTTCAGTATATATCGCTCACCAACTTTGGTACGGCCTTTGGTATGGGCCTCTTGGTTATTGTGTTTATGGTGGGGCAGGGGTATTTTGTGGAGCCCTTCATAGGCCTGTTTGGCGCTGTGTGCGGCTGCATCGTCTCCACCCGCATAATGCAGTACTTTGTGGTGAAGGCCTACCCGCAATACAAGTACGAGGATGCCTGCCGTGCCGACGAGGTTGAGGAGATAGAGGCGCAGGAGAACGAGAAACCGCTCTTCCAGCGTATCCTCGACTCTCTGCTCGACGGTGGCCGCACCGGTGTGGATGTGGGTATTGCCATCATCCCCGGCGTGCTCATAATATCTACGTTGGTTATGCTGTTTACCTTCGGCCCCTCGGCTTCGGGCGAGTTCTCGGGCGCGGCATACGAGGGCGTGCAGCTGCTCCCCTGGATAGGCGGCAAGCTCAGCTTTATATTTGATTTCCTCTTTGGCTTCCACGATCCGCACCTCATAGCCTTCCCCATCACAGCGCTTGGTGCCGTGGGTGCAGCGCTTGGCCTCATCCCTAATTTTGCTGCTGCGGGTTGGATTGATGGCAATGCCATTGCCGTGTTCACAGCTATAGGTATGTGCTGGAGCGGCTATTTGAGCACCCACACAGCAATGCTCGATGCCATTGGCTACCGCGAGCTCACCTCAAAGGCTATTGTTGCCCACACCATTGGTGGTGTTGTGGCTGCTATGGTGGCGCACTGGGTTATGTTGCTTTATGGGTTGATTTGAGAATAGCGCTTATATAACACGAGAAACGGTCGGAATATTCCGACCGTTTCTCGTGTGTTGTCCTACCTGGATTCGAACCAAGACAAACAGAACCAAAACCTGTTGTGCTACCATTACACCATAGGACAATCCTTATTTGCTTATGCTTTTGGCTTAAAGCGATGCAAAGATATAACTCTTTGGCGAAAATGCCAAATTTTTATTCTGCTTTTTGTGACGCGCCCTGCAAGGCTTTTGTAACTTGCTTTATAATCCTCAGTGTTGATTATCGTGTATTCTCTCAATTAAATCCATTTCTTTCTCTCCTTTTGTACCGACAAAAGGAGCAAAAGCTCTGCACCTGGTGCAATTATTCGTTGTCGCAGTCGCTGCGGTAACAGCAAGCTGTTAGTTCTCGCTTTGTGCGCCAACTTCGCCACGCAGTGTTACGGCCTTCGCCTGCGGGCGCTGCGAAACTCGCTTGTTGAAAAACGGCATAGCATAACTGTTTACAAGTGATGCTCTGCTATTCGTTTTTCAACTACACTCAGACATCCTCGCGCTATTTCCGCATTCAAAGGCCACC
>JAFXGV010000040.1 GCA_017536765.1 Bacteroidaceae bacterium
CTCCAACTGCTTTGCTACCTGAATCTTCTCAACGGTATTCAGCTGGCAACCGGGCACCTGCTCTCCATCGCGCAGGGTTGTGTCGAAAATAAATAATCTATCACTCATTGTTTTAATAATTTTTCAGTTATACAACTATTCTGTGTCACATCGAACACGCTTAAATAATCTATGAAGATTCCTCGGCTGCGTGCAGGCAATGACAAACTAATAAGGCATAATACCTATTTAAGTTTGCAAAAATAAGGGAAATATTTAATAAATCTATAAGTTGGTGGCTAAATTTCCCATAAAAAATAAATCGGCAGCCACTCCTTCTCAAAATATTGCCATAAAAATGACAAAATGTTATTATATTATGGTTAAACGATATTTTTTTGTATTTTCGCGTGACCAATAAAAAACAGGGTAAGAATAAAACAATACCATATATGAAAACCGTTACTTTGAACATACAATACAGGGCCGATGAGGGCACCTCTATGCAAGTTATTTATCACGTAAAAGGCGGCAGCGAACTGTTTGCCGATATGCAACGCACCGGTGACGACAGCTGGCAACTAATGCTTTCGCTCCCTTCTGAGGCAGCCTTTATGACCTACGGCTACCGCCTTGTGCGCGGTGCTGCTGTGGCACGCAACGAGTGGGCAGTAACACCCCACACGCTGCGCCTAAACTGTGTGAACGACAACTATTTTGTATCTGATATGTGGATGGACTCCCCCGTGGGCTACTACACGCAGACCAACCTGTTCCGCTTTTTCGACAAGCAGGCGCGCCCCGTAGATGAGCCCTGTGTCAATTGGTACAACCGCAGCCTCACCCTCTCGCTCTATGTGATGGGTGTGGGGTGCACCGACAGTCTTGTGCTCAGCGGCGACGCTCCCGAGCTTGGCTCCTGGGATTTGCAACACGCCCTGCCGATGCAGCAGGTGGAGCCTAATTTCTGGAGCATTACGCTCGACGTGGAGCAGTTGCGGAGTGGCAGCCTGCAGTTCAAATTCGTGAAGATAGACGAGAATGGCGAAGCCTGCTGGGAGCCCGGCGAGAACCGCACCGTGCAGCTCCCCACAACCGACAGCTCCACAGCCGTAGCCTTTACGCTGCCCCATTTGGTGTTCCCCGCAAAGGATATACGCCTGGCGGGTACCGTGCTGCCGCTCTTCTCTATGCGTTCGCGCCACGGGTGGGGTATAGGCGATTTTGGCGATATAAAACTTATGGCCCGCTGGTTGCAATCCACAGGGCAGAACATATTGCAGCTGCTCCCGCTCAACGACACCACCATATTCGGTGGCGATGAGGATTCCTACCCCTACAACTGCGTGTCGGTATATGCACTCAACCCCATATATCTCGATATGTCGGTGCTGCCGCAACTGCAGAGCGCCAAGGCCAACAGCTACTACGAAACACACCGCACCAAGCTCAATGAGGCGCCCGCGGTGCAATATTCGCTTGTGTATGCGCTGAAGATGAAATATCTGCGCGACCTCTTCCTTGAGCAGGGCAGTGAGATGCTTGCCACCGAGGAGTGCCGCCGCTTCCTCGAAACGGAAAAACGTTGGTTGCGCCCCTATGCGATATTCCGTTTCCTCACCGCCCGCCTGCATAGCTGCATTTGGGATTGGGAGAAATATCGCTACTACGATGAAACCACCGAACAGGCCGTGCTTGCAGAGTACCCCGACGCTGCACGCGAAATAGAGTTCTATTCACTTGTGCAATACTTGCTCTACAGCCAGCTGTGCGATGCACATAATTATGCCAACTCCATAGGTGTGGCCCTCAAGGGCGATATACCCATAGGCGTGGCCCCCAACGGCGTGGATGTGTGGTGCGAACGCGAACAGTTCAATCTGCAAGTGTCGGCAGGCGCGCCGCCAGATGCCTTCTCGGCCGATGGCCAGAATTGGGGCTTCCCCACATACAATTGGGATGTGATGTCGCACGATGGTTACTCCTGGTGGCGCCGCAGGCTGCAATATATGTCTAAATTCTTCGATGCATACCGCATAGACCACGTGCTCGGTTTCTTCCGTATATGGGAGATACCGCACACCTCGGTAAGCGGCCTCTCGGGCAGTTTCTCGCCCAACAAACCATTGAGCCGCGAGGAGCTTGCCGCCGCAGGCTTTCTTCTCGACGATGAGGCCCATCTGCAGCCATATATCACACAGGAGAGGCTCAAGGAACTCTTCCCCCGCCGCGTAAAATATGTGGTGGAGCGCTTCTTCGACGAGCAGGAGAACGGCACATACCGCTTCAAGGAGTATATAACAGGGGCATCGCATCTGGCGTGGGAGATACACTGCAAGTGCAGTTCCACCTTCCCCGAAACAATGAAAAAAGCACTGCTTCGCCTCTATGGCAATGTGCTCTTTTTGCGCGACCTCAAGGAGCCCGAAATGTTTGTGCCGCGCATTCTTGGCAGCGAAACAGAGGCCTACACGCAGTTGTCGCAACAGCAGCGTGCGGCATACGACCGCATATACGAGGACTACTTCTACAACCGCCACACAATGCATTGGTTCGAGGAGGGTATGCGCAAGCTGTCGCCCGTGTTGCAGTCCACCACGATGACCGCCTGCGGCGAGGACTTGGGTATGATACCCGCCTGCGTACCCTGGGTAATGAAGAATCTGCAAATCCTCTCGTTGGAAATACAGCGTATGCCCAAACTGTTTGGTGAAACCTTTGCCAACCCCTCGGCCTATCCCTATCTGTCCGTTGCCACCCCGTCAACCCATGATATGAGTACTCTGCGTGGCTGGTGGCGCGAGGATGAGGCTATGTCGGCCGAGTTCTACCATCACGTGCTTGGCTTCGATGGCGAGTGCCCGCGCGAAATGAGTGGGGTGGTGGCGCGTGCAATCCTTGTGCAGCATCTGCAGTCGCCCGCAGCCTTCGCCCTCTTTGCCTGGCAGGATATTATGGCTATGGATGAGCGCCTGCGCTTGGAGGACCCCGAGGCAGAGCGCATAAACGTTCCTTCTAACCGCGACCATATGTGGAACTATCGTATGCACCTGTCCATCGAAGATTTGATGGAGGAGCGTGCCTTTAACGATGCCCTCCGTGCTATGATTGCCGAATCCGGTCGTGGCGTGTGATTTATATTTCCCGTTGGGGCTGACTTGTGTGTCTGCCCTGATACGGCTCACTTGCAAAAAGTTGGGGGCTTGCTCTAAAATTCTCGGTGCTGATTATCGGGTATTTTCTCATTAACCATAATTTTTTCTCTCCTTTTGTGCCGACAAAAGGAGCAAAATTCGTGCCAGCGAGTGGAAGCAAGCTTGCTTGCACGAGCAACGAGCGCAGCCGAATTTCGTAAAACAAAAGCTCTGCACCTGGTGCAATTATTCGTTGTCGCAGTCGCTGCGGTAACAGCAAGCTGTTAGTTCTCGCTTTGTGCGCCAACTTCGCCACGCAGTGTTACGGCCTTCGCCTGCGGGCGCTGCAAAATTAAATGAAATTTAATCGGCAATGCTTGTTATTCGCAACCCGCGTTACACGCGACCTATTGCTACAAGCATTGCCTATTAAATAGAATTTAATTCCGCAGCACCCTGCGCACGGCAGAATAGGCTTGCAGCGACAAGCAAGCGACGAACGAGTTATATTGCGAAGCAATTCACGAGCAAGAGGAGCGGCGA
>JAFXGV010000041.1 GCA_017536765.1 Bacteroidaceae bacterium
AACAATAAAAGAATAAAATACCGGTTAAAAGGAAAGAGCCCGGTGGAGTACCGAACTCTTTACCAATAAAACTATTTATTAATCCGTCCAACTTTTCGGGGTCACTTCACTTTTGCAGGTGAGCCACTTTTGCAGGTGAGCCATTACTATTTTATAGGTATAACAAAAATCAAACCCGCTGATTCAGCGGGTTTGATTTTGTACGCCGTCAGGGACTCGAACCCTGGACCCATTGATTAAGAGTCAATTGCTCTACCAACTGAGCTAACAGCGCAACTCTTGTGCCTTAAAGCGTTGCAAAGGTACGATTTTATTTTTATATAGCAAATCTTTTTGAAGAAAAAATAACACTTTTTTTCTTCCTCCCGGGCAACCCTTTGATAATTAAGAGGGTGTGAAAAGAGTGTTTATTTAATAATAACACTCTTGTGAGTTGTAATTCTGGTCCTGCAGTAGGAATTTCTTTAGTTCCTCGTAGTCGCTGCTCATCTCCACGGTCTGTTTCTCTCCCTTCATAAACTCCTGCAAGGGTAGGGGTATCTCAATGTCCTCACCCAAAATGCGGTCTATTGTGTCTTTGAACTTGGCAGGGTGGGCGGTCTCTAAGAACACGCCTGTTTCTCCCTCGTTCAGTTGCTCCTGCAGTGCCAGGTATCCGCAGGCTCCGTGGGGGTCGAGCAGGTAGTTGTTCTTCTCCCAGCACTCCTTCACGCCATTGGCAATCTGCTCGTCGTTGTAGGTGGCACCGCCTACATGGCTGCACACGGTGGCGTGGTTGTAGCCATAGAGGTCGAGTATGCGTGCAAAATTGCTTGGGTTGCCCACATCCATTGCGTTGGCTATGGTGCACACCGATGCTTTGGGCTCGAAGTTTCCTGTGCGCAGATAGTTGTAGAAGATGTCGTTGCGGTTATTGGCTGCTATAAAACGTTTTATAGGCAGTCCCATAATTTGTGCAAAAAGGCCGGCTGTGATGTTGCCGAAGTTGCCGCTTGGCACCGAAACTACAACGTTGTCGGCTTTGCCCATCTTCTTCAGCTGTGCGTATGCATAGAAATAGTAGAACGACTGCGGCAGGAAGCGGGCAAGGTTTATTGAGTTGGCGCTTGTGAGGAATATCTGTGCGTTCAGTTCCTCGTCGCTGAAGGCGCGTTTCACCAGTGCCTGGCAATCGTCGAAACAGCCGTCAATCTCCAGCGCTGTGATGTTCTTCCCAAGTGTGGTGAACTGTTTCTCCTGTATCTCGCTCACTTTGCCTTTGGGGTAGAGCACATATACGTGCACGCCTTTTACACCAAGGAATCCATTGGCCACGGCGCTGCCAGTGTCGCCCGATGTGGCCACAAGCACGTTCACTCTCTTGTCGTGCCCGTTCTTCACGAAATAGCCTAACAGACGTGCCATAAAACGGCCGCCCACGTCTTTGAATGCAAGGGTGGGGCCGTGGAACAACTCCAGTGAATAAACATCTTTCTTCACCTCCACAACGGGTGCGTCAAAGGCTATGGTATCGTAAACTATTCTTTTCAAGTCCTCGGCAGGGATATCCTCGCCAAAGTATGCATCGGCCACTCTGTACGAAATCTCCTGAAAGCTCATCTTGTCGATGTTGTCGAAAAACTCTTGAGGCAGGCGTTTTATGCTGTTGGGCATAAACAACCCCTTGTCGGCTGCCAAGCTCTTTATGACGGCATCCTTTAATGCAACATCGCTCACTATCTTGTTTGTGCTGTAATATTTCATAGTTCCTTAATGTTTATTGCATAAATGCATTTATAAATTCATCCTCTTTCAAAAGTCCATAGCTGCCGTCGAGGGCTGCCTGCTCGTCGAAACACTCCACGCTGTCGGGGGTTATGCCCGGGTGCCATATGAGGAATGGTACAGGCTCGGCAGTGTGTGTGCGGTGTACGCAGGGGGTGGGGTGGTCGGGCAGCACTGCTATTGCAACAGGCTCGTTCCACTCCTTCACAGCCTCGTATATAGGCCCAATGGCGCGTTTGTCGAGGTTCTCTATTGTGCGTATCTTTAGTTCTATATCTCCCTCGTGCCCGGCCTCGTCGCTTGCCTCAATATGCAGATAGACGAAGTCGTCTTTCTTCAAGGCCTCAATGGCCGCTGCTGCCTTGTTTTCGTAATTGGTGTCGTAGAGGCCGGTGGCACCCTCAACGTCAAGTACCTGCAGGCCTGCGTAGCGCCCTATTCCGCGTATCAGATCCACGGCCGAAATAACCGCGCCGCTTTTCACTTGCGGGAATGTCTCGCCTATGGGCTTCATCTTGGGCCTGTAACCGCCACCCCAGGGCCATATGCTGTTGGCGGGGTCCTTGCCCTCGCTCACGCGTTTCCTGTTCAGCGGGTGGGCTGCCAACAACTCCTGCGACTTTGCAATAAACTCGTTGACAAGCTTGGCTGTCTCCTCGGCTTCGGGCACGTCGGCCTTCACCAGATATGGCGCAAATTTCTGTCCGGGGATATCGTGCGGGGGAGTGCAGCTTATGCGTTTGTCGCCGCCCTTGATAACAAGCAGGTGACGATACTGAATACCGGTGTGGAAGCGCACGCGCTCGTCGCCCAGTTTCTCTTGCAGGTACTTTACAAGCACATCGGCCTCTTCGGTTGTTATGTGCCCCGACGAGTGGTTCTTCAGAACATCGCCCTCAATGCACACGATGTTGCATCGCAATGCCAGTTCGCCCTCCTTCAGTTCCACACCTATGCTTGCCGCCTCCAATGGGCCGCGCCCCTCATATACGGTGGGCAGATGGTAGCCCATAATAGACATATTGGCAACCTCGCTGCCTGGGTGAAAGCCGGGTGCCACGGTCACCAGTCTGCCGCAGCGTCCCATACGTGCAAGTTTATCCATATATGGAGTATTTGCTACCTGTAGCAGAGTTTTTCCTCCAAGTTCCTCAACGGGCCAGTCGGCCATTCCGTCACCCAATATTATTATATGTTTCATAACATTCAATCTATGTAGTATAAATAATTCTTGTTGTTTCATTTTGTTGTACCACAAAATGAAATCTCACTGCGCACCTATATATGCGCAACCATTATTTTAATGAAAAAATAATGAATTAACCCGCCGCTGTCTTTACGACTGCCTGTCAAATGGGTTGAAAAATAAAATGCTGAAAATATGTTTCACGCAGAAACAAAAATACTATCCCTACCCCCAAAGGGTAGTACCGGTAGAAATGCAACGGCGGGTGTAACCACCGGTAGTGCCGGTAGTGGAACCTCGGGAAGCCGTTGTATGCAGATAGTACTCGTTCATTTTGATAAATAGCAATGCTTTCTATTGCTCTTTGGCAAAATTATAAATAAAAAAACAGAAAACAAGGCTTTGTGTCAGTTTTTTTGAAAAAACATTGCAAAAACTTGCTTTGCAGTGAAAATCGCTCGCATTTTTGCTAAATTACATATAAAAAAGCAAATAGCCGCGGCTATTTGCTTTTTTATATGTATGTGTGTTCACCACCTTTCGGGCGTAATATTTAATTACCAGAACCACCCTTTTTTCTTTTTCTTGGGTGTCTCCTCCTCCACGGGTGCACTGTGGTAAATATCCTCCCAGCTTTTCTTTTCGGTAATCATCTGGTATATCTTGCCCCAGTCGGGTATGCCGCCTAAGTTGCAGTCGTCAATGAAAATTTCGGCATTTATCTTGCTATACCCGCCATCGGTTTCCACCTGCTCCTCGGGGTAGTTCTTGTTCACGGCATAGAACTCCACACCGCGCTCTTTGCACCAATCTACAGCCTCCTGCAACAGGTGTCCTTTGCGCACAGTCCATAAAATAAGGCGGTGGCGCTGCTCTATGAGCATCTTCAACGTGGTTATGGCAAACGGCCTTTCTCGGCCAATCTCAGGGTATTTGTGCTCAACAATGGTACCATCGAAATCTACTGCTATTATCATTGTCTTGTTTTTTGTGTGGTGGCTAAATTATACAAAATCTTTGAGTTACGCAATATTTTGCCTGCTAAATTGTGTAAAACGTTATATGAGCCCCTCGAAGAAAATGGCCGCAGCCACGGTGAGGCCACCTGCCACAGCTACCGACAGGCTGCTCATCGCCCCCTCAATCTCGCCCATCTCCATTGCCTTGGCAGTGCCCATAACGTGCGTTGCAGTTCCTATCGACACGCCCTTTGCCACAGGGTGCTTTATCCCGAATATGCGGCAAAGTACCTCGCCTGCAATGTTGCCGAACAGCCCGGTGATGATGATTGCCGACACCGTAATGGCCACATAACCGCCAAGCTCCTGCGACAGCCCTATCCCTATGGCTGTGGTGATGGATTTCGGCAGCAGTGTCACATACTGCGTGTGGTTAAGCGCAAAGAGCAGTGCCATAGCAAAAATGGAGCAGAAACTTGCCATAACCCCCGATGCGATGCCCACCATAATGGCGGTGAAGTTCTTTCGCAGCAGGCTCACCTGCTCATACAAAGGTATGGCAAGTGCCACCGTTGCAGGTGTGAGCAGGTAACTTATGTATTTTGCACCGCGGTTATATGTGCTGTAGTCTATGTTTAAAACAAGCAGGGTGGCAATGGTGCCTGCAATGGCTATGAGCACGGGGTTCAGCAGAAAAAACGACCACCTCTTTTTAATATACAATCCCAGAATGTATATACCCATACTCAGCGCCGCTCCAAAGAAAAGTGACTCGGTGAATATCTCTCTCATTTACCATCCTCCTTTCTCTTCCTGTTGATGATGAACTGCGTGACGTGCCCTGTAACGGCCACCACAGCCAGCGTGCTCACAAACGATATAACCAAGATGGCTACAATAAACTCCTTCATCACCACCCAGTTGTCGAGCAGGCCCACAGCGGCAGGCACAAACATAAGCGGCATAAGGTATATAAGGAACTTGCCCGCCTCCCTCACCATATTCAGTTTTATGAGCCCCGTGCACAAGCCTGTAAAGAGTATTATCATACCATATATGCTTGCAGGCACGGGTAGGGGGATAACCCTGTTAAGCAACTCCCCCACAAGCGATATTGCCAATATTATCTCAAATTGCACAATGTATTTCATAACGTAAAAAACGCTGTTGTTTCTTTCGCCTGCAAAGATAGTGCTAACGAGCAAATAGCAAAGTAACTTTGGCTATTTACCGCGATTGCAATCTGTTTTCGCAAACTAGTTTGCAAAAATACTGAAAATAGAAAAAGAAACCAAGCCGTGCGGCTTGGTTTCACTTGATTTTAACCTTGTAGTTTATTCTTCAACTTTTATTTTTTTCTCACGAATTCTCATCAAGACCTTGTCACCCCGCTTAACCTCAACCAACCAATCTGTGGGGTTCAGGAGGCTGAATGCATAATCCAATATCCAAGAAATATCGTAACTGTACTCTCCATTCTTGAAGATATATTTTTCTTGCTTGCTGTTATAGCCTTTCTCTATCTTGCTTTCGGTGTATGAGCCGTTGCCCGTTATCAAATCGGGCTCCTCGCTGCATTCTTTGTTCTTCCACGATGCATACCTGAAAGTGCCGTCAGGCATTTTGTCGATGCGTATAATCCAAGTCCCGTTGTCAAGAACAACGATGTTCCGCTCATAATTGCATAGGCTCTTGTGCAGCTTTTCGGGATATAAAATGCCTCTATAGTTGAATTTGTTGCCGTTAAACCGATAATGAAGCAAGCGCCCTGTTTCCCAGTCACCACGAGTGGAGAATTTCCCCTCGCGTGTTTCGGGGATGTATATGTCATCACCTTCGAACACCACATTTCCAAAATAGGTAATGCAAGGGTCGTGGTAAAATTCAACAGAATGGTTTAGCTCACCTTCGGTGTTGAACAAGGGGCATTTTTTTAACTTGCCATCGGTGATGGTGTATGCCGACAAAATGGTCATTGCCATTGCGCTTGAGCCGCAAGAGGCCGACGATACAACATATATCTTTTGTCCGCTACGGGGTTGTACGCACTTTACATCATACGCCCCACAAGCAATCGCGCCAATTTTGCGGGCCTCGCTGAGCCCTCTCTCGTAATCCCCCATATCTATTTCGCCGGATATAAAGGAGTGGCTGTGAACCTTGCTACCATCCTTGTACGATGTGATGCCAGAGAAATCGGACATAGTGCCACCGCTTATGTCCCACGAGTAGAAACGTAACATTCCATCTTCGGATGTTATAACTCTGAAAGGCCTGTGGGTAACACTCTCGGCCGCTTTCTCCAATTTCCCGAAATCGTATGCAATGCAGCGGTCGTCGTTCTCTACAAGCTGCGCGAAAGGCTTCTCGGGGAAGGCCTTGCGTTTCTTGATAATCTCAATTAACTTGTTCTCGGCATCTGCAATGTTGCTATACTCTATGCGCTTGTTGCCATCCGATATGAAGTGTTGCGCAGCGGAATTAAGTGTAAGCAATAGTGCCGCCAAAGTGATTATGTACCTCATAATGTATTAGCTTTACTTGTTTCTGCAAATATAATACCCCTTTTCGGCAAAGTCAACTACAGGGCCGGGTTTTGCAGGCTTGCGCGGCTTGGTTTTATGAAATTTCCCCCAAGAAGCCGTGGCTTCTTGGGGGAATATATGATGTGATATTGTTCTTTGCTCTATAATAAGCAAACTGGTGTCAAGAAACGGTGTCGAAGACTATTTTTGCTTTTCAATCTCTATATTTTTGAATTGACCAAAAACGGGGTGGTGCCTGTATTCCCAACGTGTGTCAGAGGGTACATATAAGGTACATTCTTTCGTATTAACCCCAAAAAAAACATCAATATTGCGAAAGGCAGAATCAATTTTAATGTTGCCTAACTGTGTCCAATGTAGATGTATGCTTTTCAGTGCTTTGCAATCGCTAAAAGTTCCTTCTCCTATTGTCGTTACGCTGTTTGGAATATCAATGCTTTGCAATTCCTCACACAGACTGAATGCTCTCGCTCCAATCATTGTTACGCTATTTGGTATATCAATACTTCGTAGTGCCGAACAATCAAAAAAAGCGCCGTCTCCTATTGTTGTTACACTATTAGGAATGTTAATGCTTTGCAGTGCCGAGCAGGAACTGAATGCTCTCGCTCCAATCATTGTTACGCTATTTGGTATATCAATACTTTGTAGTTTTACACACAAAGCGAATGTATCTTCCCCAATTTCCGTTACGCTGTCAGGGATGTCAATGCTTTGCAGTGATGAACAACCCCAAAAAGCCCAGTCTCCTATTTTTGTTACACTGTTAGGGATGTCAATGCTTTGCAGTGATGAACAACCCCAAAAAGCCCAGTCTCCTATTTTTGTTACACTGTTAGGAATGTCGATGCTCTGCAGTGAATAACAAACAATAAAAGCATTGTCTCCTATTTTTGTTACACTGTTAGGAATGTCGATGCTTTGCAGTGATGAACAACCCCAAAAAGCATTGTCTCCTATTGTCGTTACGCTGTTTGGAATGTTATACACCTCTATATTTCCCCCTTCAGGGAATTTAATAATAGTACTTAATTGTTTGTTAAATAGAATGCCGTCAACAGATGTGTAATTTGGATTATCATCTGAAACATTTATGCTTTGCAGTGATGAACAACCCCAAAAAGCATTGTCTCCTATTGTTGTTACACTGTTAGGAATGTCGATGCTCTGCAGTGAAGAACAACCATTAAAAGCGTAGTTTCCTATTGTTGTTACACTGTTAGGGATATTATATCTTTCAATTCTTTTCCCTTCGGAGAATTTAATAATAGTGGTTAATTCTTTGTTAAATAGTACACCGTTAACAGATGTGTAATTTGGATTGTCCTCTGAAATATTTATGCTTTGCAGTGATGAACAACCCCAAAAAGCATTGTCTCCTATTGTTGTTACACTGTTAGGAATGTCGATGCTCTGCAGTGAAGAACAACCACTAAAAGCGTAGTTTTCTATTGTCGTTACGCTGTTTGGAATGTTATACACCTCTATATTTCCCCCTTCAGGGAATTTAATAATAGTACTTAATTGGTTGTTAAATAGAATGCCGTCAACAGATGTATAATTTGGATTATCATCTGAAACATTTATGCTTTTCAGTTCTGAGCAACCAACAAAAGCACTGTTTCCTATTGTTGTTACACTGTTTGGGATGTCGATGCTTTGCAGTGCTTTACAACCCTCAAAAGCGCGGTCTCCTATTGTTGTTACACTATTAGGAATCTCAATGCTTTGCAGTGCTGAACAGCCTATAAAAGCAGAGCCTCCTATTGTTGTTACCCCCTCAGGTATTGTAATATGAGTAATCTTTTTATCGTTAACACCAATTATGGTTTTTCCGTCTTCACTTAATTTAAGAATATTATCCATTTCTATATTATATATTGCTTTTTGCAAATATAGTTTTTTAATTTTAAGAATAGATTATAGTTGTAAATAACATATATAAAAAATTCAAATTAAATACTAAATTCTCTCTTTACCCTTTGCACTGTACTAACGCTAACATTGGAAATCCACTATTAAGCGAGCGCAAAGAAAGTTTACTTGCTTTGCCGAGCGGTAGTGGGTTCGTGAAAACAAATTCACTATTAAGCGAGCGCAAAGAAAGTTTACTTGATTTGCCGAGCAACTATGGGTTCGTGAAAACAAAACTTTGCAGTCTTTCGTACAGAGTAACCACGTAAGAACTCCCTCCCCCTACGGGTACTCCCTCTTCGCTAAGAGGGAGAGTTGTTATGCTTGATGATTTCTATTTAGACCGTTTTTATAGTAAAAGATTTGTCCCCTTCGGGGCCATCCCATTGAGTCCATTGTTTTTGTCTTTGACAATCGCAACCCACGCGGTGCTACTTTGCAGCACTTCGCGTGACCATTGCTAAACAATGGCCTCTATCATCGCTTCGCAATAATTGAACCAATCGCAGTTGCTTCGCGACCGCAACCCACGCGGTGCTACTTTGCAGCACTTCGCGTGACCATTGCTCAATAACAACCTCTATTACCGCTTTATTATAATTGAGTCTATTGTTGTTGTCTCCGACAATCGCAACCCATGTGGCATAACCTTCGGCTATGCTTCACATGACCATTGCTCAACAATAGTCTCTATCACCGCTTCGCGGTAATTGACATTATTTTAATCGCTTTGCGACCGCAACCCACGCGGTGCCACCTTACGGCACTTCGCGTGACCTATGGCTCTGCGATTAGCTCTGTAGTCGTAAAAGAAAAATAAGTTCGGAAATTTCCGAACTTATTTTTCTTATTATCATTGACAAGGCTCGTTGTTCGCAACCCGCACGGCGTGAATGTTGCGGTTAAGCGAGTGCATAGTCAAGTTTACTTGTGCTTTGCTGAGCGTTAGCAACTTCAACAGAGTTAATTTTATCCACGCTTCGTGCGACCATTGTTCCTATGTTCTATATAGGCAGTTCTTGTAGTAAAATAGTTGTCCCCTTTGGGGCCATCCCATTGAGTCCATTGTTTTTGTCTTTGACAATCGCAACCCACGCGGTGCTACTTTGCAGCACTTCGCGTGACCATTGCTAAACAATGGCCTCTATCATCGCTTCGCAATA
>JAFXGV010000042.1 GCA_017536765.1 Bacteroidaceae bacterium
TATTAGGGCGCACTGTGCGCGGGTGAGCTTTGCGGGGGTGGTTTTGAAATGGTGCTTAGCCACTGCGGCGGCGCCGTAGATACCGTTACCCATCTCTATGCAGTTGAGATATACCTCCATTATGCGCTCCTTGCCCCATATTAGTTCTATGAGTACGGTAAAATAGGCTTCCAATCCCTTGCGCAGCCACGAACGGCCGTTCCACAAGAATACGTTCTTGGCTGTCTGCTGGCTGATGGTACTTGCTCCGCGCAGTTTCTTCCCCTTTTCGGCCTCCTCGCGTGCTATTTTTATCTGCTCGAAGTCGAACCCGTTGTGGGTGGTGAAGAGGTTGTCCTCCGATGCCACCACGGCGAGTGCAAGGTCGGGGGTGATTTCCTTCAGTGGTGTCCAGTAGTAGTGTATGGGGGCGTTGTCGCTGCTTTGGCGCTCCAGCATAAGCGGTGTGACGGGTGGTGGCACAAACTTATATATAACAACAATTGCTATGCTTGCAACAAAGAGTACAAGCATAGCAATACCTATTATTTTGAGCAAGCGTTTCACTTACTTTATGCTTTTTGCTGTGTGCGAGAGGTAGCGGCTCACGTCGATATATACGCGGCGCGATGTAAATTTCTCGGTGGGTTCAACGGTGATGATGTTGCACAGTGTTTGTGTGTCGAGGTTGCGCGAAACCACCTTCTCGATATCTAATTTGCCATAGAGTATGTGGTCCTGGTCGTCGGGGCTTATCACGCGGAACGGGGTGCTGCTGCTTTTGCCGTCGCCCATTGTGGTAATCATATCCAGGATGCCGAGGTATTTTTTAAGGTATGAATTTGTCTCTTCCTGGGGCTTTATTAGCTCCTCCGATGCACGCCAGGCATAGAACAGGGCATTGAGGCTCACGGGGTTGTACTCGAGAATCTTTTTTGCTGTTTCGTATTGCTCAAGCAACTTGCCCTCGGCTGCGTAGCTCTTGAGCGCCTCCTCGTTCTTGTCGTTGCCGCCGTTGTAGGCGGGGAGGAACGACTGGCCGTAATATACAAGTGCATAATCGTCCACGCGTATATAGGGGTCGTCGTTCAAATAGACATTAAGGATATCGTTGTAGTACTGTTTCTCGTTCTCCACAATATCTTTTATTGTCTTGTAGTCGAGCTGTGCCTGTGCACTTGCAAATAGGGTGGCAACAAGCAGTGCCGCCATTGTTACAATCTTTCTCATTATCGTAAAAGGTTATTTGTTCATCTTTATAATAACACCGCTGTTGGCAGGAACGTTTACCGAAATCTTTTCGGCCGAGTTGAGCACGATGCTCATCTTCTCGCCTGTGAGCAGCTCGGTGGCTTTTACCGTGTTGCTGCTGCTCGAGAGGCCGAAGTATGCGTATGCCTCTTCG
Organism: Bacteroidaceae bacterium; assembly: GCA_017536765.1. Classification (GTDB taxonomy): domain Bacteria; phylum Bacteroidota; class Bacteroidia; order Bacteroidales; family Bacteroidaceae; genus HGM04593. The sequence continues at coordinate 1,385 of JAFXGV010000042.1, forward strand.
GGTATTGTCACACGGCAGTCGCGTGCCGTGTCGCTGAAGTTGGTTACAATAAGCAACAGCTCGTTTTCGCTGCCGCGCAGGAAGGAGTAGATGTGGTTGCTGTCGTATGTGTCGCTCCAGGGGTTGGCATACTGCAGGTCGTAGAACTCGCCTTGCTGCAACGCCTCGCTGCTGTTGCATAGCTTAAGCAGTTTGGCATAGAAGGCCTGTAACTCCTTCTCCTCTGCGGTGAGCAGGGTAGTGTCGTAGTTGCCATCGCCCTTCCATCGGCGCAGGGTATCCACGCTCCAATAGTCGAATATGGTGGTGCGGCCATCGACACCGCTGTAGCCCTCTTTGTCCATTCCGCGCTCGCCAAGCTCCTGGCCTGCATACAGCATAAAGGGCTGCTTGCCTATGGCCACCGAAACAATGAGCGCTGCAAGGGCACGCTCGGCCTTTGTGGCAAAGAAATCCGATGCTATGCGCTGCTCGTCGTGGTTCTCCAAGAATGTGAGCATATTGCCGCGTATGTCGGCTGTCTGCTGCAGGGCGTATGTGATGTTGCTTGCCGATGTCTGCCCGCTCATAACCGCTTTGAGCATATCGTAGAGGCCCACTTTGTCGTAAAGATAGTCGAAACAGCCATCTTTTATGAAGGTGCGGTAGATGTAGGGCTGGTATATCTCGCCTATGAAAATCATTTCGGGGTACTCGGCCTTTATTTTGGGGAGTGCCCACTGCCAGAATTCCACGGGAGTCATCTCAATCATATCGCAACGGAAGCCATCCACCCCCTGTGCTGCCCAGTATTGAAGAATCTTGAGCATCTTCACCCAGGTGTTGGGCACGGGTGAGAACTGGCGGTTGCCGCTGCGGTAGTCTATTCCGTAGTTTAGTTTCACGGTGTCGTACCAGTCGTTGCGCGAGGGGCTGCCAAAGCAGTCGTTGCCGGTGGCACGCAGGGGGTTCTCGCTGTAGGGCTCGGGGGCGCAGTCCTGTGCATCGATGTTGCAGCCATAGGATTGCTCGCCTAAATAATAGAAATTGTTGTGCCCCATAAAGAAGGCTCCCTTGTCGTCGAACTCGCCAAAGTCGTATGTGCCGGCGGGGCGGTTGTCGCTCTTGTAGTGGCGTGCCACGTGGTTGGGTATGAAGTCCATAATAACCTTCATCCCTGCCTTGTGTGTGCGGGCAACAAGGTCGCGGAACTCCTCGCGGCGTTTCTCCACGTTCACGGCAAGGTCGGGGTCGCAGTCGTAGTAGTCCTTGATTGCGTATGGCGAGCCGGCCTCGCCCTTCACTGTGGCGGGGTGGGTGCTCTCGATGCCATATTTGCTGTAATCGCTGCGGGTGGTGTGTTCTATTATTCCGGTGTACCACACGTGGGTGACGCCCAACTCGCGTATTGCGCGCAGCGCCTTTGTGGTGATGTCGTTGAATTTACCGCAACCGTTTTGCTCTATTGTGCCGCCCGCAACGCAGCCTGCGTTGCTGTTACCGAAAAGGCGGGGTAGTAACTGGTATATTATTATGCGTGACATAGTTCTATGTTTTCGGCACCTGCAGCAGGTGCAATTTTCTTAATCATTCCTTGTAATACAGCTCCGGGGCCGCACTCTGTGAACGATGTGGCACCGTCGGCTATCATCTGCTGCACCGATGCTGTCCAGCGCACGGGCGATGTGAGTTGCGCAATGAGGTTCTGCTTAATCTCTTGGGGGCAGGTGTGGGGTTTTGCATCCACGTTCTGATATACGGGGCACTTGGGTGCGCTGAATGTGGTAGCAACGATTGCTGCCTCCAGCTCCTCTTTAGCGGGCTGCATAAGGGGTGAGTGGAACGCTCCGCTCACGGCAAGGGGCAGTGCGCGCTTGGCGCCCGCAGCCTTCATTGCCTCGCAGGCCTTTGCAATGCCCTCGGCGTCGCCACTGATTACCACCTGCCCCGGGCAGTTGTAGTTGGCGGCAACCACGGTGTGGCCGCTTGCGCTCACTTGGGCACAAATGCTCTCTACCTGTTCATCGGTGAGGGCAAGGATGGCTGCCATTGTCGATTTCTGCATTTCGCAAGCCTTTTGCATAGCGAGTGCGCGTTTATACACAAGTTTAAGGCCATCTTCGAATGATAGCGCTCCTGCGGCTGTGAGTGCCGAGAACTCGCCAAGCGAATGGCCTGCCACCATTTCGGGGGCGAACTCTTCGCCCAAAGCAAGCGCCGACACAACAGAGTGTATAAAAACGGCGGGTTGTGTCACCTTGGTCTGCTTCAGCTCCTCGTCGCTGCCCTCGAACATAATATCGGTGATTCTGAATCCTAAAATTTCGTTTGCTTTTTCAAAAAGCTCTTTTGCAGCGGGATTGCTCTCGTAGAGCTCCTTTCCCATTCCTGTGAATTGTGCTCCCTGTCCGGGAAATACAAATGCTTTCATATTATATAATAATTCTTTTCATTGTTTATGGTGCAATAATAGTGCCAACGAGCAAATAGCAAAGTTTACTTTGACTATTTACCGCGAGTGCAGCCTATTTTCGCAGTCGTTGTTTTGCAAAGATAGTGCCAACGAGCAAATAGCAAAGTTTACTTTGGCTGTTTACCGCGAGTGCAGCCTATTTTCGCAGTCGCAGTTTTGCAAAGATAGTGCCAACGAGCAAATAGCAA
>JAFXGV010000043.1 GCA_017536765.1 Bacteroidaceae bacterium
CATCAATATTCATAAGTCAAATGATTCAGACAGTTCTTAAGCGCGATGGCCGCATCGTGGGTTTTAATGAGGAGAAAATAGTTACAGCTATTCGTAAAGCTATGCTCCACACCGAAAAGGGCGAGGATATGGCGCTCATACGCCAGATTACCGATCACATATCCTTCCGTGGCGATTCGCAGATGACCGTGGAGGCCATACAGGATATGGTGGAAATGGAACTTATGAAGAGTAGCCGCAAGGATGTTGCGAAAAAATACATTGCCTATCGCAACCAACGCAGCATAGCCCGAAAGGCAAAAACCCGCGATCTGTTTCAGGAGATTATAAACATAAAATCCAACGACATCACTCGCGAGAATGCCAATATGAATGCCGACACCCCTGCCGGTATGATGATGAAATTTGCAAGCGAATCGACCAAGCCTTTTGTCGATGATTTCTTGCTCGACGATGATATAATGGAGGCTGTGCATAACAGCTACCTGCATATCCACGACAAGGACTACTACCCCACAAAGAGCCTTACCTGCTGCCAGCACCCGCTCGACCACATACTGAAGAACGGCTTCTGTGTGGGGCACGGCGAGTCGCGCCCTGCCAAGCGCATAGAGACAGCCAGCGTGCTTGCCTGCATATCGATGGAGACTGCGCAGAACGAGATGCACGGCGGCCAGGCGATCCCTGCTTTCGACTTTTATATGGCACCATACGTGCGCAATACATTCATTGAAGAACTCAAGAGCTTGGAGGAGCTTACATCGGCAAGCTACGAGCATCTGTACAACCGCGAAGTGAGCGATTATGTGGAGTGCCCGCTCGATTTCCTTTCGGGCGACGAGCGCATAGTGCAGCACGCAATGAACAAAACCGTGAAGCGTGTGCACCAGGCAATGGAGGCCTTCATACACAATATGAACACAATACACTCGCGTGGTGGCAACCAGGTGGTCTTCAGCTCCATAAATTACGGTACCGACACATCGGCCGAGGGGCGTTGCGTTATCCGCGAGCTTCTTAATAGCACATATCGCGGTGTGGGCAACGGCGAAACTGCCATCTTCCCCATACAGATATGGAAAAAGAAACGTGGCGTGAGTTATCTGCCCACCGACCGCAACTACGACCTTTACGAGCTTGCCTGCAAGGTGAGTGCCCGCCGTTTCTTCCCCAACTTCCTGAACCTCGATGCCACATTCAACCAAAACGAGGAGTGGCGTGCCGACGATCCAAAACGCTACATACACGAGGTGGCCACAATGGGTTGCCGTACCCGTGTGTTCGAGAATCGCTTCGGCCCCAAGACTTCGGTGGGCCGCGGAAACCTATCGTTCTCCACCGTGAACATCGTGCGCCTGGCAATCGAGTGTATGGAGATAGAAAACAAGGAACAGCGCATTGCACAGTTCTTTGCCAAGCTCGACAATGTGCTGGAGCTTACCGCCAAGCAGCTGCACGAGCGTATGGAGTTCCAGCGCACTGCGTTTGCCAAGCAGTTCCCCCTGCTTATGTCGGCCTTGTGGGTGGGCAGCGAAAAGCTCAAACCCACCGACACCATCGCATCCGTTATAAACCAAGGCACATTGGGTATAGGATTCATAGGCCTTGCCGAGTGCCTGGTGGCGCTCACAGGCAAACACCACGGCGAGTGTGCCGAATCGCAAGAACTTGGTGTGAAGATTATCACATATATGCGCGACCGCGCCAACGACTTCTCGGAGCGTTACCAGCACAACTACAGCGTGCTTGCCACCCCGGCCGAGGGCCTTTCGGGCAAGTTCACCCGTGCCGACCGCAAGAAGTTCGGCACCATTGCAGGTGTTACCGACCGCGACTACTACACCAACAGCAACCACGTTCCCGTATATTACAAGTGCAGCGCCCGCCACAAGGCCGAGATAGAGGCTCCCTACCACGCTCTCACGGGTGGCGGCCACATATTCTATGTTGAGATTGACGGCGATGCCACACACAACCCCGATGCCATTATGCGCGTGGTGGATATGATGGATAAGTACAACCTTGGATACGGCTCGGTGAACCACAACCGCAATCGTTGCCTCGACTGCGGCTACGAAAATTCCGACAAGGACCTTAAGGCCTGCCCCAAGTGTGGCAGTGAGCGCATAGACAAGCTGCAGCGCATCACAGGCTACCTTGTGGGTACCACCGACCGCTGGAACAGCGCCAAGCTTGCCGAGCTTAACGACCGCGTTATCCACGAATAATTCAAAAAGTTTCTCCCTTCGTATTGCGAGGGGAGGTGCAGAATCGTATGTTATACATCCTCGATATATTGGAAGACACAACCGTCGATGGACCGGGGTTCCGCACCTCGGTCTATTGTGCAGGTTGCCCCAATCGCTGCCCGGGATGCCATAACCCGCAGTCGTGGGATATGGCCAACGGCCGTGCGATGGAGACGGCCGAAATTCTTAAAATAATCCTTGCCGACCCCTTTGCCGATGTCACCTTCAGCGGTGGTGATCCTATGGCGCAGGCCCCCGGCTTCACCGAGCTTGCCATAGCCATAAAGCAGAAGAGCACCAAGAATATTTGGTGCTTCACCGGTTTCCTATTCGAAAATCTACTGAAAAACCCCGTTCAAAAGGAGCTTTTAGAGCATATCGACGTGCTTGTCGATGGCCCATTCATCGAGGCTCTCAAAGACGAGGAGCTGCGTTTTCGTGGCAGCAGCAACCAGCGTGTAATAGACATTCCTGCTTCGCTTGCCGCAGGCAGAGTGGTGCTTGTAGAGGGGATGTAGCTATTTATTACGCTGTCTTCCTATACAGATATGTTGTGAGCGCATATATGGCCACACCGCTTGCGATGCCTGCAATGCCGTCTATCAGGTAGTGTGCTTTTATATACACCGTTGCGCAGCAGAGCAGCAGGTAGAAGGGAAGCAGTGTGAACATAAGCCCTTTGTGGCTTCTGCGGGCAAGCAGCATAAGTATTGTGGACATTCCTATGTGTGAGCTTGGGAAGGCGGCCGTGGGGCGCTCGCCCGATGCCTGTGCCATATTTACAAGCGAGGTGAAGAAACCACCCTTGTCGGCTTGCGGTATTGTGATTTCGGGGTGCAGGTTAAAATAGTCGCCTATTGCGGGGTAGGGGCCTGCTGCGGCAACGGCATCGCCTATCACGGGGAAATAGAATTGCGGCCCTGCTACAGGGACAAACATATATATGAAATAGTAGATGAAGAACGATGCCATAATGACGAATGTGCAGCGCTCCACATCGCGTGCCTGTTTGAAGAAATACCACGTTACCACGGTGAATATCATTGGGTAGTATGCCCAATAGCCCATATTGAAGGCTTCGCGCCATAGTGTGTGGCTGCATACCTGCTCAAACAGTATGGCGGGCTGGCAACCGAAAAGGCTGAACTCGGCTGTGGCAAAGAGGTGGTCGAGGTTGGGGAATATGCGGTTGAACTCAAAGGTGTCGGGGTACCAATAGGCTAATAGTGCCATTTGCGATGCAAGGCGCAGATAGCGGGTGAGGGGCGATGGGTATCGTGTGTATAGGTATATTACCGCGAATGTGCCTGCGGCTATGAGAAAGCGCCCCATAAGCATCTCCTGCGGGTTTTGCAAGCTGTTGAAGAATATGATGATGAGCAGCGTGGTGAGCAGGTTGTATATGAGGTTGAGGCTCTCCACGGCGAGGAATTCTGTTTTCCCCTCCTCTTTCTTGAAAAAATCTATAACCATTTCTCTTGTATGTACCATTGTATTGTCTCTTCTGTTCCTTTGCGCAGGTCGTAGTCGGCCCTGAAACCGAGCTCCTCCTCAATGGGCGCGGTGTCGCACAGCCAGTTGCGCTGTTTCATTATGTTGTATTTGTCGTTGTTTAGTGTTGCAGGTTTTTTTGTTATGCGGGCAATGAGTTCGCTGCACGATGATATTGCCTTGAGTACAAAAAGAGGGGCCGTTATGTGCAGTACTCTCTTTATGCCCATACTCTCCTGTATGTAGTCGCTGAAACTGCGGCTGCTGTACCCTCGTGGCTCGCTCACAAAATAGCAGCGGTTGACAGCCTCTTTTTCCACGGCAAGGTATATGGCCTTTACAAGGTCTTTCACATATATGAATGTGATGGTCTGCTTCTTATAGCCCACGGCAAAATCTATGTGGCTCTTTATGCTCACCGCCATCTGGTAGTAGTCGCGCTCGCGCGGGCCATACACGCCTGTGGGGCGCAGAATTACGTATGGCACCCCGCAATGCTTTATATATGCCTCGGCCATTAGTTTGCTGTGGCCGTACGCGGTGTTGGGGATTGCTTGGTCGCTCTCCGTAATGGGTGTGTGCGGCTCCTCCTCTCTCACGGGGCCGAATATGCTGAGTGAGCTCAAGTATATGAGTTTTTGCGGGGCTATGTCGGCCTTCTTCAGTGCCTCCACAAGGTTCTTTGTGCCCTCGTAGTTTATTCGTAAAAACTCCTTTTTATCGATACATTTTGTAACGCCTGCGGCGTGTATCACATAGTCCCAAGCACTGTTCTCTTTTTTGAATGCAGCAAGCTGCTCTTGCAGCCTCTGTTCGTTGTTTATGCTTAGTTCTATGAACTGTATTTCGGGGTGTTGCAGGAATTTGCGGCTGCTGCCGGCTCTTATTCCGGCCCACACCTCATAGCCGGCCGCAATTCCTTGCTCCACAATGAAACTGCCTATGAAGCCGCTTGCTCCTGTTACGAGTATCTTTTTTTTGCTCATTATCTGTTTGCAATATTTTCTTTGCAAACTTACAACATTTTTGCCGTTTACTCTATTTTATACCCGAAAAAGTGTTTTTGGCAATATAGCAACCTGTTCCCGTGCGTTGCCTACTATCTTTGTGGCAGTTATCCATAATCATATGCTTAAAAAATTAAAATCGCTCCTCTCGGTATTCGGGGCATCGGGGTTTAGGTATTCGTTTTCCCTTTTTTTGTTCGACAAGGTAAATGGTGTCGAAGATGCTTTCCCCGACGAGGGAGCGGTTTTTCTTTTTGCCCGCCGTACGTTCGATTTTTTGCGTATGCGTTTTGCCTATGAACCCATCTATTGCGGTGGCACCAAGGATTTGTCGGCACTGTCGGTGGGCAAGCTTTCCAAGCACGTGCCTACGCTTGTCGCTGCCAACTGCATAGGGGTTATCTATGAGGCCGATGTGCGTAAGCGCAACAGGGTGGTTGGTGATATAGTACGCCGCAAGAATTTTGGTGTGAACTTATAATTTTACAAAGTTTAAGATTCCAATTTCGCAGCTTTTTTCCGCGGTTGCTTGCATTCTCTTTTTTTATTAGTAATTTAGCACATCGCATAGCAAAGCAAACAATTGCATAATGCAAGTGTGTTATTTACAACTATAAAAAGAGTGAAATTATGGCAAAGAAAGGCGGAAAATCAAAGGGGCGAATGAATAAGCGGGTGCTTGTGGATATGCTTGTGGAGTTTTTTAATAGGCACGAAGGTGAGCAGATAAGTACAAAGGAGATTTTCAAGGAGCTTGCCCTCACTTCGTCGTCGGCACGCACATTGTGTGTGAGCATCCTCGACGACCTTGTGTTCGACGGCTACCTCATTGAACCTGCCTTCCGCCGTTACCAGCTTGCCAACAGCAGCACCTCTATGCTGGGTACGTTCCAGCGCAACAACAATGGTTATAACCTCTTTTATCCCGATGACGACAGCGAGCCGGTGATAGTTACCGAGCGCAATTCGGGGCACGCACTCACCGACGATTATGTGCGCCTTGCGCTCTTTGCCAATCGTCGCGGTCGTGGTCGCGAAGGAGAGGTGGTGGAAGTGCTTAAGCGTGCGCACGATACCTTTGTGGGCGAGTTGCACGTGGAGAAGCACTATGCCTTCCTGCTCACCGAGAACCGCCTGATGCCCTTCGATATCTTTATTCCCAAGGACCTGTTGAAGGGTGGAAAGAACGGCGACAAGGCAGTTGTGAAGTTGCTTGAGTGGCCTGCCGAGAGCAAGAACCCCGTGGGCAAGGTGCTGGACATCTTGGGCAAGGCGGGCGAGAACGACACCGAGATGAATGCCATTCTTGCTGAATTCGGTCTTCCCTATACATACCCCGTTGCGGTGGAGCAGGCTGCTGAGAGGCTCCAGGTGGGCATCACCCCCGAGGAGATTGCCGCCCGTGAGGATTTCCGCGACGTAACCACATTTACCATAGACCCCGACGATGCCAAGGACTTTGACGATGCGCTGTCGGTGCGCTCTCTTGCGGGCGGTTTATGGGAGGTGGGTGTGCACATTGCCGATGTGTCGTTCTACGTTACCGAGGGCGGCACCATAGACAAAGAGGCCTTCAAGCGTGCCACATCAATATATCTTGTGGATAGAACAATACCTATGCTACCCGAAAGGCTCTGCAATTTCCTATGCTCGTTGCGCCCACACGAGGACAAGCTCACCTATTCCGTCATCTTCACAATGAACGAAAAGGCCGAAGTGAAGGATTACCGCATTTGCCGTTCGGTGATAAACAGCGACCGCCGTTTCTGTTACGACGAGGTGCAGCAGATTATTGAAAAGGGCGAGGGCGAGTTTTACAAAGAGATTTCTTTGCTCAATTCGCTTGCGCAGATTATGCGCAGCAAGCGTTTCGATGCGGGTGCCATAGATTTTCAGCAGGCCGAGGTGCATTTCCACCTCGACGAGACGGGCAAGCCCCAGTCGGTCTATTTCAGCGAGAGCAATGAGTCGCATCAACTTATAGAGGAGTTTATGCTCCTTGCCAACCGCACCGTGGCCGAAAGAATAGGCCGCCGTGCCCCGGGCAACACACCCAAGACCTTTGTCTATCGCATACACGACCAGCCCGACCCCGAAAAACTTGCTATGCTCTCTAAATTTGTGAGCAAGTTAGGTTACAAGATGCGCAGCGGCTCGGGGCGCACCACATCGGCTACGGCTATGAACAACCTGCTCAAGGAGGTGCACGGTACCAAGGAGCAAAACGTGATAGAGCAGATATCGGTGCGCACAATGCAAAAGGCGCGTTACTCCACCGAGAACATTGGGCACTACGGCCTTGCCTTCCGCTACTACACGCACTTTACGTCGCCCATACGCCGCTACCCCGACCTTCTTGTCCACCGCCTGCTCACGCGCTACCTGTTGCAGGGCTCCCGCTCGGTGAGCCTTTCCAAGTACGAGGATTTCTGCGACCACTGCTCGGCACAGGAGCAGGTGGCTGCCAATGCCGAGCGTGCAAGCATCAAATACAAACAGGTTGAATTTATGAGCGAGCACATAGGCGAGGAGTTCGATGCCGTGATAAGCGGTGTCACCGAGTGGGGCATATATGCCGAGATAAACGAAAACAAGTGCGAGGGTATGATACCCGTGCGCACTCTGCAAGACGACTACTACGAGTTCGACGATGCCAACTACTGCCTTGTGGGCCGCCGCAAACACGGGCGCTACACCATAGGCGATGCAGTGCGTGTGCGCATAGCGCGTGCCAACCTCGACCGCAAGCAGCTCGATTTCGACCTTGTGGAGCATTACGGCAGCCTCTGATTTTTGCAATCTATTTCAGTTCCTTTTCAAAATCGGGTTGTACGTTTGCGGTAAATACTTTTTACTATGAAACTGCTTATAATAGAAGACGATGCCTCGTTGAGTGAGATAATGTGCCGCGCACTGCGCAGCGAGGGCTATGTGGTGGAGTGTGCCGCCACCTTCTTCGATGCCAACGACAAGATAGCGGGTTACAGTTACGACTGCATTCTGCTCGATATAATGTTGCCCGATGGCAACGGTCTCAAACTGCTTGAGCACATAAAGGCGCTCGACAAGGGCGACCGCGTGATAATAATATCGGCACGCGACTCCATAGACGACAAGGTAGCGGGGCTCGACCTGGGTGCCGACGACTACCTTGCCAAGCCCTTTTATATGGCCGAGCTGTCGGCACGCATAAAGAGCGTGCTGCGCAGGGGCAGTGCCGCGGTATCCAAGCAGATGTCTGCCGGCAATATCGAACTGAGCATAGATAGCCGCCGCGTGGCGGTGGATGGCAGCGATGTGCCTCTGCTTAAAAAAGAGTTCGATATTCTGCTCTATTTTATGCAGCGCCCGGGCCATATAGTGGATAAGGCTGTGCTGGCGGAATCGGTGTGGGGCGACCATATTGATGCTGCCGACAATTTCCAGTTTGTCTATGCGCAGATAAAGAATTTGAGAAAAAGGCTTGCCGATGCCGGTGCCACATACAATGTGAAGGCAGTCTATGGTTTTGGTTATAAATTTTGCGAGGTGGAGCTATGAAACTGTTGAATACCGTGCTTGCGCGCCTGGCGGTGGCGCTGTTGCCCATTCTGGCTCTTTGGTCGGTAATCTTCTACTTTGCAATGGTAGAGGAGATAAACGATGAAACCGATGACAGCCTTGAGGGCTATGCCGAACTTATAATACGCCGTACATTGGCGGGCCGCGAACTGCCTGCAGTGGGCGACGGCAGCAACAACAGCTACACGCTGGAGTTTCTTGGACATAACACTGCCGTTGTGCCCTCTATGCAATACAGCGACTCGCTTGTGTATATCCACGAAAAGAAGGAGACCGAGCCTGCGCGCGTGCTCACCGCTCATTTTGCCGATGCCGAAGGGGCTATGTACCGCCTGCTGGTGACTATGCCCACATTTGAGCGCGAGGACCTCCTCTCCTCGGTGTTCTGGCACATTTTGGCGCTTTTCTTAGCGGTGGTGCTTACAATATTCCTTGCCACAATATTTGTATTCCACCGCAGTATGCGGCCGCTCTATGGCCTGCTCGGCTGGCTCGAACAGTACACGCCGGGCAAGGGTGTGAGCAATTTCCCTGCATCGCCGTCGGTGGTGGAGTTCCGCAAGCTCATAGACTCGGCAAGGGCCACAATAACCCGTGCCGAGAGCCACTTCGAACAGCAGAAACAGTTCATAGGCAATGCATCGCACGAACTGCAAACACCGCTTGCCGTGCTTGGCAACCGCATTGAGTGGATGCTCGACAACACGGCGTTGAGCGACGAGCAGGCAGTCGAGCTGAACAAAATGCAGCAGGCGCTGCGCCGCTTGGTGCGCCTCAACCGCACCCTCTTGCTGCTTGCAAAAATTGATAACGGGCAGTTCCCCGATGTAACCGATGTGAATATTGCCGCCCTCATAAGGGATGAGGCTGAAATATATGCCGAAATATATGCCACGCGCGGCATTGAGTGTGTAGTCGATTTGCCGCAAAGCCTTGTGCTGCGTATGAACGAGGAACTTGCAGCCATTCTTGTAACCAACCTGTTGAAGAATGCCTTCCTGCACTCGCCCAATGGTGGCAAAATTTCGATATATGTCACAGGCGGCACGCTCTTCTTTACCAATAGCGGCAGCGAGCCGCTCGATTCCACGCGCCTGTTCCATCGCTTTTACAAGCAGGGCAAAACGGGCAGCACCGGCCTTGGGCTTGCCCTTGTGGGCTCCATTGCACGCAGTTATAATATGAACATTAGTTACTCCTTTGAGGCGGGTAATCATATTTTTGCGGTGTGTCGGTAGTGGGTAATTGCTTATAAGTATTTTATTGCGGTGCAGGTAGTTTGGCAACCTGCACCGCAATGGTATAAGGCATAATAGTAGGACAACACCCCTTATTTGTAATAAAATGTTAAAAACAAAAATTTTCCCCATTTCCCTTTTTATTTCAACTTTATTTCAGAATTGTGTATAATCTTTGCAGCAGAAATAATGCAGAAAGGGTGTAAACAGAATCTCTCTTTCGCTTGTTAAAGTAGAAAATGAAACTAATTAAAAACTGAAATTATGAAAAAGATTTTATTTGTATTTGCTGCGATTCTTTCACTGAGTGTATTAACTGCAAGAGCCGATAATGACAAGATTATCACAAAAGGTATGCTCCCCGCCGAGGCTCAGACATTTATAAACACCCACTTTGGCGACCTTAAAATCTCATATGCAAAAGAGGAACGCGATTTTCTGGAGCGTTCATACGAGGTGGTGTTTGCCGACGGTTCAAAACTTGAGTTCACTCGCAAGGGTGCCTGGAAGGATGTAGATTGCCGTTATAACGAGGTTCCCGCAGCTATAGTTCCCGAGGCCATCAGAGATTATGTGAAAGCGAACTACCCCGATGCCAAGATACTGAAGATTGAGCGCGATGCCAACGACTACGAGGTGAAGCTGTCGAACCGCTTTGAACTTACTTTCGATAAGAAATTGAATATCATAGATATCGACAATTAAGAGAATAACTAAACAACTAAGTGACTAAACAATTAAGAAAAAACATTATGAAAAGAGTATTATATTATCTGTTCCTGTTGTCGGCAATAATATTTGCATCTTGCAACGACGACGACAACTCGCACGCCATAGAATTGAGCGACATGGTTAAGAGTTTTATTGAAACGAAGTACCCCGGTGCGGTAATCACTGAAACCGAATGGGCCGGCAACGGGTTGATTGAGGTCGATATCACTCACGATGCCAAGAGAAAGGAGGTTTACTTTACAAGCGCCGACGAGTGGGTGCGCACAGAGTGGGACGTAGCTCCCTCTGCCCTTGCGCAGGAGGTAAAAAATGCCATAGCAACTGCCTACCCCGATTATGTGATTGACGATGTTGATTATGTTGAGACTCCCGCAGGTGACTATTACGAGGTGAACATTGAGAGGGGTAATTTTGAGAAATATTTGAAGGTGTCGCTCGACGGTGCTGTGATTGAAGAGCTTTAGTGTTGATAAATAATATGTGTGTATTCCCGCGCTCCCTTTTGGGGGCGCGGTTTTTCTGTTCATAGTGGTGTAGCCCACTTTTGAAAATATGCCGCTAAAAACCACAAAATTTATTTTGTATTTCGCCCGCTTGCACTATTTTTGTAATAAATTACAAAATAGGCTCAATGTGCCCATATTTGTAATGCGTATAATACAGCCTGCAAACAAAATGAACGTAATAGATAGCTTAAACAGTTGCGACAAAACAGCCTTCTCTTTCGAGGTGTTGCCACCCATAAAGGGCACAGGCTCCACCAAGTTGTTCAGCAACATAGAGCGGCTTATGGAATTTAAGCCCAAATACATAAATATAACCACTCACCACAGCGAGCCTGTATATACCGATATGGGCGACGGTACATACAAGCGCAGCACCATACGCCGCCGCCCGGGTACCGTGGCTGTGGCCACTGCCATTCAGCACAGGTTCGGTGTGCCTGTGGTGCCGCATATCTTGTGCAACGGTTACTCGCTTGAAGAGACCGAGTATGTGCTCATCGACCTGCAGCTATCGGGCATAAACGATATTCTTGTGTTGCGTGGCGACAGGTGCAAAGAGGGTTCTGCACGATGTAAATCCCACGCCCACGCCATCGACCTCTTGCAACAGGTGAACCGCTTCAACGAAGGCTTTTTTATCGACGGCTCGCCTATGAAGGAGCGTGGCGAGCGTTTTACTTGCGGCGTGGCTTGCTACCCCGAAAAGCACGAAGAGGCGCCTAATCTCGAAAGCGACCTAATGGTATTGAAGCAGAAGGCCGATGCGGGTGCCGCGTATGCCGTTACGCAAATGTTCTTCGACAACGAAAAATATTTTGCTTTTGTGGAGCGTGCCCGTGCAATGGGAATAAACATCCCCATCATTCCTGGAATAAAGCCTATGCACCGCCTGTCGCAGCTGAATATATTACCCAAGACGTTCCACGTGGATTTACCTGTGGAGCTTGTGGCTGCAATGCAGCAGTGCAAAGACGATGCCGCGGCAGCACAGGTGGGGCGCGAGTGGGCCGTGGCGCAGTGCCGCGAACTTATGGCAAAGGGTGTCCCAAACATTCATTTTTACACGATAAATGCTATGGACAGTGTTTATGAAATAGCAAAAACCATTTACTGATGGCACTCACCTTTGGCGACATAATAGGGCAGCAGAAGGTCATTGAGCAACTCAAGCGCAGTGTAGATGAAAACCGCCTTGCGCACGCTCTTCTCATAACAGGGCCGCGTGGCAACGGCAAGCTGGCCATTGCGGTGGCTCTTGCCCACTATCTGCTGTGTGGCAACAGGCAGGGTGGCGATGCTTGCGGCACCTGTCCTGCGTGTGTAAAGATGAACAAACTCATACACAGCGACTTGCACTTTGTCTTTCCCGTGAAAAGGAAAAAGAGCGGAGGCTCCGACAGCGCACCTGTGAGCGACGACTATATAGCCGAGTGGCGCGAACTGCTGCTCAAGAACCCCTATTTCAGCTACGACGATTGGTTGCAAAAGCTCGACCTCGACAATCAGCAGCCAATGATATATGAGCGCGAGAGCGGCGATATACTGCAAAAACTATCTATGAAATCGCGCGAGGGCGGGTGGAAGATTGTCATCATATGGCTGCCCGAGAAGATGAAGGATGTGGGTGCCAACAAATTGCTTAAGATAATAGAGGAACCGCCACAGGAAACGCTCTTTATGCTTGTGTCCGAGGAGCCTGCGCAGATAATATCCACCATCTTGAGCCGCACACAGCGCGTGGAAGTGCCGCGCATTATGCAGCAGGACATAGAAGATGCACTCATTGCCCGCCACGGTCTCACACAGGCCGATGCCGCCCGTGTGGCACAGCAGAGTGGCGGCAACTGGGAGGCTGCCGAGGAGATGCTCTCGCTCGATAGCGACAAGGCGCTTTACTTGGACCTTTTCTCGCAACTGATGCGCATAGCATATGCCCGCAATATACAGGAGATGAAGCGTTGGAGCGAGCAGGTGGCAGCTATGGGCCGCGAACGCCAAAAACGCCTGCTTGGCTATTGCCAGCGTATGATACGCGAGAACTTTATAATGAATTTCAAGCGCGACGAGATGCTCTGCCTCTCGCCCGAGGAGCGAAACTTTTCGGTGCGTTTTTCACCCTTTGTGAACGAGCGCAATATCTTCGGCATTATGGATGAGCTGTCCGAAGCGCAGAGACACATAGAACAGAATGTTAATGCAAAAATGGTCTTTTTCGATATGTCGTTGAGAATGATCGTTTGGATAAAAAACCGTTAAATGGAGGAAAAACTTAAATATAAGGAACAGAACCATAATTCGGGTATATGTTGCAAGGGATGTGGCAGAATGGATGCACCGCTTAACACATTCGATTGGCTTGCCGACGTACCCGGCAACGAGGAATATACCGACATTGTGGAGGTGCAGTTCAAGAACACCCGTAAGGGATATTACAGGAACAGCAACAATCTGCCCTTGCAAAAGGGCGATATTGTAGCTGTTGAGGCCACCCCGGGGCACGACATCGGCAAGGTTACAATGACAGGCCGTTTAGTGCTGTTGCAACTGAAAAAGACACGCCTCACACCCGAGAGCGAGTTCAAACGCATATATCGCAAGGCCAAGCCTGTGGATATGGAAAAGTACGAGGAGGCCAAGGCTCGCGAGCACGACACTATGATACGTTCGCGCCAGATAGCAAAAGACCTTCAGCTCGATATGAAGATAGGCGATGTGGAGTATCAAGGCGATGGGCAGAAGGCCATCTTCTACTACATAGCCGACAACCGTGTCGATTTCCGTCAGCTCATAAAGGTGCTTGCCGATACCTTCAAGATAAAGATTGAGATGAAGCAGATTGGTGCACGCCAGGAGGCAGGCCGCATAGGTGGTATAGGCCCTTGCGGCCGCGAGCTCTGCTGCGCCACCTTCACCACCAATTTTATCTCGGTATCTACATCGGCTGCCCGCTTCCAGGATATATCGTTGAACCCTCAAAAATTAGCGGGGCAGTGCGCCAAGCTCAAATGTTGCCTTAACTACGAGGTTGACTCGTATGTGGAGGCATCGCGCACCCTTCCCCCGCGCGATGTGGAGCTCGAAACCACCGATGGCACATATTTCTTCTTCAAGGCCGATATATTGCGCGGCGAGGTGACATACTCCACCGACAAGCATATACCTGCCAACCTTGTGACCATAAGCGCACGCCGTGCCATAAATATAATTGAGATGAACAAGCGTGGCGAGCGCCCCGAGCGCCTCGATGCATCGGGTATCAGCGACAGCAAACGCTCTATGGATATATTGGAGCAGGATAACATAAACCGCTTCGACAACACAGGCAGGGCCAAGAAACGCAAGAAGAAACAGGGAGGCAAGCCCCGTAACGACAACCGCAATGAGAAGGGAGAGAGGGGTGGCAAGCCTAAAAAGCCCGAGTAGCATAGCGTTGATGCTACTGTGTGCGCTGTTGCTCTCGTGCGGCGGCTACAGCCTGCATAGCTATCAATCGGTAGGTGGCGAGTGGCATCGAAGTCGCCCGCTTGCCTTTGTGCAGGATTCCGCCTTGTGCCGTGGCACCGATTTGCTTGCCCTCTATGCGGGTGTGCGCTACAGCCAAGCCTATAAATATAAAAATCTTTGCCTGCAGGTAACCGCCCGTGCCGGTGACAGCATAATATTGCGCGACACCGTCTGCTGCGATATATATGACGATGCAGGCCTGCGCCGCGGTTCCACCGCCGGTGCTCTCTACCAAGCCGAGTATTACGTCGCCTCGCTGCCTGTGTCGCAGGGTGGTGCCCACACAATATGTCTGCAACATATTATGCAGGATTCATTGTTACAGGGAGTTTACGATGTGGGCATCAAGCTCGTGCCTCTCGGTCGGCATCAATGCGCAGGAAGGTAAACAGCAGAATGGAAAATCCTAAGAACGACGAACCGCCATAGCTGAAGAAGGGTAGCGGAATACCAATTACGGGCATTATTCCTATAACCATACCTATGTTTATGGTAAAGTGGAAGAAGAATATCGAGGCTATGGCATAGCCATATACTCTGCCGAATATGTCGTTCTGTCGCTCGGCTATAGCCAGCAGGCGCAGTATGAACGCCGCAAATACCATAAGCACCACGGCCGAGCCTGCAAAGCCCTGCTCCTCGCCTATGGTGCAGAAGATGAAGTCGGTGTCCTGTTCGGGTACGTATTTCAGTTTCGTCTGTGTTCCGTTCAGGAATCCCTTGCCAAACACTCCTCCCGAGCCTATTGCAATCTTCGACTGGTGCACGTTGTAGCCTGCACCGGCAAGGTCCTCCTTAAGGCCCAAAAGAACCTCTATTCGCACCCTTTGGTGCGGTTTAAGCACGTTGTGCAGCACATATTCGCAGGAACTGAAAAAGGCGAGCGCACCCACAATGTAGGCTGCCACCCACACGTTGCGCATCTCCTTGTTTATGCGTGCCCTCACAAGCATATATCCCACATTGAATGCAAGCAGCAGGTATTGTATAATCATCAGGTTGAAGGCTATCAGATACACTGCAATCCAGTATGCCAGCAACGACACACACACATTTACCAGCAGCATCATCTTGAAGGTATCGCTGTGCTTGCACCACCATTTTGTCATTGCAAGCGAGAAGGCCTGTATGAGTATGGTCACCGCATAGGGGCCCACCATCATTGTTGGTAGGGCGGCGGATGGTGTTTCGCCATATCTTATTCCCACGACAAAATATACCACGGCGCTTATTACCATAAGCAGTGTAATGCCGCTCATACCCTCGCGGTAGAGCACAAGAAAGAGCGACAGGTAGACAAGCGCGCTGCCTGTTTCGTTCTGCCCCACAATCACCAGCATAGGCAGCATAATTATTCCCACGCACTTGAAGAAATCGCTGTTGTCGGTAATCTTGAATCCGTAGCGCCCCATAAACGATGCTAAAGCGAGTGTGGTGGCAAATTTCATAAACTCGGCGGGCTGTATGCTGAACGAGCCTATTGTAATCCACGAATGCGAGCCCTTTATGTCGCGGGCTATGAATATGGTGAGGATGCCAAGCAGTATGGCTCCTATGTAGATGAACGGTGCCAGGTCCTTGTATGTGTTTTTCTCTATGCACAGCAACACCAGGCCTACCACGATGGATACCCCCATCCACATAGCCTGCTTGCCTGTTCTCTCACCGGGGCTGAAGAACTCAAGGATGTCGGTCTCTATGTAACTGTAGCTGGCACCGCATATCGAGAGCCACCCCATTACCGCTAATGCGATGAACAGGGCAATAATCCACCAGTCGATGCGGCTGAATATGTTACCTCTCGTCCGTTCCATAATAAATAATCCTCTCTTCTATTGCTTTTGCCTTCTCCTTGCTCTCCTCGCTCAACTCGCCGTTGAGGTATTGCTCCATAATAAGTGCTCCTATGGGTACGCCATAGACGGCACCGAAACCACCATTCTCCACATACACGGCAATGGCAATCTTGGGATCGTTCATAGGAGCAAAGCCCATAAATGCACTGTGGTCCTTGCCACGGTTCTGTGCCGTTCCTGTTTTGCCGCACACCTCCCAGCCCGGGATGTTTGCACCACGGCAGGTGCCGTTGAGCACAGCCTCGCGCATACCTTGCACCACGGTTTCGTATGCCTCCCTGCCCGCCATCGTTTTTTTGCGAGTACGGTACTCCTCTTTAAGTGTGTCGCCCTCAATCCTGCTCACCAAGTGTGGTGTTACATACTCTCCTCGGTTGGCAATGGTGGCTCCAAGGTTGGCTATCTGCAGGGGGGTGAGTGTTACCTCACCCTGTCCGATGGAGATACTTACCACGGTGGTTGCCTTCCAATATTTCCCCAAATGCCTGTCGTAGAATTTGGAATTTGGAATCATACCGCGCACCTCGCCGGGTAGGTCTATGCCAAGTTTGTAGCCGAATCCCATAGAAACCATATAGTCGCGCCAGGTGTCCATAGCCTCCTGTATGCTGCCATATTTGCTTGAACCGAACATACGGTGCAGGCCCCAGCAGAAATAGGCGTTGCACGATGTTGCAATGGCAGGTACAAGCGGGGTGGGCGACGAGTGGGCGTGGCAACCGAGCTTGAATCCTTTGAGCACAAAGCCACCGTGGCAGGGAAAAGCTGTTTGCGGTGTGATGGCTCCCTCTTGCAGGAAGGTGAGTGCCTGCGAGGTCTTGAATGTGGAGCCCGGCGGGTATGTACCCATAATGGCACGGTTGAGCAGGGGCTTGCGCCTGTCTTTCGACAGCTTCTTGTGGGTTTCGCTCCTGGCACGGCCTGTGAGCAGGCGCGGATCGTACGATGGCGCCGATACCATACACAATATTTCGCCTGTTGCGGGCTCAATGGCCACTATGCTGCCTATCTTGTTCTTCATAAGCCGCTCGCCCAGGCGTTGCAACTCGATGTCGAGCCCTAACGTGAGGTCCTTTCCGCGCACAGGCAGCGTGTCGAGTGCGCCGTCGCGGTACTTCCCCTGTATGCGGCCATGTGCATCGCGCAGCAGCATCTCGGTTCCTTTGCGGCCGCGCAGCTGCTCTTCGTACGATGCCTCAAGGCCCTGCGTACCTATGTAGTCGCCACGCTTGTAGTATGAGTCCTTGTCTATCTTCTTCTGCGATACCTCGCCAATGTCGCCAAAGAGCACACCGCCGGCATCATATTCATATTGCCTTATGGAGCGCTTGCGGGCATAGAAGCCGCGGAAACGGAACAACTTCTCCTGGAACTGCGCAAATTCCTCGGTGGATAGCTGTGTCATAAACTCCTGCTCGGTATATGACGAGTAGCCGCGCCTTTTGCGTGCCTTCTTCATATATCCGTCGAACTCCTCGCGTGTGATATTGAGGGCACGGCACAGTTCAAGCGTGTCAATCCCGTGTTTCTTCACCTCGCGCGGCACGAATGTGATATCGTATGCGGGGCGGTTATATACAAGCAGTTTGCCGTTGCGGTCGTATATGAGGCCGCGGGTGGGGTAGAGCGTCTTTTTGTAGAATGCGTTGCTGTCGGCCTTCGATTTGTACTGGTCGCTCAGAATCTGCAGGTTGAACAGCTGCACAATGTATGTGATGAGCACCAACAGAACAGCCCCGCCAAGTATATATTTGCGTTTGTCGTATCCGTGTATGTTCATCGCTCTACTTTTTGCGGGTGAAACACTCTATGACAAGCGTAAACAGCAGTGTGAGCAGGGTGCTTGCAGCAATGCTTGCAAGCAGTGTCAGCGGGTAGTGTATGGTGAAGAGCTCCAGCAGGAAGAGTACGGTGTAGAAGAGCAGCAGGCACAGAGTGGCATACATTATGTAGCCTGCCACGTTTATGGTGTGTATGCCGGGAACGAAATCGTCGGCTACCCCCTTTTGCGTGAACGATTCAAGGATGTAGCCACGTGCAAATGCCATTGCAGTGGCGGCACAGGCGTTTATGCCGGGTGTGTTGCCGAAGATGTCCACCACAAGGCCGAAGAGGAAGGCCCATATCATCTGTTCGTTGCGCGATGTAAAGCGTGGCAGTTTGAGCAGGAATATGAGATATATGTGCGCAGTGGCATAGCCAAACAGGTGTATTTGGCTGAATATCAGCACCTGAATAAATGCCAATATCACAAAGTTGCGTATGCGTATGAGGTTGTTGCTTGTCATTCCTTGCTTATGCTGTTTTCAAGTTCCCATTGCTCTTTGCGCCCCTCATTGCCCACTGTGTAAACCTTTCGCAGGGTGGCAAAGTCGGTAAACAGTTCCACGCGTGCCTGTGCAAACATACCGTCATCGGAGTCCTCGGTTCTCTCAATTATTCCCACGGGAATATCTGCAGGGAATATTGATGAGAAACCGCTTGTGACAACGGTGTCGCCCACCTCGAATTTGGTGTAGCGGGGCAGGTCCACAAGGTACGAATAGCGGGTGTCGCTGCCATCCCATTGCAGGGTGCAGAAACTGTCGCTCCCCTTAACGCGGCAACTGATGCTGCTCTTGCTGTTGAGCAGGGGTATAACCACCGAGTAGTGCTCCGATGCGGTGTATATGATACCCACCACACCTTTGTTGCAGAAGACACCCATTTCGGCCTCCACACCATCGGCCGTGCCTTTGTCTATGGTGATATAGTTGTTTACGGCGTTAAGCGAGTTGTTCACCACGGTGGCGCAGTTGTAGAAGAAACCGTTTGCCTTGTGTGGCAAGGCGGCAACCGTTGCGCTGTCCTCCTGTTGCGCAAGGTGTGCCTGCAATGCTGTCACCTGCTCGTTGAGCTCTTTGTTGTATTCCAACAGTCTGGCATTCTCGCTTTTGAGGGCAAAATAGCTGCTCACGTCGGTTATTGCGGCAAACAGGTTGCCCGCCACGCTGTTGGCCGATGTGAACATTTTGGCGTTCTGGTAGTTGTTAAACTGCACAATAAGCATAACCCCGATTCCCTCCAGCAACAGAAAAAGGAACCAGTGATTATGCTTAATGAAGAAGTTTAACAGTGTGTGCACGGTATTCTCTTTTTATCGCATCAAGAATGGATAATTGAGGTCGTTGAGCGCAAGCGCTGTACCCTTGGCAACGCAGTAGAGGGGGTTCTCGGCGATGTGGAAGGGTATGTTTATCTTGTTCTCCAAACGCTTGTCGAGGCCGCGCAGCAATGCACCGCCGCCTGCAAGATATATACCGTTGTGTACGATGTCGGCATACAGTTCGGGCGGTGTGGCCTCCAGAGCGCTTATGATGGCGTTCTCAATCTTCATAATGGATTTGTCGATGCAGTGTGCAATCTCCTGGTAGCATACAGGTACCTCGATGGGCATAGCTGTTATGCGGTTAGGACCGTGTACAATGTAGTCCTGGGGAGCCTCGTCGCCAAGATCGGTGAGTGCAGAACCCACGTGTATCTTTATGCGCTCTGCCATACGCTCACTCACGCGCACGTTGTGTTGGCGGCTCATATATTCCTGAATGTCGGCTGTGAAGTCGTCGCCCGCAGTGCGCAGTGAACCGTTCGACACAATGCCGCCAAGCGAGATTACTGCAATCTCGGTGGAGCCACCACCTATGTCAACCACCATATTCCCCTCGGGTGCCAGCACGTCGAGGCCAATACCAAGCGCCGAAGCCATAGGCTCATAGATGAGATATACGTCGCGGCCGCCTGCGTGCTCGGCAGAGTCGCGCACAGCACGGAGCTCCACCTCGGTTGAGCCGTAGGGAACGCCAATGACCATACGCAACGAGGGGGTGAACAGCTTGTTACCCATATTCACCTTCTCTATGAGACCGCGCATCATCATTTCGCAGGCATAGAAGTCGGCAATCACACCGTCGCGCAAGGGACGTATCGTGTTAATGTTGGGGTTGGTCTTTTCGTGCATCTGCTTTGCGCGCTCACCAACGGCAATCATCTTCTTTGAACTGTCAATTGCAACCACCGAGGGCTCATCAACAACAATCTTTCCGTTGTAGGAAATGATGGTATTGGCGGTACCAAGGTCAATTGCTACATCTTGTGTGAATGAAAAAAGTCCCATTGTCTTTTCTTGTTAATTAAATTAGTGTTTGAAATGGCGGAATCCGGTTATAACCATAGACACGCCGTTGGCATCGCAGTAGTCAACCGACTCCTTGTCGCGGATAGAACCGCCCGGGTGGATAACAGCTGTAACGCCTGCCTCGTGAGCAATCTGCACGCAGTCGGGGAAGGGGAAGAATGCATCGCTGGCCATCACGCTGCCCTGCAACGAGAAACCAAAGTTGCCGGCCTTCTCAATGGCGTGGCGCAATGAATCAACGCGTGAAGTCTGTCCCACGCCGCTTGCAATGAGCTGCTTGTTCTTTGCAAGCACAATGGCGTTGCTCTTGCTGTGCTTCACAATCTTGTTTGCAAAGAGCATATCCTCAATCTCGCTCTCAGTGGGAACGGCCTTCGACACGGTCTTCAGGTCCTCGGGTGTCTCAACCTTCTCGTCGCGGTCCTGTACGAGCACGCCGTTGAGCACGCTACGGTAGGTCTGCGAGGGGAGTGCGGTCTCCTTCTGCACAAGGATTATGCGGTTCTTCTTCTGTGTGAGAATCTCCAAAGCCTCCATATCGTAGTCGGGGGCAATGATTACCTCGAAGAAGATCTCGTTAATCTTCTCGGCTGTAGCCTTGTCAATGGCCTTGTTTGCAATGAGCACGCCGCCAAAAGCCGATACGGGGTCGCCTGCAAGGGCAGCCTCCCAAGCCTCCAGCAGTGTGGGGCGCGATGCAAGGCCGCAAGCGTTGTTGTGCTTGAGGATGGCAAATGTGGTTTCGCCTGCAAAGTCGTTGATAAGCTCCACTGCGGCGCTTATGTCGAGCAAGTTGTTGTACGAAATCTCCTTGCCGTGTATCTGGTTGAACATCTTGCCGAAGTCGCCGTAGAAGGCACCCTTCTGGTGGGGGTTCTCACCATAGCGCAGCGACATAGGGCAATCCTTTGCGTTGCGGAACGCGCTCTTCTCCTCCTTGTCGAAGTAGTTGAAGATTGCAGAGTCGTATGACGATGACACTGCAAACGCCTCGCGTGCGAAGAAACGGCGCTCCTCCAAAGTGGTTGTGGCACCATTGCTCTGCAAAATGTCGAACAGGGGCTTGTACTGTGCCTTGCTGGCAACTATAACCACGTCGTTGAAGTTCTTTGCCGCACCGCGAATGAGTGAAATGCCGCCTATGTCAATCTTCTCTATGATGTCGGCCTCGGGAGCACCCGATGCCACAGTCTGCTCAAAAGGATAGAGGTCCACAATTACAAGATCTATCGCCGGAATCTCAAATTCTTTCATCTGCTCCTGATCTTTTTCATTCTCTCTGCGGCCCAGAATGCCACCGAACACCTTGGGGTGCAGTGTCTTCACACGGCCGCCCAAAATAGAGGGATAGCCTGTGAGGCTCTCCACTGCGGTGCAGGGGATACCTAGCGACTCAATGAACTGCTGTGTGCCACCTGTTGAAATTAACTGTACCCCCTCGGCGTGCAGGAGCTTTATAATCTCGTCGAGCCCGTCTTTGTGAAAAACAGACACCAATGCCGATTTAATTCTCTTTGTTGACATAGTTATCAAGTTTTATTGTAATGTTTCCGTCTGATTATCAAAGGGTTGTTTGTGCACCGATAGGTGCTGCCCCAATTTTACGCGAAGATAACTTTTTTTGCGCGATTTTACACAATAAAAAACGGCATATTTATTAACAAATAAACAATATTTAGTACAAAGTGAAAAGGGCTGTTTTTTGCGTTGCAAATATTGGTTGCTTGCACTATCTTCGCACAGTGAAATGTAGTGAAATAAAAATACGTAAATATGAAAATTGGAGTTTTAACGGCAATGCAGTCGGAGTTTGAGCAGTTGGCTGCCCTGCTTGGCGATGCCCGCGAGTGTGCCCACGGCGGCTTTTCCTATCTTGTGGGCATGTTGGGTGCCAATGAGATAGTGCTGATGCGTTGCGGAATAGGCAAAGTGAATGCGGCTGTCGGTGCCGCAGAACTCATACGCACCTTCTCGCCCGATGCTATGGTGAGCACAGGTGTTGCCGGTGGCATAGATGAGTGCCTTAGTGTTATGGATGTAGTGGTAAGTTCCTCTATCGTGTATCACGATGTGTGGTGCGGTATGGGTTGCGAGTATGGCCAGATTCAGGGAATGCCCGCACTGTTCCCCGTGGCGCAGCGTTTGTGGCAGTGCGCCTTGTCGCTTAACGGCGCCACAGGCAACAGCACAAAGATACACGCCGGCCTCATATGCACGGGCGACAAGTTCATAACCAACCGCGACGAACTGAACGAGATAAAATCCAATTTCCCCGCAGGCCTGGCCGTGGATATGGAATCGGCGGCAATAGCGCAGACGTGCCACATATACGGCGTGCCGTTTGTCAGTTTCAGAATCATAAGCGACACACCCGGTGTGGATAAGCACATAGAGCAGTATGAAAATTTCTGGGGCGAGATGGCCAACCGCTCCTTCGGCATCACCCGTATGTTTCTTTCAAATCTTTAATTATGAAAAAGATACCAAGTTTTACAATAGACCATTTGCGCCTTAAACGCGGCATATATGTATCGCGCCACGACAATGTGGGCGGCGAGGTTGTCACCACCTTCGATGTGAGAATGAAGGAGCCCAACCGCGAGCCGGTGCTCAGCCCCAGTGCAATACACACGATAGAGCACCTTGCTGCCACCTTCTTGCGCAACCACGCTCAATGGGGCAGTCGCATCATCTATTGGGGTCCTATGGGTTGCCTCACAGGCAACTATCTCATAGTAAAAGGCGATGTGTCGTCGGCCGAAATTCTGCCGCTTGTGAAAGAGGCTTTCGAGTTTGTGGCTGCATACGAGGGCGAGGTGCCCGGTGCATCGGCACGCGATTGCGGCAACTACCTACTGATGAACCTGTCCGAGGCACGTTGGGAAGCCCGTAAATACCTCGCCGAGGTGCTCACCTGTGCCACCGAGGAGAATTTGAATTATCCTGTATGATGTTACTATGGGAAACGATATTGTAATACCGCCCGATTTGTCGCCCGAGGAGTATGTGCAGATGGGCGACAATGCCATTGATGGCGATAGAATAGAGGAGGCTGTGCAGTGGTACAGCAAGGCCGTGGAGTTAGGTAGTGCAAAGGCTATGTTGCGTATGGGTAACTGTTGCTTTTATGCCGATGTAGATAATGTTGTAGCATACAAGGAGGGCGTACAGTGGTACCGCAAGGCTGCCGAGCTTGGCGAGCCTGCCGCGCAATACAATCTTGCCGATTGCTATTATATGGGTATGGGCGTGGAAAAAGATTATGATGAGGCTTTCAAGTGGTTCAGCAGGTCGGCCGAGCAGGGCAATGTCGATGCGCAATATAGCCTGGCCGACTGCTATTACTTTGGCGAGGGTGTTCTCGAGGATGAAGCTGAGGCCACCCGATATTACCGCCTTGCCGCAGAACAAGGGCACAGCGATGCCATATATTGGCTTGGTATATACGATGGTACCGACGATGATACATTCATCGATAATGCGAGAATGCTTCAAAGAATACGTAAGGCTGCCCAAAAGGGCGACCACCGCGCACAGCGTATGCTTGCCGATTGCTATAATTATGGCGATGGCGTGGAAAAAGATTATGCCGAGGCTGTCAAATGGTATCGTCTTGCCGCCGAGCAGGGTAATGCCGATGCTCAAAATGAGTTGGGCGATAGCTACTATTTGGGCGATGGTGTGGAAGAAGATAGTGTCGAAGCTGTCCGATATTACCGCCTTGCTGCCGAGCAGGGCCATCCTGCCGCCCAATATAATTTGGGAATATGCTACAGCCTGGGTGTAGGCGTTCCTATGGATGAAACGGAGGCTGTCAAGTGGTATCGCCTCGCAGCGGAACAGGGCTACGAGGCGGCGCAGAAGGCTTTGCAGAAATGTAAGTAAATAATTAAGGACAACCCACGTGAGTTGTCCTTGATTATTTCAGCCTTTCTTCGGATGGTCTATGTTGTAGTGCAGGCCTCGGCTCTCCTTGCGCTCGATAGCCTGGCGCATAATAAGATAACCGACATTTATTATGTTGCGCAGTTCACATAGCTCGCGGCTCACAACGCTCTGCTTGAACAGCTCCTCGGTCTCCTCATAGAGCAGGTCGAGGCGGTTCCAGGCGCGCTTCAGGCGCAGGTCGCTGCGCACAATGCCCACGTAGGTGCTCATAATCTGCCCCACCTCCTTCACATCCTGCGAGATGAGCACCATCTCCTCGTTCATCTTGGTGCCCTCGTCGTTCCACTGCGGGATGTTCTCGTTAAAGCTATATTCGTCTATGTGCTGCACTGAGTGCTTGGCGGCGGCATCGGCATATACCACGGCCTCAATGAGCGAGTTGCTTGCAAGGCGGTTGCCGCCGTGCAGGCCTGTGCAGGAGCACTCACCCACGGCATACAGCCTGTGAATGCTCGATGCGGCATTCAAATCTACCTTAATACCGCCGCACAGGTAGTGTGCCGCGGGTGCTACGGGTATGTAGTCTTTCGTTATGTCTATGCCTAAAGAGAGGCACTTTTCGTAAATATTGGGGAAGTGGTGCTTTGTCTCCTCGGGGTCCTTGTGGGTGACGTCGAGATAGACGTGGTCGTCGCCACGGGTTTTCATTTCGTTATCTATGGCGCGTGCCACAATATCGCGTGGGGCAAGTGAGAGGCGTTCATCGTATTTTTGCATAAACTCCTTGCCGTCTATTGTACGCAGAATGCCGCCGTAGCCGCGCATAGCCTCGGTTATGAGGAACGAGGGGCGGTCGCCGGGGTTATAGAGGGCGGTGGGATGGAACTGCACAAATTCCATATCCTTTACCGTGCCTTTGGCACGATATACCATTGCTATGCCGTCGCCCGTTGCCACAAGCGGGTTGGTGGTGGTTTTATATACAGCGCCGCAGCCGCCGGTAGCCATCAGTGTAACCTTGCTCAGGAAGGTGTGCACCTCGTTGGTGGCTATGTCCAGCACATAGGCGCCGTAGCACTCTATGTCGGGTGTCTGTCGGGTGACGGTTATGCCCAGGTGGTGCTGTGTTATTATCTCAATGGCAAAATGGTTGTCGAGAATGGTGATGTTGGGGTGCTTGCGCACTGCCTTTATGAGCGACTCCTGTATCTCGGCGCCGGTGTTGTCGGCGTGGTGCAGAATGCGGAACTCCGAGTGACCGCCTTCGCGGTGCAGGTCGAAATTGCCGTTTTCGTCTTTGTCGAAACTCACGCCCCAGTTTATGAGTTCCTGAATCTGCGACGGTGCCTCGCGCACCACCTTCTCCACCGCCTCGCGGTCGCTTATCCAGTCGCCTGCAATCATCGTGTCCTCGATGTGCTTCTCAAAATTATCCACGGCAAGGTTGGTTACCGATGCCACACCGCCTTGTGCAAAATAGGTGTTTGCATCCTCGAGCGTGGTTTTGCATATGATAGCTACCTTGCCCTTTTCGGCAACTTTAAGCGCATAGCTCATTCCGGCAATTCCGGAACCTATAACCAAAAAGTCGAATCTCTTAATCATACTTTCTTTGATTTTTGCAGGGGTGGTGTGTGGCTATGGGTTGTAGAAGCTCAAAGGCGTGCATCGAGCCCCGCATATTATTTTATATGGTTTGTGCAAAATTATAAAATTATTAGTGAATAATATCGCGTTGTTTCAAATAAAAATAGCTTTGCACTCCTCTATTTTGGTAAATAATGAGTAGTTTTACCGAAATTTTTCCACAACCCCTTTATGAACAATCGATTTTCTCTCATCATATGCGCCCTGTTTGCATCGTTGCTTGCCGTGGCGCAACCCTCGAAGAAGGAGCTGTCGGCCCTGCTGGGCGACGATTTGCTCACCTACAGCGATGCTTCGTTAGTGGTTTACGACCTCACTGCCGATTCGCTGCTCTTTTCGCACCGCGCGCACAAACTCACCCGCCCTGCATCTGTGCTTAAAATTGTTACCACGGTTGTGGCGCTCGAACGGTTAGGCTGCGATTATACCATAGACACCTACCTGCTGCGGCAGGGCAATTCGCTCTATGTCAAGGGGGCTTTGGACCCGCTTTTCTCCTTTGAGGATTTGTGTGGTATGCTGCAGAGTGTTCCCGACGATGCAGTCGCAGATACCCTGTTTGCCGATTGCTCCTTTATGGATTCCATCTATTGGGGGCCCGGCTGGGCTTGGGACGATACTCCGTGGGAGTTCCAGCCATACATTTCGCCGCTTATGCTTTGTGGCGGTTGTGTACAAGTAACAGCGAAGCCTGCTGCTCGCGGGGCGGCACCTGTGGTGGAGTGTTATCCGCCGTCGGCTTTTTATTCAATAGAGAACGAGGCGGTGAGCCGTGGCGGTACGGGTGAAAAGTTTACCATTTTGCGCGATTGGCTTTGCGGAACGAATGTCATTCGTTTGCGTGGCGATTGCTCTGCCGCCAAAAGTGAGAAGATGAATATGTACCCCTCGCAGGACTATTTCATTGCCGTGGCAGCCGAGCAACTTGCCGCCCGTGGGGTGGTAGTTGAAAATGTTGCTGCGGGGGTGGCTCCACAAGGGTGCGACACGCTTGCCGTGGTGCGCCGCCCGATATACGACATTGTTTCCGAAGCTCTTATGGAGAGCAACAATCTGTGTGCCGAGGCGCTGTCATATCATTTGGGTGCTCTCTATGGCCGCCTGCCTGTGCGGCAGGCTATGGGGCCCAAAATAATGAAAGGTTTCCTGGAATATGCGCTCGATATGCCGCAGTGGTACGATGTTTGCGATGGTTCGGGCCTTTCGCCCTACACGCTTGTGTCGGCCGATGTCATTGCGCAGGTGCTGCGATATGCACACTCGCAGCCGCAGATATATGAAAATATATTGCGTGGCTTGCCGCAGGCGGGCGTGAGCGGCACTATGAAGCACCGTGCCAAGGGCACAGCTGCGTATAAAAAGGTTTTTGCAAAAACAGGCACGGTCACCGGTGTGTGCACCCTTGCGGGCTATGCTGTGGCATCCAACGGCCACAATTTGGCATTTGTAATTCTCAACGAGGGCTCGCCCAAGGCGCGTCCCGTGCGTGTGTGGCAAGACAAGGTGTGCGAGGTGCTGTGTAAATAAGGGGGTTAGCGTTGCTTTTTTATCTCGTTGATGTTTCTCATCAGTTGTGCGTAACCCGCACGTTCCACGGCGCTATCTTTGAAGAGAATGTCATATTTCTCCTTGTTCAGTGTAAACCACTCCTCGTCGTTCATTGCCACTAATTCCGCGCTTGGCTGCAGCTCGTCGGCAGTATTCGGTTCGTTGTTGCCGTTATGGGGGCACGAGGCATTGCATCTGTCGCAACCATAAAAGCAATTACCCATCTTTTTACCGATGTTTTCGGGCAGTTCGCCACGATGCTCAATCGTGAGGTACGAAAGGCATTTGCGTGCATCGAACCCGGTTTTTGTTAGGGCACCTGTGGGGCAGTTTATTATGCAGCGGTTGCAGTTTATGCACAGATTGTGGTCAATGGGTGTATCGGCCTCGGCCTCTTGGTCTATGAAAAGCTCGCCGAGGAAGAAAAAGGTGCCAAGCCCGGGAATTATAAGTTGGTGGTTAAGCCCCACACGCCCTATTCCCGCCTGCTCGGCCCAATAGTGCTCGAGCACGGGTGCGGAATCGCAAAAGGCGCGCCCTCGGGCGCCTGTGGCCTCGTTTATGCTTTTAAGTAAGGCGTGCAATCTATCTTTTACCACTCTGTGATAATCCTTTCCTCGGGCATACCGCGACAGGTGCAGGCGGTTTGTCGGTGTGGCGGGCTGTGCATAGCTCATAGCCACGCATATTATGCTCTTGCAGCCGGGTACAAGCAGAGTGGGATTCTCCCGCTTGTCGTTGTTGCGTTCAAGATAGCTCATTGTGCCGTGGTTGCCGCCCTCTATCCACTCTGTAAACCTTTTTACCTCCTTCTGCGGCACCACGCCTGCTTTAGCTATGCCGCAAACGGCAAAGCCGAGGCGTTTGGCCTCGGCTTTTATGTAAAGGGATAGTTCTTGCGGTGTCATCACTCAAAAATCTTGAACGTGTAACCCTGCTCTAACAGCCAGTCTATTGCACGTGGCAGGGCATATCGTAGGTTGCTCTCGGAACGCAGCGAGTCGTGGAAGGTTATTATGGAGCCGTTGCGCGTGTAGCGTTTTACGTTGGCAAGCACATCCTCGCCATACATATGAATACTGTAGTCGCGCGTAACAAGGTCCCACATTACAAATTGGTACCTCTCGCTCAGTTCGTTGTATTGCTGCCTGCGCAGTACACCGTGTGGCGGGCGAAACAGGTTGCTGTGTATAAAGGCATCGGCCTGGTCCACGTTTTCGATATACTTTTTTGTGCTTGTGAGCAATCCTTTAAGGTGGTTGAATGTGTGGTTGCCAAGCCTGTGGCCACTCTCGACAACCTGCATATACTCCTGTGGGAATTTGTGCACGTTGTCGCCCACCATAAAGAAGGTTGCCTTTATGTCGTTTCGCTCCAGCAGCTCCACCACCCAAGGGGTGATGACGGGTATGGGCCCGTCGTCGAAGGTGAGATATACAGCCTTCTCATCGGGGTTCATCCGCCACAAGGCTTTTGGATATAGGTTGCGGAAAAACTCGGGAACCTGCTCTATAAACATAAATATCCTTTATTAGTTTAGTCGCTCTTTCCACACGTTGAACAGTGTGGAAAGTTCTGTGTTGTAGTCGGCGGCCGCGGCTTTGCAGGCCTCGTCGCCGGTCTTTAGTTCGTCAATCATAAGTTTGGCTATCTCAATGGCCATATAGCTATCCTGTGCTGTGGCATTGAAACGGCTGCCACTGAGGCTGCTGTACCATTTGATATACTCCATCTGCTCGTCGAGCAGTTCGCCCATTATTTTGCGCCCCTTCTCATACTCGCCCAAGGCTATGTAGAGGCGTGCGATATCCATACCACCCGTCAGGGGGTTGTGTGGCACTATGCTCGATGGCAGCTCCTCCTCGATGAGGTTGAGCAGGTTCAGTGCCTTCTCGCGGTTGCCCTCGTTGAATAATTCCGTGGCAAGTGAAGCTATCACGCGGCGATGTGTATATACCATACGGCTTATTGTTTCGTCGGAGTAGTAGCGGGGGTTCTCCTTGAAACCACCGAACTTAAAGCGGTTCATCACGTTGTCGTAGAACTTTTCGGTATCCACAACAATTGAATTGCCGCTGCTGTAGCCAAGTTCCACCCAGTTGAAGGGGGTTATGCGGTAGGCAAGTCCTTCGTGTACGAAGAAATCCTTGAGGCAACTAAGGTAGTTCTCGTCGCCCACGGTCATTGACATATACAAAGGACGCTCCCAGTTACACTGCGACAGCATCTCCAGCATCATAAGGTCGGCACGGGTGATGGCTCTGCGTTCGCCAAGCGGTATCTTCATATAGCGTGGCATGGAGTCGATGTACTCTGCGGGAATTACCATTCCCGAGCGTATGACGGCTTCGCGGTCGATTTCTATATATACCGTGTCGGTGGGTATGTAGTGCAGTTTCTCGTTGCGCGAGCACACCCAGTTTTTCATAATGTTCTTCACCTCGAAGGGGTTCTCGCCAAAGCGTTTTTTTGCTCCCTCGGGGTTCTCGGCGTAAACCGATTCTATGTACTCCCTAACCTCGGGCCTTATCTCTATGTCGTCGTTTGCAGTGCCGGCATAGTCTATTCTCTCCCATTTTATGGGTATCGAGGGCGAGTCGTATGCGGGGCGGCGCATTTGGTCTATGTACCAGTCGGTTTGCAGATACGACAGGTTGCATACACGTGCATCGGTGCGCACACCCTCAACCTCCTGGTTGTACCATAATGGGAAGGTGTCGTTGTCGCCGCAGGTGAATATTATGGGGTTACCCTCTTCGGGGATGGATGCAAGGTAGTTCTGCCCGAAATCGCGGCAGGCATAGCGGCCGCTGCGGTCGTGGTCGTCCCAGGTTTGCGATACCATCTGCACGGGAACGAGCAGGCAGGCTGCTGCCACGGCAAGGCTCACTGCCGTGTTCTGCTTTTTAATCCACTCGGTGATGGCGGCCACTCCCATTCCAATCCATATTGCAAATGCGTAGAACGAGCCCGCGTAGGCATAGTCGCGCTCACGTGGCTGCAGGGGTGTCTGGTTCAGGTAAAGAACTATAGCTATGCCGGTCATAAAGAAGAGCATAAACACCACAAGGAACTGCTGTGTGCCCTCCTTACCGCGACGTGCCTGCCACACCATACCCAATATACCAAGTATCAGCGGCAGGGCATAGAATACGTTGCGGCCCTTGTTGTTCTTAAGTGACGATGGCAATGTATCCTGGTTGCCCACAAGCAGGTTATCTATGAACGAAATGCCTGTAATCCAGTTGCCCTTCTCCATTTCGCCGTGGCTCTGCAGGTCGTTTTGCCTGCCCACAAAATTCCACAGGAAATATCGCCAGTACATATGGTTAAGCTGGTAGTTGATGAAGAATTGCAGGTTCTCCCATTGTGTGGGCATATTCACATTCATCGTTTCGCCCCACGATGTCCTGTAGCGCACGTTGTGCCCCTTTATCTCGCCGCCGCACCATTGTGCATAGAGGTTAATTTTCTTGGGGCCGTAGCTGCCGTGCTCCATACTGTGCATACGGGGGAACAGCATATTCGTTGCAAAAATATAGTCCTTGTCATAGCCTATAATCTCGTACGAATCCTTTTCGTCGGCATTACTCTTCTCCTTTGGTGCATATTTGGGTGCGCCAACCTTTGTCTTTGCCACCAAATATTGCCCCTGAGGCACGCGGTCGAGTTCCGAACTGTATGCCTGGCCGTAGAGCAGGGGGCGTTTGCCGTATTGTTCTCGGCCAAGGTATGCTCCAAGAGTGAATATATCCTCGGGCGAGTTCTGGTCCATAGGCGTGTTGGCTGCCGAGCGCACCACAATGAGCGCATAGGAAGAGTATCCAACCATAATCACCAGCATACAGAGCAGCGATGTGTTGAACAAACGCAGGTTCATAAGGTACTTTTCGCCTTTGCGGTATATGGCTGCGACGAAGAGCGCTGCAAGCACGGCTATGCCGGCAAGCACGCTCAGTGTGCCATATCCGTAGAAGGGGATTCCCAAGAGGCCCACCGATGCCACAAAGGCGATGGCAAGTCTTTTGCGGCTCTTTCCCTTTTCGCTCTCTACGAGGCCCCAAATGAGGGCGGCACACAAAAGTATTATGTATGTTATAAGGCCGCTGTTAAATGGCAGGCCCATTACGTTTACAAAGAGCAGTTCGAACCAGCCGCCCACCTTCACCACGCCGGGTACAATGCCATAGAGCACCACGGCCACGAGTGCTGCCGAAAAGAGCAGGGCAAGCAGTGTGCCTTTGAGGTTGGCATTAGGGGTGCGTTTGTAGTATGCCACAAGCACAATGGCGGGGATGCACAGAAGGTTCAACAGGTGCACGCCTATGGATAGTCCTGTGAGGTATGCTATAAGCACCAGCCAACGGTCGCTGTGTGCCTCGTTGGCTTGCTCCTCCCATTTGAGTATGAGCCAGAATACCACGGCGGTGAACAGCGATGAGTAGCCATAAACCTCGCCCTCGACGGCACTGAACCAGTAGGTGTCGCTCCAGGTGTAGGCAAGTGCGCCCACGGCTCCTGCACCCATTATGGTTACAAGCTGCCCTGTGGATATGTCGTTGCTGCTGCCCACAATGAGCTTGCGCGTGAGGTGTGTGATGCTCCAGAAGAGGAACAGTATGCCGCCTGCACTCAAAATAGCGCTCATATAGTTTACCATAAGTGCCACGTTCTGCGGCTCGGCAAATAGCGAGAAGAAGTTTGCAGTGAGCATAAAGAAGGGTGCACCGGGCGGGTGGCCCACCTCTAATTTGTTACCCGAAAGGATAAACTCGGGGCAATCCCAGAAACTTGCGGTGGGCTCCACCGTGAGGCAGTATGTGGCTGCCGCAACAAGGAATATGAGCCAACCGAAAATGTTGTTTACGGTTTTGAATCGTTTCATCTATAATATCTTATTCGTATTTCTCTTGTGTAATGCACATAAGGGGGCACACTATCCTCCTAAAATGTTGCAAAGTTACCTAAATGGCGGCATATGAACAAAATATTATATGCCAAAAACGTATAAACTCTGTTAAAGCGGGTCCACGTCGTAGTACATTGTAATGGAGCGGTAACGTTGATTGGTGGTGAGTGCCTGCTGCAGCGCTTGCAGTGCCTCGTTCACCTTGTACTGCGACAGCCCGCTCTCCACCTTCAGCACAATTTTTCGTATGTAAAGCTCCTTTACGCGTGCCACGGGCGGCAGGTCGGGGCCCAGAATGCGGTTCTCGAAGATATTGCGCAACTGTCGTCCCATAAGTTCCGAGAACTCCTCCAACACGGCTATGTCGCGGTGTTTCATATATACGTAAACCAACCGATAAAAAGGAGGATAATGGAACATCATACGCTCGCTCAGCTGTGTGTTGTAGAACTGTGTATAGTTGTTATCCACTATGTGCGGTATCACCGGTGCATCGGGTATTTTTGTCTGCAGGAATACCTTGCCCTGCCCGCTCTTGCGGCCGGCACGGCCTGCCACCTGTGCCATCAGTTGGAAGGCTCGCTCGGTGGCCCTGAAATCGGGGTAGTTGAGCAGGCTGTCGGCATTTATTATGCCCACTACCGCCACGTTGTCGAAATCGAGCCCCTTGGACACCATCTGCGTGCCTATGAGAATATCGGTTTTTCCCTCCTGAAAGGCTGTTATTATTTTTTCGTATGCAGTGCGGGTGCGTGTGGTGTCGAGATCCATACGGGCAATGCGTGCTTCGGGGAACAGGTTTTGCAGGTCGTCCTCAATCTTTTCCGTGCCGTATCCGAGGTTCACAAAATTGTTCTCCTCGCAGTTGGGGCAGTATTTGGGTGCGGGTATTGTGTAGCCGCAGTAGTGGCAGGTGAGTTTGTCGGCGTTCTTGTGCAGTGTGAGGCTCACGTCGCAGTGCTTGCACTTGGGCACCCAGCCACAGGTGCGACACTCCAGCAGGGGTGCGTAGCCACGACGGTTCTGGAACAGTATTATCTGCTTGCCATCCTTCAGCGCCTCGCTCATAGCATCGGTAAGGGGGTCGCTGAACGGGCCCGTCATACGCTTGCGGTGCTTCATATCCTTTATATCCACCACCTCTATGTGCGGCAACTGCACGGCGCGGTGGCGGGTGGTAAGGCTCACAAGGCCATATTTGCCCGTGGTGGCGTTGTAGTAGCTCTCTATCGACGGGGTGGCAGTGCCAAGCAGTGTTTTTGCCCCATAGAACGATGCAAGCACTATGGCTGCGTTGCGGGCGTTGTAGCGCGGGGCAGGCTCCTGTTGCTTGTAGCTGTTTTCGTGCTCTTCGTCAACAATTACAAGCCCGAGCTTCTTGAATGGCAGGAACACCGACGAGCGCACACCAAGGATTATATCGTAGGGGGTATCGCTCATCTGTTTCTTCCATATCTCCACCCTCTCGGCATCGGAGAATTTCGAGTGGTATAGCCCTATGCGGTTGCCGAACACACGCCTCAAACGCTCCACAATCTGCTTGGTGAGGGCAATCTCGGGCAGCATATAAAGCACCTGCCGGCCGCGTGTGAGTGCCTCGGTTATCAGGTGTATGTATATCTCGGTCTTTCCGGCCGACGTCACTCCGTGCAGCAGTGTTACGTTCTTTTGTGCAAAACTCTCTTTTATATCCTCAAATGCTCTTTTTTGTGCATTGTTGAGGCTGTTCTGCGGCACTACGGGCCCGGCATTTGTGTTAAGCCGCCCAATCTCCACCTCGTAGCTCTCCAAGAAGCCCTTGTCGGTGAGCTCCTTGTATATATTGGGTTGCACCTGTGCCTGTTCCAGCAGTTTATGTTTCGATACCTCTATGCACTGCCCACTGTGGAATTGCGACATTTGCAGGTAGGTGTCGAGCAGGCGCTTCTGGCGCGGGGCACGCGACAGCGATTGCAGCACCAATGCCACAGCTTTTTCGTCGCGGCAGTGCTTTGTGAGCCTTGTGCGTATTTCGGTGCGGGGTTTGAATTCCCCCTTGAGCCCCTGCGGAATGGCAGCCTTGTATATGTCGCCCATACTGCACAGGTAGTAGCGTGCTATCCATTCCCACAGTTTCAGTTGGGTGGGGAGTATGATTGGTGCTTCGTCGAGAAGTTCCTCTATTGGGCGCACCTTGCAGTCGGTGGGCTTGTTGTCGTGAGTGGCCACCACTATTGCGGTGTAATGCTTTTTGGGGCCGAGTGGAACGCTCACGCGACACCCTGCCTGCACACTCCCTTCCCACTGCAGCGGTATGCTGTATGTGTAGCTTGTGGGTAGGGGCAATGGTAGTATTACATCTGCAAATTTTGCCATAACTGTCACGAAGGTAGGAAAAAGGGGCGAATGTGCAAAATGGTTGCATCGCCCATATAATAAAATTCATAGGTGGCACGCGTGCCACCTATGAATTTTATTTCAAAATCTGTCTGCTCTATTAGAAGATATATGCAGCCGATACCTGCCAGGTGTTAACCTTTGAGCCTTTTATGTACTCCCAACCTGCGCTTGTGGGATCGGCCTTAAGTTCGCCTGTGTTGCCAAGTGCAATGTTGTAGTTGATGTGTAGCTGTATGTGGTTGAGCACGGTGGCACCTGCACCAAGGTTGAGGCTCAGGTTGCTCTTCTTGTACTCCCACTTTGCAACTTCCATACCTGACTCTTTCCAGCTCTCGTCGCCATCGCCCATTGTCCAACCGAACTGGGGGCCTACAGCCACAAAGGGCTCCAGGAACTTGTTTACAACGGGGAGTGAAAGCTCGTAACGCAGGTAGATGGGTACCTCGATGCTGCGGCGTGTGATATCCTCGCCACCAAGTTCAGAACTGCTCTGTGAGTAGAGAAGGTTACCCTCAATGCCCAAACCCACGATGGGGAGCATAAGTTTTGCTGTGGGGCCAATGAAGAAGCCGCTCTTTCCTTTGGTCTTAATATCCTCTATTGAGCCGGGTTTGCTCGACAGGTTCATACCGGCTTTAACACCAAAGTTAAGCTGTGCAAATGCGGGAGCAGATGCTAACAAACACAATGTGATTGCAATACCAAAAATCTTTTTCATATTCAATGTTTTTAATGTTATTGATTCTTTTTTGCAGCCCGTGGCTGTCATTATGGGCACAAAATAAGTATAAAATTGGTTAAAATGCAAATTTTGGCCATTTTCTTTATATAACAAATGAGGGTGGCGAGCCACCCTCATTTATGATAAATTATCTTCTTGTACGTCTTACCGATACCTTTGCACCGCCCGAGCTGCTTTTACTGCTCTTTTTCTTTTTGGCGCTCTCTTTCTTGTCGCTGCTTTTCTTTTTGGTGCTGCGGAAGAGGCTCTTCTTCTCACTCTTTTCGGTTGCCACAGAATCGGTTGCCACTGCTGTACTGTCGGTGGCTGGTGCTACAACAGGCCTGGGCGTGTTCCATAGGTTGGCACGGAAGTCGGCAAGCTGTTTTTCAATGTTGGCCTGCTCCTTCTTCACTGCCGTGCTATCCTTGCAGTATTGGTTCAGTGCAAGGTTCCTGAGGTTCACGGTCTTGTATATCTCGCCGTCGTAGCAGTTTTTCACAAAGTAGTCGTTTATAGTCATCGACGACACGTTGTTGTAGCTGCTGGTAACGAGTGTCTGCTGTGCAAGCAGGGTGGAAATCTCGTCGTAGTTGAGCCAGAACATAGGATATTTCACAATCTCGGTGCTGAATTCGTTTGCAGTGCGGTGTAGCACGGGGCATATGGCAGTCACGCGTGTGTTGTATGTGGCAGTGCGCTGGTCGTAGTAGTTGCTCTCCTTTATGTAATAGCTCAACACCTCGCCGCTGGGAACATCGCTCTTGTTTACCACAAGGCCGCCATCCTGCTCCTCGTAGTATATACGATAGTTGTCGAGTATATCTTTGGCTGCCAATTTATTCTCCTCGTCGAACGATTCGTTTCCGTCGAGGTTGTATTTGTAGGCTGTTATTGTGCCGTCGAGTATAAGGCGGAACACGTATGTAAAGAGGTTCACGCTGCCACCCATAGGCTCTACGGGGTAGTAGAGCGATGCGTTCTTCTCGTTCTTTAAGTCGAGTGAGCGGTAGATGTCGCGCTTCCACACAACCTCCTGTGGTACCACGGTTGCGGGGTACTGGCTCTTTGCGCGTTCTGTCATATTCACCGTTGCAGCTGCCGTGGCGGCCTTCTGCTCCTTCTTGGTGTTCTCTTTAACGCGAGCAGGTGGCTGTGCAACCGCGTATTGTCCCATAAGGGATACTGCTATGATAACAACTAATTTGCTGACGTATTTCATAACTCTTCTCTTTTATCCTTTATTTTGTGGCAGGGTGCCCTGCTGTTAGTTTATTATTACCTCGAGTGACGTGGGCAAGAGGCGCTCAACATTGTCGGGGCCTATAGCCTTTACGTGTGATATGTAGAATCGCTTGCCGCGGCTCAGATTGCGGAACATATCCTTTTGGCGTGCTGTGAAATTGGCTCCTTGCGACAGAAGAGGGATTGCGTTACCCATATTGTCGTAGAAAACAGTTTCGAACGACAGCACCTTGAAGCCGATGTTCAGCAGGCCGTCGTCTATGGCAGCTACAATGCCGTCGGTACTCATAAGGGCCTGTTTGCTGAATGCTGTGCCACCACGGTAGCGCTGTGTGTTGCCATCCTTGTCCTTGTACTCTATGAATGGAGTGGGGTTGGGCAGCTGGCGCACGCGGAAACTATATTGTCCCATACTCTGGCTGCGCCCCTCCTCGTTCATGGCGGTAACGCCTATCACAATATCTTCTCCCACCTGCGAGGGGGTTACCACATAGCCGCCCTTGCCGTCGCTCTTTAACGAGCCCTTGCCGCTTGCTATGCTTGCGCTTATCTTGTTGGCAGCCACGCCGGGAACCGATATGCTCACGGGGTTTTCGAAACCTGCATACAGCACGTTCATAAGCGACGCGCTCACTGTGGCGGTGGGCTCCACCACGGTATATTTCTGCGAGAAATCATAGCGTGTCTGTGCTCCGGCACCATCGTTCACAAGCATATATCCGTTAAGGGTGTAGTCGCCCACTGCGTTGCACAGCCTGCTGTACTCGCCGTTTTCGGTTTCAAACAGTTTGTCGTCTATGTATATCTGCGGGCGCTGTGTGGAATCGACTGCCGCAAGAATAATCTGCGCCGAGAACTCGCTGCCACGTACCACGTTGCGCGATGTGGGTATTACCAACGAGCGTATCTGGTTTACACGCACGTCGCCCACGTCGATGTTTCGTGCAAGTGTGTGCAACACCTCGCCTTCGGCATATCTCACGTCGTTCTGCAGCTTGGTTAGCAGCGTGATGGCTGCAATTGCGGGCATACTTTCGAAATGGTACTCCTGCCAGTTCTTGAGCAGCGAAATGTCGCGACGGGGTACCTCGGTGCTGAAGCTGCTCTCTATTATGGCACGCTGCACCGAATCGGTTACCATCGTTAATATCTCCTCGCGGTACTTGGTTATGGCATCGTAGAGCACCTGTCCCTGTCCGGTGCCGGGTGCAAGCATCACCGATGTGGCAGCCTCCAAATCCTCGCGGTTCACAAGGTTGCGGTAGTCGCCATCGGCACCGTCGGCCTTCTTTGCAATGCGCACCTTCAGCTTGTCGGCAAGGTTATAAATGGAGTCGGATATCTTTTTAACGTGGGT
This sequence comes from Bacteroidaceae bacterium, assembly GCA_017536765.1. Classification (GTDB taxonomy): domain Bacteria; phylum Bacteroidota; class Bacteroidia; order Bacteroidales; family Bacteroidaceae; genus HGM04593. The sequence continues at coordinate 38,013 of JAFXGV010000043.1, forward strand.
GGCGCGATTGTACCACTCGCGCACCTTCTCGGGGTTTTGTGCCATAAAGGCCTCAAAATCCTTGTATAGCGCCTCGTTCTGCTTGCCGGCGTTCACGGAACTCTTCGAGAGGCTCTCATCGACCAAAGTGAAGCCGTTGAGCACGTCCGAAGAGACGTTCAGTGCAAGCATCGCCATCAGAAGAACGTACATAAGGTTAATCATCTTCTGACGTGGAGAGACTCTTTGTTTTTTTACCTTCATTGTGTAGTTCTCTTAAATTTGAGGCTTGTTCATATTTGTTGTCATCGCCTGTATCATACGGGCATACATAGCATTGAGTTCTTCAATCTGTGCAGCCATCTTCTTTGTCTGCTCGTTTACTTGGTCTATTGCATTGGCCTGGTTACCGGCACTGCGCAACTGTGTTTCGTAGAGAGCGTTTATGCCTGTGAGGTTGCGGCCCAGTGTCTCCATCTCCTCCATATTGCGGCCCAATGCATTGGCCTGCTCCGAAATGTGCTTGATGGCATCGTTAAGCGCACGCACCTTCTCGATGTACTCCTCGGTAACCTCGTCCATCTGCGGTATGAGGTCGGGGTTGCCTGTGATGGCTGCGCCACCCTGTATCACTGCAGGGGCACCGCTTACGGCGGGAGTGCCACTTGCTGCAACAACACCATCGGCAGGGGCTGCAATGTTGCCACCGTCACCGATTGTGCCGTTAATTACAATGGTACCACCCTGCAGGCCTGCACCCACAATGTTGGTTGCAGCAGCTCTCTCTTCGGCCTCCTCCTCTTTCTTTTCATCGACAGCCACGTCGTAGGGGCGCTCGAATCCCGAGAAGAAGAACACGATAACCTCGGTTCCCATACCCACGAAGAGCATAAGGTTGGCACCTGTGATGTGTGTGAGCTTAAAGAGCGTTCCCAAGATAACGATAGCTGCACCCCAGCTGTAGAGGTAGTTGAGAACGGTTTTTCCTCTTGCCGAATCCATAAATGCCTGAATTCGTCTTATTGCGTTTTTATATCTGCCCATAGCTTTTTTCTGTAATGAATATACTTATGTGTGAATATGCTTTTTTACTTTCTTCTATCGGTGCCTGCATAGCTGCGTACACAGCGGAAACCGATGTATGAACGCGACTCGTTCTGGTACTCGTAACTGCGTGTGGCGCCCTGAATGAAACGCACGGCATCCTTCCACGAACCGCCGCGCACGGTCTTTTTCTTCATACTGTAGGGGTCCTCTTTGGCTGCTTTGTACTGCAGGTCGGGGTTCATATCGCTCATTTGCAACACACCTGCCTCGGTATATACAGTGGATGTCCACTCGGCCACGTTGCCGGCCATATCGTAGAGGCCGTTTGAGTTTGCCGAGAAGATACCGCAGCGCGATGTGATGAGGCTGCCGTCCTTGGTGTAGTTACCCTCTTCGGGCTTGTAGTTGGCATAGTAGCAACCCTCGTCGCTCTTTGTCTCGTCGCCGTCCCAGGGGTATTTGCCTCCCTCTTTGCCACGGGCTGCATACTCCCACTCGGCCTCCGAAGGCAGGCGGTAGCGCTGTATCCATTTGGCTTGTGCACCCAAGCCGCGCAACAGGTAATCGGTGCGCCAGGCACAGAATGCGTTTGCCTGCTCCCAACTCACGCCCACCACGGGGTGATTGTTGTAGTTGGGGTGGCTGAAATAGAGGTTCAGATACATTTCGTTGTTAGCATTGGGGAAATCGTTCACCCAGCAGGTGGTGTCGGGGTACACGTTAACAATGTATGTGTGCAGGAAGTCGAACTGGCTCGACAAGGGGCGTGTGATGGTTTCGCGCACAATAACTCCGTCATCGTCTATGTATGCGGTGTCCTTCGATATTATCACCTCGGCTTCGTAGTCGGTGGGAATATCGGTGTTGCGGTTGCGCTCCTCGGGGTTCAGGCGGTTCTTGCGCAATGCAGCCTGTGTGTAGTCGTAGATGCTGTAACGGTAGTTCATCTGCGAAGCATCGAGCATCTTCTCGCCAGTGACGGGGTTGGTGATGTAAACGCTCTCAATAGCGCGTTGCTCATCCTCGGTAGGTCTTTGCCAGGGGATGGGTTTCTTCCAGTTAAGATAGGGCTCGATGGGCTCGCCATACTCGTCCTCGGTTATCTTGTAGGTCTCGTCGCCGCCATATGCGGGGTCGGCAAGGCGCTCACGGATAATAGAGTCGCGCACCCAATACACGAACTGGCGATACTTGGCATTGGATACTTCGGCCTCGTCCATCCAGAATGCATCGACCGAAATCTCCTTTACGGGTGCCGATGTGCCCCACAAAGAGTCGGCCTTCTCCTCGCCCACCTTTATGGAACCGCGCTTTACAAGCACCATACCATAGGGGATGGGCTCGTTAATGCTTGCGGCGCTCACGCCTGTAACTTCTCCTCCGTTGGCATTGCCAAAGCTACGGGGACTGAGGCACGATGCTGCAACGAGCGCCAAAAGAATCATTGGCAGAAAAATTATCTTTTTCATCATTTCAATATTCTTATACTGTTATGTTTATTTTTTCCTTTCTTAAATATGTCGAGGTTCATCTTGTAGCCTATAAAAATGTCGTGGTTTCCGTTCTTTGCTCCCACCCCCGATGTGTAAAGTTCATAGGCATAGCTTGCCGTAATATTCATAAACTCGATGCCGAAAAACAGCGCCACGGATGTGTCGTAGCTGTATGTTATGCCACCAAAGTACTCCTTGTCGTCGTGCGTGTATGTGCCTTTTGCGGTAATGTCGGCACGCCAGGCCACAAGGTCGGTCATCAGCTGAATATAGGGCTGTATCGTTATTAACGTATTTTTTATCGGAATATTGCCTCCTGCTGTAAAATTATAATATGGCTCTATCTGAATTTCGTTTGTTTCGCCCAGCAGAATGAGTGGCGAATTAAGGTGGAAACCGGCCAATCCGGCATAAAAATGCTTGTGTTGGTATAGGAATCCCAGGCCCACATCGAACTTATTGCCGTTGGCACTGCCCGATGGGAAGGCGGGATCGTTGCTGTCGCCGCCAAACTCAATATTTTTGTTGTCGAACTCGCAGTTGAGTATGCCCAACTGCACACCGGCTGCCATACGTCCGCCAAGCAGTTTGAATCCGTAGGCATAGTTCGCATATACGTGCTGGTTGGTAAAGAGGCCTATGGCATCGTTCAGCGCACCTATGCCCAACGAGTGGTCGCCACGCACAAAGGGAATGGGCGCATCAACGTTTATGAGCATACTCTTGGGGTTGTTTTCGAACCCTGTCATCTGGTTGCTGTATGCCGTGTATGCCCATAGCTTGCCTGTGGCGCCGGCACCTGCGGGGTTGTAAAAGTTAAGCATATTCCAGTAGTGTGTATAGTGCACGTCGTATTGTGCGCATACATTGGCAAGCGCACCTGTGACCACTATGAGGAATACAATTAACTTTTTCATCTCTTTTTTAACGCGCAAAACAGGCGATTAGTATTTTGCAGGCCGTTATTCCCGTAATTATAATGCAAATTTCGCAAAAAAAATAAAAAATCCATAGTTTCTGTATATAAAAGAGGCTGACTAAAAAGTATTTTTTAGCAGCCTCATTTTCAGGGAGATGAATAAAAAGATGTAGTTTAAGGCTTGCGCAGCCTGAAAAACCGCAGTTTACTGGGCGTAAATGAGGATTTTGAAGGCAAGCGTAACGCAAAAATACACTTTTTAGTCATCTCCTTTTAGTCAGTTTGTTTTTAAGTAAAGTGTTATTTACTTATTCCAAACATTGCCCCAAGCACCCTGTTGCTTGTTGGACAACTGCTCGTCACCACCTTGCCCGCCCTTGTCGATGCTTATTCTTGCAGCGGGGCTTGTTGCGATGATTGTTTCGCATTCAATGTTCATATACACAGCATCGGGTGTCAAATAGATTCTTTTCATAGTGATATTATTTTTAATAAATTACCTTGTTACCATCAATTACATAAATGCCCTTTGTGGGGTTCTGCACGGGACGACCGAAGAGGTCATATACGCGGCCGTTGCCTGCACCCTCGGCCTCAACGTTCTCAACTGCAGTTGTTCCGGGGAAACGGAAACTGAATGCGGCGGCATCGGCATCGCTTATCTCCATATACATCTTGAAACCGTTGATGTTCTCGCCTGTGTATCGGCGCATAACTACGCCTGTTGCGGCGATGGCATCGGTTTGCAGTGTGTAGGGGTTGGTTACGTCGCTTGTGGCAATCTTCTTTGTTGTGCCTAACAAGTGATTCTCACCAGCGAACTCTACATCGTCGGTAATTGCAAAGTTGTATGTGCCCCGCGCGCCTTTTAGAATGGCGGCTTGGTTGGCGGGTATTGTACCCTCGAACTCGTATAGGTCTATGTACTCGCCATTAACTACGGCGTAGTATGCTGTAATGCCATCAGGTATCTCCAGTGCCACGGGAGCAAACAGTGTGGAGTAGCCTGCATCGCCTATTGTTACGGGGAGAGCGGTTACCTCGGTAACTACCCAGTTGTGTGCTGCGCCGCAGGTGTTGTTTGAGCAACGATTCACGTATGTGTCGCTGCTGTGCAACCAGCGGTCGGCCGATTTTATATTATATACTCCGGCATTTGCGCTTGCTGCAAACGTGATTTCCGAAATATCGTTGGAACCAACAGCCTCAAAAGCCCAATCGCTTGCATTCAAGCCTATGTACTGGCCGTTGCTGTATGAGAGCAGATGATTTCCATCGAGATAGAAAATTGCGGTTGCCCCATTGGCAGTGCTCATTGCTATCTTGCCATCGCTTGTTGCGCCTTGGATATAGTTGCCATTATTGCTTATGGTATAGAACTTTCCGTTTTGGGGTGGTAAAATGCGCTTTGTGGCTGTGAATGTAGAACCCTGATCCTTGCCTGTGGACCAGTATGCAAGTTTACCGTCGCGCAAGTTCATCTTATTGCTGCTGTATCCCTTCTGCTCCAGGTAGAAACCGCCGGTGGCGTGTGTACTGCTTGTGGGTATCCAATAGGTATTGTTTCCTTCGGGCACGGGTGTCGCAGTCATCACGGGGAATGTGCCACCACCGGTTGTGCCACTCATTGTGGTAGATGAAGATAGTATGTAGTCTTCACCTGCCGCACGGTTCACAATGCGGTAACCGGTGTAGGGGTTGCCTATGAAGGCAAATGAATAGGCATCTTCGTTCGATGTATCAACGGATGTCTTGTTCAGAGGAATAGATGTGGCACCCTGCTCGTAGAACAGGTACTTGCTGTAGAGTGCAAGATAATACCACTTGCCTTCGTTGTTCCACTTCTGCTCGAACTCAAAAGGCTGCTCGCCGTTGAGTGTACAGATAATGTTTATGGCGTTTTGCGAGCTGCGTACAAGGCCATAACCAGCTGTGCTCGAAACATCGGTGCCATAGGCTGCTGTTGCAGCGGTGTAAGGGGTGTTTACATTCAGAGTCTTTTGCTCGCTGCTCCAAGTGTTGCCGTTGTTCTTGTATGTGTATCTTACATCTACGGTGCCTGTTGCTGTGGGGGCATCGGCTGTGAGCAGATACCACGCCGAGCAATCATTGGCTCCGCTGTTCCACGAAACAATGTTGCCGCTTTCGCCGGCACCGCTGGTGTGGCCCTCGGTATGCATAGTAACGCCATTTGATATAATATTGTACTGGCCTGCAGCATTCAACCAAGTGAGTGTGGCACCCGTGGGCTTTGTTTCGCTCATCGACTGGCCATTCATATATTTCGAATCGTTTGCATTCTTGAATATGTATTTGCCATCAACAATATCCTCAAGCAACCAGAAAAACGATTTGTCGGTGTAGTCGATATCTTTCCATTTGGTTTTGGTTCCATCGCTGTAAATGGCTTTGTCGCCTGTGCTCCAGTTTGGGTATGCGCTTTTGATAACGTAGTAGTTACCTTTCACGGGCCCGGCTGTTTCAAGAGCATCAAACGCATTGTTTATAGCTGTTTTGGCTTGCTCGAGAACCTCTTTGTCGCTTTCGGCTGTGAGCCCTTTTGCATTCTCAATGGCTTGTGCAAGTGTGGCGTATGTGGCCTCGGTGTAGTATCCGGGATCGGTACCGGGCTGCACGCCGTTGGTGCCTATTTCGTCGATAAGGTCGGTGAGCTCGCCCAGTTTACCGGTATCGCGGAATGTAACGGTGAGTGTGGAACCTGCGCCGTAGCCTGCTGTCCAGTAGGCCATTGTGTTGCTACGGTTGTTCAAACGGTTGTTGCTGTAGCCCTTCTGCTCCAGGTAGAAACCGCCTGTGGCGTGTGTGCTGCTTGTTGGTACCCAATGGGTGTTGTTTCCTTCGGGCACGGGGGTTGCTGTCATCACGGGGTGTGTGTTGGCACCTGTTTCGCCAAGCATTGTGGTAGATGAAGATAGTATGTAGTTTTCACCTGCTGCGCGGTTCACAATTTGGTAACCGGTATAGGGGTCGCCCACAAAGGCAAATGTGTAGGCATCTTTGTTCGATGTATCTACTGCTGCCTTGTTAAGAGGTATCGATGTGGCACCCTGCTCGTAGAACAGGTATTTGTTGTTAAGTGTCATATAATACCAGCTATCTATCTCCTCGTATGAGGCTGCCGCTGTAAAAGGAAGCGCAGAGGCATTGAATGTGGCTGTAATCTCCTTAACACAGTTTTCGGTTACTGTTCCGGTGGGCAGCCCGCTGAGTGTGACACCCCAAGGCTGTGTGGGCGCGGGGTATGTGCCGTCGGTGGTTATGAGCACCTCGGTGTTCACTACCTCGCCGTTGAGCATATGGTTATATCTCACACTGTAGCCCGAAATAACGTCGGCAATAACGTGTACTTCGCCGTCGATGTACTCTGCGGGTATTGTATATTCGTTATTCTCGTCGAACATTTCTGCGGGTATGTAGTCGATAGAGTATTGTTTGTTACCGTGTACATACTGTTCGCTGGTTATTGCATAATCTTGGTTGGCATCGATTACAATGTTGTAGCCGTGAACAACGGTTACACCACGGTATGCAAAGCCGCCCGAGGGAACAACCTTTATCTTGTATCCCTGTCCGTAGGGAACCTCTGTACCGCCAAGGCCCAATCCTGTTTCGGCCGAAATAAGTTCGCAGTTACGCTGGTGTGCCGAAATGGTGGTTGTTGCGCCGTGTACGTTCAGGAGAACATCTACAATGGCACCGCCGTTGGCTGCAATAAGGTTGTTTGCATCGGTGTTGCCACCCGGGTCTATGCTGTTCCAGTCAATCTTGTAACGCATACGGTATATACCATTGGCAAGGTCGGTGGGAATTGTGAATGTGGGCGGGTTGAGCACGTTGCGTGCATTGCCTGTGAGTGAGGTGCCGTTGCTGTTCACACCGCTGCTGCCATCGGTGCTTCCGCTGTAGAACGAATATGTCATTACATCGGAGCCATCGGCTATGGTGAGGTCGTCGTTCAGCTTCGCGTGGAAGCGACCGTCGTTGCCACGGTCGAGATAAACATAACCGTGCATCCAGTTACCGTTCATTGTGAATGTGGGGGTGATTGTTTCGCCCGCCTTGGCCGAGAACATAGTGCCCTCTGTCATATCGTAGTACATCTGCTTGTTGCTTGCAGTGTTCAGTGTGATGCTCTTGTTGCCGTCGGCCGAGCCGTTGAAAGCGATGCTCCTTATCCAACGTGAACCGTGTGTGCTGTTGGCGGTCTTGTCGAAGTTCAATGCATAGTCGGTGTAAACAATACGCTGTGTGGGGCTGTTGTCTATCTCAATCTCATCGACGTATGCCACAAAATCCTCTGTGAGGTTGTGTGGCGATTCGCAATCTACCACAAACACCAGACTGTATATGCTGATGTTGCCGGCGCCCTTTATTGTAAATACTGCATCTTGCCACTTGTCGGCCACAAAGTCCACCGATGCTAGTTCCCAGAACTGCTCCACATCCTTGGGTTGCGAGTCGCGGTCATTGCGCTTGCCAAGGCCCACAAGCATCACGCGGCCTGCCACGGGCTTGTATATGAGTGCGTGAACATATTTTGCTGTTGGGGTGAGGTCGATGGGCTCTTTAAGGTCCACACGCACACCGAATGTGTTACTGCCAAAACGCGAACGCTGCACGGCAAGCATCTTGCTCGTGGCATTGGGTGCTTCGCCCAGCAGGTCGTCAACATAGTTCAAGTGGTTGGTTACTACCGCTACGTTTCCTTCCAATTCTCCTGTGCGGAAGGGTGATTTCTCCCAAGTGTCATAAACACCAATGGCTTGGTATTCGGCCTCCTCGGTGTCGAATGTTATGCTCTGTGCCATAGCTGCAAAGGAGATAACCATAGCAGCCAATAACGAAATATATCTGTTTACTTTCATGGTGTTTTGTTTTTAGAAGATGCTTACTGTGTGCAATGTGGGGCAGGCCTTGCTGTCCTCGATGGTTATGCGCAAGTATTTTGCGCTGTAGCCGTTGCCGTAGCTGTTGCTTGTGCTGCCGTTCAATGGGATTATGCGCTTGTAACCAATGGTGGTGCATTCGATTTCGCCGCCGTGCTTGGTCCAAGTGGCACCATCCTCCGATGTCTCTATTGTAAAGCTCTTTACGCGCTGTCCCAATCTTATGTACTCCATCATAGATACGTAGCGTACTGTCTGTGCCTCGTTCCACTCGAAAGTAATTGTGGCGCTGTTTGTACCATCAGGGGCAGCCCAATATGTTGTTTTGTCGTCGTCGTTGATGTTTGTTGCCACGTAGTTGCGATTCTCGCCTGCTGCGCGGGTAACCGATGTGGTTACAGTGGCTGTTCTTGCAAGGTCGGTTGCAAAGCGTGTCGATAGCATTGTGCCAAGCTCGGCCATACGATTAACGGTGGCTTGGGGCAGTGAACCGCTTTGGTCGGGGGGGAGGTTAAGAATGAGTGTGGCGTTGCGGCCAACGGTCTCCAAGTACATCTGGAAAAGACGCTCGGCAGATAGAACTCCCTCGCCCTCATGCCAGAACCAGCCTTTTGTGGTGGCTTTTGCATCGCTCTCGCCCGGAAGCCACAACCAACCGTTTTCGGCACCATCGGTATTGGGGCCTGCTCCACGTCCACGGTTTTGTGTCTGCCAGTTGGTTTCGCCTGCCCAGCCTCCCTCGTTACCTATCCAGCGTGCTTCACCGCCCACACCCCACATAACGCAGTTGGGGCAAAGCTCGTGCACTTGGTGGCGCAGGTTAGGTACGTCATAGTATGTGCTTGCATCGATGTTGCGGTGCTCTTTTGCGCCACCGTAGTAGCCGTCGCCACCGTTTGCGCCGTCGAACCACATCTCGAATTGGTCGTCTCCGTATGTAGCAAGTTCGGTACATTGGGGAATAAATAGTTTCTCAACATAGTTGTTTGTGCCATCGCCATAGTAGCCGCTGTTGCGGTCCCAAGGTGATACATAGAAACCATATTTCATATCGAGTTCCTTTGCTGCTGCGGCAAAATCCTTGGGGATATTTGTTGCCTGTGCATAGGTATTGCTCGATGATGTTACGTTGTGTGTGGTAGTTGCTGTGGGCCACAAGCAGAAGCCGTCGTGGTGCTTAACAACGGCTATGCCACCCTTCATACCGGCGCTCTTGGCAGCCTCGAGCCACTGCTTGGGGTTTGGTGCTGCTGTGGGCGCAAAGAGGCTGGGGTTCTCACTACCATCGCCCCACTCCTTGTTGGTGTAGGTGTTTATTCCATAGTGGAAGAATGCATAAAACTCTGTTTCGTTCCACAATACTTGACGCTCGTGGGGCACGGGGTGCACCGGTAAGGGCTCGTTGTCGGGGTTCGCGGGAACTTCCTCTACAACTTGGAATTCAGCCTGTGCATAGCCGGCAAGTGGCATAGCTGCAAAACCAAGCCCAAATAATAAGGGTAAAAATCTTAATTTCATAAATGATTGGTTTATTGTTAATAATTTTTTCTTTTGTAAATAGCATAAATTGATGCAAACCCAAGGGCAGGACAATCCTACTGTTTTGTTGGGCAATATCGCCATAATAGTGCAAATATATGTAAAGATTTTAATAAATTTTGCATTCCGTTTTTTTATTGCTGCCAAGGTCTGTTTTTTTAATGTTTTTTACTTAAATTTCTTCTTAGTGGTTAAAAAGTGTTTTCCATTTTGTCGCTTTCTGCATATTACAATAAAATCCTCGTTGCAAAACGCAACGAGGATTTTATTATGTAGCTGTTATTTTTGTTTTACCCGTTTTAATAGCTCTGTTTTTCGGTAATCACTTTTTTGTTACCTATTATATATATGCCTCCATCGGTGGTGTCGTTTACTATGCGGCCCGATAGGTTATATACGCGCCCGTTGCCTGCACCCTCTGCTTCAACACTCTCAACTGCGGTTGTGCCGGGGAAACGGAAGCTGAATGCGGCGGCATCGGCATCGCTTATCTCCATATACATCTTGAAACCGTTGATGTTCTCGCCTGTGTATCGGCGCATAACTACGCCTGTTGCGGCGGTGGCATCGGTTTGCAGTGTGTAGGGGTTGGTTACGTCGCTTGTGGCAATCTTCTTCACGGTACCCTTCAATTGGTTCTCGCCTGTGAATTCTACATCGTCGGTAATTGCAAAGTTGTATGTGCCTTGCGCGCCTTTTAGAATGGCGGCTTGGTTGGCGGGTATTGTGCCTTCGAACTCGTATAGGTATATGTACTCGCCATTAACTACGGCGCGGTATGCTGTAATGCCCTCGGGTATCTCCACCGCCACGGGTGTGTAGAATGTGGAGTAGCCTGCATCACCTATTGTTACGGGGAGCTCCTCGACAGCCTCTATGCTGTGGTCGTGGGCTGCGTGTCCACCATCGCCACTGCAGTGGTCCGAAAAGTAGTTCGAGCCACTGCTATTGGCGTGGAGGAATACCGGCAGTTTAATGGTATATTTACCGGCATTGCGTGTGCTCTGTGCAAATGTAACATTGCCACCGTCCACGCCCACTCCTTGCAAGCCTCTTGTGCTGCCCTCCTCCTTAAGGTATGTACCTGCGGTGTAAGATAGCAACTGCCCATCGGCATAGTAGAAGATAGATTCCGCACCCTTGTCGGCTGTGTAGGCCACACCCTTGACAGACGATGCCACTCCCTGCAAATATTTTACACCTGCAGTGCCGTAGTCGTATGAAATTCTGTAGAACCCACCGGCTTGGGGCATATTAAGGGTGGCACCCTCGGTGAGTGCAATGTAGGCATTCAGCTTTTCCAGTTTCACGCTACCGGCATTGTTCATAGCGCTCTTGGCCTCGGTCAAAAGCTCTTGATTGTCCTCGGCAACTTGGAGCTGGCCCACCTTGTCGCCAAGCGAAACAATGGCGGCTTTGGCGCTTGCAATCAGGGCGGTGTAGTCGGGAGCTTCTACAATCTTCACCCAAGCACCTTGGTGTGCGTTTCCGTTGTAGTTGGTGGCATACCCATAGCTTGCCGATGTGGAGCATACATAACCGGTGGTGCCGCCTATTACCGATGCGAGTGCATAGTCGCCATTATAGTTTGCAGCGTCGGGCACTATAGTGAATGCCGTGGCGTTTGCCTCATCGGCATACGATACGTTCTGTGCATTGCCGCTGCTTACTACATTATCCACCTTTATAAACTTGCCTGTGAGCTTGTTCTTGAAGGTGAACGCGAAGCCGTTGTTCACGTTGTATATTGCCCAGCTAATCTTGTCGGCATTGTCGAGTGTGTTGTATTGGCTGCTGCCATAGTCCACGGCCTCGGTTACCTTGGGCACGTAATCGTCGCTTGCACTGCTTGCCGAAAGATAGATGGGATATCCTGTGTTGTTCCCGTTCGAGGGGAAGTAGATGTTGTGCCAAGCTGTGCTGTTCCCATTGCTCACCTTGAACGCGAGTGTTACGCTATTGGTGTAGTCGTATGCCTCGCCATCGGCTGTGGGGATAAAGCAATCCTCCGCACCCAATGTAATATAGGGATATTTCTTGGCAAGTGTTTCTTTAACGCTACCAAGTGCGCAATTCTCCAATACATCGCAGAATGTGTTACCGTTGCCGTCGGTGAGGGTTACGTTTACGGTAGTATCTACGGTGGGGTCAGTTGTGCTACTGAAATATTTTCCGCCTGTAATCTGCTCGGTGCTCAACGGTACATATACCATAGAGTATCCCTTGGTGTAGTCGTTGCCGTAGCAGGGAGCTTCCTCGAAGAAGAGGGCTATTCGGCCGTCGTTTTGTATTGTCATTGTGCTGTATGCGCTCAATGTGTCGCTCACCTGCACACCGAATGTCCAGCCGTCGGCCATCTGCTGCGAGGTGTATGTGGTATTGGCGTTTATCTCCTTGTACCATATACTTACGTCGCGGCGGTCATACTGCCCGCTGCCACCCTTGGGCTGCGACTGCAACAGCAGTTTCACGGCCTCGCCTGCGGGGTTCTTGGCATCAATGCAGAATATCTCTCCGTTGGTGCTGTTGCTGCCTCCGTTGCCGCAACCATTCACGGCTGTGCCCCAAGTGCCCGCGCCGTCGGCCTTGTCGTTCTCGCCTGTGCCATATGTGAATACGTTGAATATGCGGCCACCGCTGCGGCGTGCGCTGAGCAATATCTGGCCATTGGGTAGTATTTCCACTTTGGGCTCATCGCCGGAGGCTACCGGAGTTTGGCTACCGCCAAGAATTGCCCAATTTTCTCCCAAGTCGTCGGAATAGATCACATAGTTATTGTAGTTGTTGTAAGTATTATCTATACAGGTTCTTACCAACAATGCACCATAGATGCGTGCAGTATTCGTATTATTGAAATTGGCATCAACCACGAGTTTTCCACTGCCAAAGAAGGCTGCCACGCCATTAGGTATAAGGCTTGTTTCTGTTGAATACATTTTGGTGGTCATCTCTTCGATGCTCCAGGTGGCACCATTGTCGCTACTGAAGATACGTGCCATTCTGTTGGGGCTTGCTGCTGTGGCACTTGGATACAATACATCGCCGGCTGCCGACATCACCACGATTTTCTCGCCCACTGCAACGATGGCGGCATCGCCGAATGCACGTAGGTAACTGCCTTCCTCGGTGTTATCACCGGCAGCAATGGTCATTATATCGCTCCACGTTTTACCATTGTCGTCGCTGGTACGAGCCACAAGGTCTATGCGTTTGGTTCCTGTACTGTGGTTGTCGCGGCCTATGTCGTCGAGATTGTGGCGGTAGTCGCTCACAGCTATCATTCTGCCTGTGCTTGTGGTGGCTATGGCAGGTATGCGGTACGATTTTTCATCATCGTCGTAGAAGAGGGTAACATCGTTGGTGGCTTTGAATTTTGCCACAAGTGGCGATGTAACGGTCAATGTATTGAGTTTATTGGCTGCAATTTCCGCTATTTTGCCCAGGTTCTCGTCTCCAATAAAGAAGCCAATGAATTCAAAACCGCGATATTCGCGTGTGAGCGAGCAGGTAACGCTGCCATTGCGCTCAACATTGAACCAGTTTGCGGCTGTGGCACCGGCTGTTAGTTTTATATTCTCGCTCTCTCCGTTGCTTGTGAATGTAACGGTGCCCAAATGGGTGTTGGGGTTGTTCTCGCCCATTCCTTCAACCTCGGTCTTGAATGGGTAGGTAACACTTGTGGGGTACTCAAGCAGTTTAATGATACCCTCGGTCAAAGGCTCATCAAAGAACTGTACCGAATGTATCTGTCCGGCAAAAACGTCCCACCCTGTGGTGCTGTTTACCATACCGCCACCAATATACACCTTGGCATTATTGTTTGTGGCAAAGTGTGCAAAATCCTGGAAACTATTTCCCAATGAATTTGTACTTTCGGGATTGCCGTTAATATACGTTTTTTGAGTATTGCTGCTCTTGTCGAGTACATATACAACCTTGTAGTTGGTGGATGCACTTATGCCGGTTTTTGCCGTATAAACATCACCACCACGCGATGATGTAATGTAGGCGAGTTTGTTCCCGTTGAGGCCAAGTCCCACATAGGGCGAAGCAGTAGTGCCTATGGCACTACCGACGGGAGCCTTTGTAGGGTCGGCTGCACCGACAAGCACCTTGCGGCCGCTCATAGATGAAGGCATTGTTACATCTATGGCAATGGTAAGATTCTCCTTTGCAAATATCTTATCGGCAAGAGCATCATCGAGTGCATAGGGATATGTCTGCGATGCCAAGCCCATCTTCACAAAGGGCTCGGGCAGGTTGCTGTCGGTTACATCGGTTATAAGGTACTGGCAACCGGTGTCGGTGGTGTTTGTGCCACTTCCCCAGTTATACACCTTGAAACCCAACGTGCTGTTATTGGTTTGGTTGAACTGCGCTGTGCCGCTTGTTATTATCACATAACCCTTTTCGTTGGCGGGTTTTATGGTCCAGCCTGCCGAGGGCTGTGCGGCTACTGCGTTGAGCGCCGTGTTGTTGTTGCTTGCGGGCGATATGTATGTGCCGTCGGCAAGGTTCACGATGTCGAAAGTGCCGTCGGTGCGTGCAATGAACTTCCACACATTGGCGTTGCTTGTGGTAGTCTCTCCCACAATGGCATTACCGTCGCCTTTTGATGTGGGGTAGCGGTTACCGCGCAAGGGGGTACACATACGATAATAATTGCCATCAATGGGCTGGTTCATATTGCTTGCCGTGAGCGATGCCACAAAGGCTGTCCACGCTGTTGTTAATTCGGTTACCTGCGCTGCGCGCTCTTCCTCAGTCATTGTTGCGCTGTATGTAGCCTCTATCTCGGCAATCTTTGCATCGATGGTGGCCGCTGCCGTTGCGGGCCACAAGCCCACGGCTGTGCTTATGTAGGCACCGCGGTCGCGTTTTATTTCGCTTATCTTGGCGGCTACAAGCTCGGTGGCTTCGTCCATGCATTTGTTGGGCGAGTATATAAGGCCGTCTACCGCATTCTTTCCTTCGGTGTCGGTGAACACGCAGGTGAACATCCATTTGTTGAGGCGCACACCGTTTGCACTCACGTAAGGTAGTTTTATGAATACCTTGTTCCAGCCCTGCTTAAGAGTTACTGCAATGGGCTCGCGGGCTGTAAAGTTTTCGTTGCCCAAGTCCACTTCGTTGTTTATGTTTTTGCCTGCGTTGGTCCAAGTGGGGGGTGTCACGCGCTCGCCGTTAATCCAAATGTTCGAGCCTTTGCGGTCCCAGTTGCCGTTGTCGGGGGCTTTGTCTTTCTCGCTGCGGCCATAGTTCTGGAACTCGATCTGTGCACCCACGGTCTGCTCTTTGTCGCTGTACACGTATGTCCAGGCATATGCTGTTGCGTTGCTGTGGTTGGTGCTGCCGTAGTAGGTGGGTATTATATTGTTGCCCCAGGTGTGGCGCAAGTAGATACCTGCACCGGTGGCGATGCCTGTGTAGTAGGTGTTGCCGTTGTAGGTGTAGCTCTCTTGTAGCTCCTCCTCGGTTTCGGGCGGGAATACCATTGATGCGTCGCCGCCATTGGGGAAGGCGTCGGTTATGCGCCAACGTATGTTGGTCTGCTTCACATAGGGGATGGGCTCGCCTGCAAGCGAGTTGGCTTTGTGGAAAAGGAAGCGGCGCTCCCAGTCGGCAAATTCGTCATACTCCTCGCCGCTGTTGGGCAGCATTGTACCACCGACCTCTATGTACTGCTTGCCACCGCCCATCCAAGCACGCTCGGCGCTTGCTATTACGTTGGCATACATATTGTTCTGCTTCACTATGTCTTCCTCGGTGGGTGTCTTGCGGTCGTTCCAGTAGGCTGAAATTGTTCCTGCAACTTCGGCGTTGCCCTGCTCCTCGTAGTAGATGTTGCTGCGGTAGATGCCCACCACATCGGCAAAGACGTCGAAGTGGTTGGTGTAGTTGTAGCGGCAGTCGATGTTTGGGCGGCCTGCAATCTTGTTGCCTGCGCTGCTCCACATCTGTGTCATATCGGTGTCAGTGTTGCTTATGTTCACTCCGCTGATGGGGTTCCACACTACCACCTTTTTGCCCAGGTCGTGGATGTGGTCGGTCATTATGGCAAGGAAGCCTTTACCATTGGCATCGGTGTATGTGATGGCTTTCTCGTCGGCTCCAATGTGTATGTAGGGGGCGTCGGGGAATACCGATGCCACTTGGGTGAGCACATTCTTAAGTACCTCCACACCATCATAGGTCTGCATATCGTAGCCCATTGCGCGCACGAATGCCTCGCTGTGGCCCGGCATATCAATTTCGGGGATTATTATCACACCGCGCTCTTTGGCATATGCGGCCACATCTTTGCACTGCTCCTGTGTGTAGTATTTGCCTGCAAAGCGTGTCATAGAGCTTTCCGATGTGAGCTGGGGATAACCCTCTACCTCGAAGCGCCAAGCCTGGTTCTCGGTAAAGTGCCAGTGGAAGCAGTTTACTTTGAAGCGGGAGAGCAGGTCGATGTGTTTCTTTAGTGTCTCCACCTCGATGAACGAGCGGCCCACGTCGTGCATAAAACCACGGAGTTTGAATGCGGCCCAGTCTTTTATTGTTACGGCCTCCACGGCGGGGGTGCCTGTGTATCCCTCGGCAAGCTGTGCAAGTGTTTGTGCCGCGCGTATAACGCCCACGGGTTTTACGGCCGTAATCTCAATGGCGTCGGCTGTGACGGTGAGGGTGTATGCCTCGTTGTCGAAGCCCTCGAGGGTGTAGTCGTGGGCGCCGTCGATGCTCTCTACAATGGTTACGTTAACCGTGGCACCGCCTTCACCAATGGTGCAACCGTTGTCGGTGAAGAATTTTTCGAGCAGTGTGCATCCTTTGTCTACGCCGGTGTAGGTGATGGTTACGGGGCGTCCAAGTGCAAATGGTGTGCCCCCGTTCTCAACCACGGAGTGGGGCTTGGGCAATAGGTGTGTAACCTTTGCCTGCATCATAGATGGCAGCAGAGCCATCAAGGCAATTAGTGTTGCCGAAAGGAATTTTTTCATAAAGCGTTTTATGGTTAGAAATTATATATGCATAGTGGTTCAAGTTTGCAAATATACATTTTTTATTTAATTATGTGTTGATTGATGCTTAAAAATAAGTAGCCAATCTGTTTATGATTGAATTCAATGCATAGAATACCGCTTTCTGTCAAGTCATAATATATGCTTTTTGCTTGCAATTTGCTTGTTGTATTTTGCGCGATTTTGCAGGCAATAGCGTGTCGGTTTGAAACAGAATTGAAATGAACCGAAATGAATCAAGAGTTTCGGTAATTAATATATTATCTTTGACACGTTTATGACACTACGCGCGATTTATAGAAATACCTAAGGAAGACACTTTGCCTTTCAAACGAAAACCATTCACACTAATCGGGAAATATTGTATTAATAGTAAAAGGGATATTGAAATGAAAAATCTTATTTACAAGACTTTGGGAGTAATGCTTCTTGTTCCTGCTTTGCTGGCATGCGGCGGGAATTCTTCGCAGAAAGAAGAGAAGGTTGCAGGAGTGAAATTTGCTCCCCGTGAAAAACAATCGTCATTGACCGATGCAGAGCGCCAGGAGCGTATAGCACAGAAGGTTCAATCACTTGCACAATTCTCCCCCGATTCATTGATTCAGATGCGTGGAGTGAAATTCAGTATTCTTCCGCCGTCTGCTTCTAAGGATTTGCCGTTGGAGGCTTCTGATAAATTGTGCAACAGTCTGATACAGATTGCTGCCGCGAATGGTATAAGCGGTTTGTGTACCAATCCTGTGCTTGCCTTGGTTTCAAGGGTAAACCGCAGTGAGAGTGCCATGACTAATAATATATCGCAGAAGGCGGTAGTAAAGTACGAGGTAACATTATATTGTGGAAATACAATTACCGGAGATATTTATGCTTCATGCACCCAGGCGCTTACCGGTGTGGGTGCCAACTTTGATATTGCGGCAGGAAAGGCATTCGATGAGTTTGAGAATACAAACCAGATAAATACTATGTTCGCAACCGCCAGTGAACGTGCAATTGAATGGTACAGTGTTCGGGCAAATGTGGAAAATCTGGTAACGAAAGCAGTTGCCGAAGAGAATTATCCTTTGGCGATGGCTTTGTTGAACTCAGTGCCTGAACAAGCTGCCGAAACATATGCTTATGCCCAGGAATATTATCCCCAGGTGGTGGGGTTCTTGTTTGAGGAGCAGTCGGCGAAACTGTTTGCCGACTTAAAAGATTTGGTGGCAAAGGGAGATACTGCATATCTGTCTGATGCCGGAGTCATATTGAAGATGATATCCCCAAGAAGTGCTGTTTACCCCGAAGCACTTAAAGTTTATGACAGTTATGTCAGCAGGGTTCACTCTTTTGAAGAGCAAAAGCGTGCTCAAATAAGGGAAAATGAAATGTACGCAAGGGAAAAAGAGTCGCACGAGAGAAAGTTGGCTCATGAATTGGCTTTGGCCGAGGTAGAAATGCGTAAGGTTGTTGCTCCCATTGAAGCAAGAGCGGCTATCGAAGAGATGAAGATCAATGCAAGCATTAAAAAATCCACAGCGTGGGCCGATGCCTTGTCAAGCTCTGCAGCCTCCATTGGACATGGCATGCGAGGAGGAATGTTTGGTGAGAATGGTATGTTCGGAAAAGGCGGATTATTGGGTATCGGTTCGTTTGCTGAACCAATCTCAAAGGCTGTAGATGGTCTGAGTGCTCATTTTAATAAAGAGGAGGATTAAGTTCCAGGCGGGTATCTGTCTTGAATCCCATCTTTCTATTTACATTAATATAACGTCGGCTCGATATAAACTCGTTCAAATTGCTAACCTGTCATTTCGCTGAAAGGCAAAGTTGCGAAGAACTCTCACGTATTACTTAACTAATAAATAAAGAGACACACGCTATTTTGTAAGTAACAATATTTTTAAATTGATAGACAAAAACCATGAAACTTCTGAAATCGTTATTTTTATTTGTCCTTGCTGCAGGGCTTGTCGCCTGCGGGGGGAAAGTACAGGAACAGCAGCCGCTCAGTGACGGCCTTGCTGATGGTGCAACCGGAAATATAGTTGCCTATGAGAGTTCCGACGTGAATGCAATAGTTCAGGCAAAACCGGAGATTATGATAATTCCATCGGACCAAACGCTCAAGAATGCGGGTTGCTTGAAAACCCGCAAAATGGATGGAGAATCGTATTTAATACGCAACTATCAGAAATTCTTGCTCGATAATACCGATTTTAAGGCTATTGTTTCGGAAATACAGAATCGCTTCAATGATGCTGCTTTCCCTCTCAACGATTTAGAGCAGACACTCAAGAGCACCGATAACCAGCATGCCGAGGATATCGTCGACAACTTGGCTCAGGATGCAAAGACGCTCTTGCTGCAGACTGCGGCTCCCGACATTATTCTCGAGTTGAGCTATGAGGCAAAGGCTGATTACTCAAAAGGCAATAAACCCGACAAGACTGTGACTTATCTCATAAGTTGTATCGATGCATACACCAATAAGGTTATTACCACCATCAGTTCCGAAGGACTCATCGGCAAGAACGTTTCGGAAATTATGTCTGGCGACCTTGCAAAAAATCTGCCGGTGCTTATGGGCAATATACAGAAATACTTCAGCGACATCCTTAATCGCGGACGCGAGATTACTGTACGCATCAATGTAGATGCCAACAGCAACCAGAACCTTGCCGATATGAACATCGAGGGAGATACTTATGCCGATGCTATAAATGATTACATAAAGGTCAATACAATAAAAGGTGCATACAAAATGCAGACCAATACTGCAAATCAGTTGACATTTACCAATGTGCGCATAAAGGTGCTTAATGATGATGGCACACAGTATGGTGTTTATGACTGGACACGCGATTTGCAAAGACATTTGAGGAAGAACCTTGGCCTCAACAGCGACAACCGTTCACAAGGCTTGGGCGAGGTCGTATTGACAATCAAAGGAATGTAAAAATAATTAATATACCGAAAACAAGGGTAAAGCCAATGCGGCTTAATCCTTGTTGTAAGACCTGTAAAACCAATAAATTATTAACATTTAAACCTATTACAAATGAAAAAGATTTTGTTTGCTTTATTTGCTGCATGTTGCATGCTTGTTTCATGTGGAGGAGGAACAGACACTGAGGCAGAAATAGCCAAAGCCTGCAGCGAAGGAGATTTTGAGAAGGCCCGCGATATTGCAGAGGCCGCCTATGGCTCCCGTAACCCCGCTTCGATTAATAAGAAAGAAGTATATACGCTTCTTGCCAACTTGAACAAGGACAATGCAAATCGTATCCTTTACCTCTATAACACAATAAATGAGTATGCGCTTCCCGACGTATATGAGGTTATGGAGACAGCTATTTCCGGCGGTGACAGTTACCTTGCCGATAAACTCATACGTGCAGGACACGAGCCCAACGAGCGTGTTATAAATGCTGCAATCAATCAGGAAATGTTGGAATTGGTTGAGCTTTGCATAAAGAAGAACCCGAAATTTGTGCTCAACACAGAGGTTGAAGAGTTTGTCAAAGAGAATATTGGCAATGAAGTGCTTGAGGCTGCAGAAGGTAAGATAAAAAAGGAAGCGACACAGGAGTTCAAGAGCAAAATGGAAGAACTTGCTGCAATCTCAATCTCTGCTCGTCCGGCCTTAGGAATTCAGCAGAGCGACCATTATGGAGAAATCGGAGATGAGTATATCATGTATAATAGAGATGTAGAAGAACTGAATTCTAAGTGCAAGGACCTGCTCTCACAAGCTTTGGAAATGAAGGATCAGGCAACGGCAAAGAAAATTCTTGCGCTAATGCGCCCCACTTTGTCGTGGCAAAATCTTGGTGACTGGTGCAAGGTGAATGGACAAAGCGAGCATAGCAGCGCATACAATGCATACAAAATAGCGGAAGACCACACCGACATTGAGCAGGCACGCGCAATGATTGAGGCTGCACAATAATTATATTCACAAGCATAGGAGTGTGTGGTTTCCGGCCCTCACTCTTGGACAACAAATAATGGGGCGACCGCGGTCGCCCCATTATTTGTATTTATGTGAATGGAAAGATAGGGTTCATCCTAAAACGACAAATAGGGCAACTGCAGTTGCCCTATTTGTATTCTTAAATAATTATTGAATAAGAGGTTAAGAAATCAATACTCCTCCTCGTTGAAGAAGAAATCCTCCTTGCTGGGGTAGTCGTGGGCGCCTTGGATGCTCTCCACGATGGTTACATTAACCGTGGCACCGCCATCGCCAATGGTACAATCGTTATCGGTGAAAAATTTTGCAGTGCAACGCAACCG
This sequence comes from Bacteroidaceae bacterium, assembly GCA_017536765.1. Classification (GTDB taxonomy): domain Bacteria; phylum Bacteroidota; class Bacteroidia; order Bacteroidales; family Bacteroidaceae; genus HGM04593. The sequence goes on from JAFXGV010000043.1 coordinate 59,179, forward strand.
GTTTCGTCGGTTATGGTTACCTTGCGCCCAAGTGCAAATGGTGTGCCCCCGTTCTCAACCACTGAGTGGGGTTTGGGCAATAGGTGTGTTACTTTGGCCTGCACCATAGTTGGCAGCAATGCCATCAAAGCAATCAATATTGCCGTAAGAATTTTTCTCATAATCATTTATAGTTAGTACATACTTTGCGTAATATAGCGCTAATATAAGTGATTTTAATTAAAAATAAACAAATACATAGATATTATCACAATATGTTATATGGTATTTGACAAATTGGGCGTTAGTTGTAAAATAATTACCCTGCCTCGTTGTTTAGTTGTTTGTTTATTATATATTTGCGGTGATTAAGCCTGAAAATCTTAACACAAATTATATTTGCAAGCCATAGAGGCTCAGTTTGCTTGTATGATTAACTATTTTTTTGAGCCTTTAATAAAAAACAAAACTAAGATGAAACAGTTAAAATTATTCAGTCTGTTTTTGGCTTTTATGGCAATGGGTACAATCCTTGCAGGTTGTGACGATGACGATGACGACTCTCCCGAATCTCCTTCCGTGGAATTGGTTGGTGGGTGCTGGATTTACGCCACCAGTGGGTATAGCGAAATGCTCACCTTTGAAGATGGTGGTTTTGTCACTTCCAATGGAGTAGCCGACGACAATACTTGGGAGGTACGTGGCACATATACCTTGGAGAATGGTAAACTTACATTTAATTTTAATGGAGAAAAGCGCGAGGGCGATTTCCAAGCTGTCGATGAGGACCTTTTCACTTTTGTGGAAGATGGTGTGAACAAAAACTTTAATCGCAGATATCCTCCTAAATTTGAAGATATCAATGGTTGGGTATGGGGCTTTCAAGATGCTATGCTTGTTCCCCAAGCTGCCAAAGATGTATATACATCGCCCACATACGATTTCAATGGAACACCGGTTGTCAATGAGTACTCCGTTTCCGAACTAATTGAAAAAGTACAGACCGGTTTCTTTGAACCGGCATTTGCCACTGTAAGGTTCGAAGGAAACCATTTTTATATCATTGCAGCCGACGGAACACGAAAAGCATACCCCTTTACATATTTGGGTGACGATATAGTGTCTATCAATTTTGGAACGGCCGAGAACCCTTGCAATATTGCGGTTCTGATAAAGCTGTTTGCAGTAGGTAAAATAGCTCTCTGCTTTGTTGATGAGAGCAGCTACTCACTGTTGGCTTTGAACGACCTTAATATGCTGGGCATAGAGGCCGATGCAGCCACCTTTGAGGCTTGGAAAAAATCCTATGCCGATACCTTCGACCAGCTGCTTCTTGTTGTCAGCTACAATATGGTTCCTAAGTAAGAGAGTATAGGTGGAATTATGTATTAAATAGAGACTACGTAGTGAAAAAAAGTATTTATATCGCATTCATTACTGTCGCAAGCCTCCTATGTGCTTGCGACAGTAATGATTTTGAGCCGGAGCTTTCGCAATATACTCCCCCGCCACCCAATTACAGCCACGCCGATATGTGGTTTAATGTTCTGAACGATGCCGGCGGCAACGGCGCCGATGTTTTTTATATTCCATCGACGTGGGAATTCGACTGGACCACCACCGATGGCAACATCTGCCATTATGCCGATGTGTATAACAAAACACATACCGATAATATGGCAAGCGAGATGTCCCGCGTAGCCGAATATATGGCCGACGGAAATAACTTCTATTCGCCATTCTACCGCCATATAACACTCGAAACGTGGGCAACGCTCAATGAAGATACCATTGCGAACCGATACAAAAGGGTGTCGTTCGTTGATGTAAAAAAGGCATTCGACCATTTTATAGAGCATTTCAACAACAATCGCCCATTTGTGCTGGCCGGTTTCAGTCAAGGTGGAAAATCGGTTGTGGAGCTGATGAAGACAATGCCGGCCGACATAAGGAACAGAATGGTTGCCGCCTATGTGCTTGGCTACAAAGTAACCCCCGACGATGTGGCCGCTGCCCCGTGGATAGAGGCGGCAAAAGATTCGCTCGACACAGGGGTTACCATCTGCTACAATTCAGTGTCCGATGTCAAATATACCAAGCCGGTGATAAGCCTGCCCAATGTAATGAGCATCAACCCTGTTAATTGGCGCATAGATTCCACCCCTGCAACCCTGCACGATACCATAACAGTAACCCTAAACACCGAATACAATGTATTGGTGTTAGATGGTTTCGACGGCAGCTATCTTCCCAATATTTTAGATATTCTAAATGTGGGCGACTATCACAGCATAGAGCCTTGGGTGTATAGCGAGTGCCTGCGCAAGAATATAAAGCAGAGAATAAAGGCCTACAAAGCGCAGCAGTAATATCTTAATAACCGGTAATAAACAAGCGATGCAAGAGCACCCCTCTTGCATCGCTTGTTGTATCGGTGGTAGAGTAAGTAAATAAGGGAAACAAGTTTATTTTTCCTTGTTTCCCTTGTTGAAAATAAATGGTTTAACTAATTGCTTGTTTTTAATACTCCTCCTCGTTGAAGAAGAAATCCTCCTTGCTGGGGTAGTCGGGCCAGATGTCCTCGATGCTCTCATATACATCGCCCTCGTCCTCTATTTCCTGCAAGTTCTCTATAACCTCCAATGGTGCACCTGAGCGTACTGCATAGTCGATGAGCTCATCTTTTGTTGCAGGCCAGGGTGCATCCTCCAATTTTGATGCTAATTCTAATGTCCAATACATATTATAAGATAGTATAAAATGGTTTTTAATATAATGTGTGCAAAAGTAGTTTAATTTTGTTTACATACAAGGCTTTTCCCACTTTTTTTCCGCGCCCTCGGCAAGTTGTCGCTGGAGCAGGAAAAAGTAGTCGGATAGGCGGTTTATGTATGCTGCTGCGCGGGGGGCTGTGAGGCATTCGCGTTGCAGTGTCACAAGGCGGCGTTCGGCGCGGCGACACACGGTGCGGCACATATTGGCGCGGGCTGCGGCCTCGTCATTGCCGGGGAGTATGAATTTGTGCATTGGTGGCAGGGATGCTTCGAGCGCATCTATTGCCTGTTCCAATGCAGCCGTCTCCTGCTCGTCTATGGCGGTGCTGCCGTTCTTTTCATCGGCAATGGCGCATCCTATGGTGAGCAGGTTGTTTTCTATCCTCTCCATAAAGGGGTGCTGCTCGGCGGGCAGGGCTGCGCACAGCAACCCTATGCAGGCGTTCAGTTCGTCTATTGTGCCGTATGCCTCCACGCGGGGGTGGTCTTTGGGCACGCGTGTTCCGTGGGTGAGCGATGTGCTGCCTTTGTCGCCACTGCCTGTGTATATGGTTGCTTTTTTCATCCTTTTGTTACATTTTAAGTGTGTAGTGTTGTTTCTGCTTCTCGTTATCGAACAGCAGTATCCCAAAACTATACAGGTCATATGTCACTATGGTTCGCGGGTTTTTCACGGCCTCCTCCCACTGCCTGAGCCTTTCGGGGGTGGCGTGTATGCCGTCGGCAATTATTGCCGTGCCCTTGCAGGCTTGGGGCAGCGTGGCTTGCAGCGCGCCTGCGATGTCGCTGTTGCGCCCTATGAACAGCAGGTGCGGCGCCGTGTGTGCTTGCAGTTGTTGCTGCAGGGTGGTGCCGTGTGGTTGGGCGCATCCTCTGCCGGCGAGGTACTGCGCGGCTTCCTGTGGCAGGGTGCTTCCTGTGGCAATGAGTGCCACGCGGGCGCGGCTTGCAGCGGCTGCAAGAGCGCATAGGGGTGCTGCTACTTCGTCGCCTATTGCTATAATGCTTTGCGGCCGCAAATGGTTTGCCACCCTGAACAGCCTGCGGCACATTTTTTTGCTGTGTGTACCACACTGCGTGGCTATGCGGTCAATCTGCCCGTATGCGTAGTAGGGGAGTTTCTCCTTCAGCACCTGGGTTACAAAGAAAAAGGCAGTAGGGGATTGTACTCCGAATCCCCTATTGTGCCTCATTCTGTTTATCCAGTCGCTGAATTTCATCATCTCCTTACAGCGCGAATGCCTCTTTTACCTTCTCCACATAGTCGAGTTTCTCCCAGGTGAACAGCTCCACGGTGATGGTCTTGCTATCTAAGTAGCGCGACTCGAAGGTCTTGGTCACTGTCTGCGGTGTGCGGCCCACGTGGCCGTATGCCGCAGTTTCGCTGTAGATGGGGTTGCGCAGTTTAAGGCGCTCCTCTATTGCTTTGGGGCGAAGGTCGAACAACTGCTGCACCTTGCGGGCAATCTCGCCGTCGGTCATATTCACCTTTGCCGTGCCGTATGTGTTCACAAACACGCTCACGGGCTGTGCAATACCAATGGCGTATGACAGTTGTATGAGTGCCTCGTCGGCCACGCCTGCCGCTACAAGGTTCTTTGCTATGTGGCGTGCTGCGTAGGCTGCGCTGCGGTCCACCTTGCTGGGATCTTTGCCGCTGAATGCGCCACCGCCGTGTGCTCCCTTGCCGCCGTAGGTATCCACGATGATTTTGCGGCCTGTGAGGCCGGTGTCACCGTGGGGGCCGCCGATAACGAATTTGCCTGTGGGGTTCACGTGGTACTTAATATCGTCGTTGAAGAGGGCGAGCACCTTGGGCGATGATATCTTGGCCTTCACACGGGGAATGAGTATGTTTACCACATCCTCGTGTATCTTTGCCACCTGTGCCTCGTCGGCTGCCAGCTGTGCGGCCGCGCTGTTGTCGGCGGGCTGTATGAAATCGTCGTGCTGGGTAGATACCACAATGGTGTCTATGCGCACGGGCTTGTTCTCGTCGTTGTATTCGATGGTTACCTGGCTCTTTGAGTCGGGGCGCAGGTAGGTCATCTCCTTGCCCTCGCGGCGTATGTCGGCAAGCTCGCGCAGTATCAGGTGCGAAAGGTCGAGCGACACGGGCATATAGCTCTCGGTTTCGTTTGTGGCGTAACCGAACATCATACCCTGGTCGCCGGCGCCCTGGTCCATAGGCTGTTCGCGTTCCACTCCGCGGTTAATGTCGGCGCTCTGCTCGTGAATGGCCGAGAAGATGCCGCACGAATTGCCGTCGAACATATATTCGCTCTTTGTGTAGCCTATTCGGTTGATTACACGGCGTGCAATGTCTTGCAAATCGACGTATGCCGATGATTTTACCTCGCCTGCAATTACCACCTGTCCTGTGGTTACAAGTGTTTCGCAAGCAACCTTCGATTGGGCATCAAAGGCAAGGAGTTCGTCAAGGATTGCATCGGAAATCTGGTCGGCAACCTTGTCGGGGTGTCCCTCGGAAACCGATTCTGAAGTGAATAAATATCCCATAATAGTAGTTTTTGGCCCTGTAAAGGGCGGTTAATAATTCTTTTATAAACCGTGGAAATGGGATTTTGCAATGCGGCAGAGTGCCATACGCCCTCGGGAGATGAGGTATTTTAGCATTTTTTACCGTGGTTGCAAGCAGCCAAATCTTTCCACACGAGCCTTGTGGCTCTATTCTTTATTTTAGTTGGTGCAAAGGTATATACTTTTTGTGTAAAAGGTATGGTTTTTGCCCTATATTTTTATGATTGCTATGTTAAAAAGCGTTCACGCTGTTTCATTTAGAGAGTTCGGCAAGCAGTTCCTCTATGGTGCGCCCAATTGCGGGGTGTCTGAGTCGCGGTGCTATCTCGTGCAGGGGCTGCAGCACAAAATTGCGCAGGTGCAGCAGGGGGTGGGGCACGATGAGGCGCTCGCTTTTTATCACCTTGTTGCCATAGAAGAGTATGTCTATGTCTATTGTGCGGTCGCTGTACTGCCCGCCGATGCTCTTTTTTGTGCGCCCTAAGCGGCGTTCTATATCCTCGGTGGTGCAGAGCAGTTCCGTGGGCGACAGGTGGGTGTCGAATGCAACCACGCAGTTAAGGAAGCTGTTCTTGGACTCAAAGCCCCAAGGCTCGCTCTCCATAAACGACGAACAGGCCGCGGGCAAGCCAAGAGCGAGCGATAGGGCCTCTATCGCTCGCTGCAGGTTATCTTGTCTGTTGCCGGAATTGGTTCCTAACCCCAAATATATTCTCTCTCTGTTCATCAGTCTATAATGAGCATTGCATCGCCGTAGAGGCCGAATCGGTAGCCCTCCTTCAGCGCCACCTCGTATGCGTTCTTCACATTGTCGTACCCACCGAATGCCGATGTGAGCATAAGCATTGTGGAGTAGGGGGCATAGAAGTTGGCAATCATACAGTTGGCCACCTGGAAATCGTACTCGGGGAAGATGAACTTGCTTGTCCAGCCGTCGTACTCCTTGAGCATACCGCCTGTGAGGGTTGCGGTCTCTAATACTCTCTGCACCGATGTACCCACGGCGCATATTCTGCGGCCCTCGGCCTTTGCCTTGTTTATGGTGTTCACGGCGGCGGTGTCCACGTTTATGAGGTCGCTGTCCATCTTATGTTTTGTGAGGTCCTCCACATCAATCTCGCGGAAACAGCCGAGGCCGGTGTGCATTGTAACGTATGCAGTGTCGATGCCTTTAATCTCCATTCTCTTCATAAGCTCGCGAGTGAAATGCAGGCCTGCAAACGATGCTGTCACCGAGCCCTCCTTCTGTGCAAAGTAGGTTTGGAAGTTCAGCAGGTCCTCGGGCTCCTCTTTGCGCAGGCGCTTGAAATCGTCGGGCAGGGGTGCCACGCCAAGCGAGTGCAATGCCTTCTTGAACTCGTCGTGCGGGCCGTCGTAGAGGAAGCGCAGTGTGCGGCCGCGCGATGTGGTGTTGTCTATCACCTCGGCCACCATTGAGTTGTCCTCGCCAAAGTAGAGCTTGTTGCCTATACGTATTTTACGGGCGGGGTCCACAAGCACATCCCACAGGCGGAACTCCTCGTTCAACTCGCGCAGCAGGAATACCTCAATCTGCGCATTGGTTTTTTCCTTGTTACCATAGAGGCGTGCGGGGAATACCTTGCTGTCGTTGAGCACAAAAACATCCTTTTCATCGAAATAATGGATAATATCCTTGAAGATGCGATGCTCTATCTCGCCTGTCTTTTTGTGCAACACTAACAGGCGCGATTCGTCGCGGCAGGGCGCCGGGTACAGGGCTATGCGCTCATCGGGCAATTTGTACTTAAACTGCGACAGCTTCATATGCTGCGAGTTGATGTAAAAATTTTCGTCTATCAGATTCATAGTACTATGTTTTTTTCTAACCATTCGGGGAATTCATCGGGGTTTATGCAATCCTCTATGCGGTGTTCCCCCACTCTGGTACGGGTTAATTCTGTTAAATATGCTCCGCTACCAAGCGCTTCGCCAATGTCGCGCGCAAGCGAGCGTATGTATGTGCCTTTGCCACACACGCAGCGTATCTTTATCTGCGGCAATCGGCAATCTATAAGTTCAATCTCGTCTATCTGCACCTGCTTGGGTGCCAGCTCCAAGTCGCTGCCCTTGCGTGCGAGGTCGTAGGCTCGCTTGCCATCTACCTTGCAGGCCGAAAAGAGGGGCGGGCGTTGTGCTATGCAGCCCACGAACTTTTGCAGTGTATACTTCACAAGCTCCTCGGTAATGTGCTCCGTGGGGTATGTGGCGTTCACGGGGTGTTCCATATCGAACGACGGGGTGGTGGCCCCTAACATAATTTCGGCTACATACTCCTTGGTGTGGTTTTGCAACTCCTCGATGCGCTTGGTGGCCTTTCCTGTGCACACGAGCAACACACCGGTTGCAAGGGGGTCCAATGTACCGGCGTGCCCCACCTTGAATCTTTTTACACCGAACTTGCGGCTCAGGTGGTAGCGCACCTTGTTCACTATCTGAAAAGATGTCCAAGTGTATGGCTTGTATATTGCAAGCACCTCTCCCGCTACAAAATCCATTACGCAACGGTTAAATCGTAACCGGCAAGCATCATCGCAAGGATTATGCCGCCTACAACTATTCTGTACCAGCCAAACGCCTTAAATCCATACTTTGTAACAAAGCTGATGAAGAACTTAATGGCCAGCAGTGCCACTGCGAATGCCACGGCATTTCCAATGAGCAGCGTGCCTATGTTCTCCTTGATGATGGCCACGCCGTCTGGCTCCATAAATATCTTTAGCATCTTGAATACGGTGGCTGCAAACATTGTGGGCACGGCAAGGAAGAACGAGAACTCGGCCGCTGCCTTGCGTGTGAGCTTTTGTGCCATACCACCCACTATGGTTGCCATAGAACGCGACACACCGGGTATCATAGATATGCACTGGAACATACCAATCCAGAAGGCGCGCTTCTCGGTGAGCTCGGTAGCCTCGTTTCCTTTGTTGAAAATCTTGTCGCAAAAGAGCATAAACACACCGCCAATGATAAGTGTTACAGCCACCACGGTCACGCTCTCAAGCATCTCGTCTATAAAGTCGTTGAGCAGCAGGCCCAGCACTGCGGCGGGTATGAATGCCACAAATAGTTTCCAATAGAAATCGTACTTGTGAAGGAATTTTTTAAGTGCGCCGGCTCCTTCGGGTGCGGGGGTGTGGTTCAGTTTGAAAAAGCGTTTCCAATAGAGCACCACCACCGACAGAATGGCTCCAAACTGTATGATGAATGTGAATGCCTTTACAAACTCGGTGCTCTCCACGCCTAAAATGTTCTGCGTAATTATCATATGGCCTGTAGATGATACGGGCAGGAACTCGGTGAGGCCCTCTACTATGGCAATGATTATGGTTTCAAACGTTGTCATTGTGTAATATTTAAAGTTTGTTATTCATTATCTTTTTTACCTTCCTTGCTCCTGTAAACAATGGAGTATATCACAAACAGGAATCCGAAGAAGCACACCGTGGGTGCCACCTTTATCCTTCTTACGCTGAATATGTCGGGCTCAAAATGTGCCATAGTGGTCGATGGGCCGCACATAAGAATGAACCCCGCGATTATGATGAGCACACCTGCAAGCAGCAGTATGTAGTTGGTCTTTTCGAAAGCAAATTTTCTTTTATCCATTGTATTATAAAGTTTTTTAGAGGAAATAGAGGTCGTTGCTGCGCATACGCAGGAAACTGTTTACCGACAGGTAGGCACACAACACGCATATGCTCACGCCGAAAAGGGTTATTCCCACGGCCACGGCTGCAAGGTGCGTGAGTGGCAGAATGGAGGCTATGGCCGGTTCGTGCTTCCACGCAATGTAGAGCCCGCCTGCCAGCAGTATGTTTGCAAAAATGCCCGCGAGCAGGCCTATCTTCATATTGTGCAGTATGAAGGGGCGGCGTATGAACCCCCAGGTGGCACCCACAAGCTTCATCGTGTGCATAAGGAACCTTTTCGAATATATCGACAGGCGCACAAGGTTGCCAATGAGCGACCACGATATTATTGTGAGCATCACAAGGAACACAAACAGCACCGCGCTTATCTTGCGTATGTTGCTGTTAATAGAGTCTATGAGCTCGCGCTGGTAGATGATGCTGCCCACCTCCTTGTGCTTCATCAGCTCCTTTTCTATTTGCGCAATGTTGCCGCTGTTGGCAAAATCGTCCTTCAGCGAAATCTCTATGGAGGAATCATACGGGTTGTAGCCAAGGAACTCCACGGGGTTGGTGCCCAACTCCTTTATCTGCTGCTGCAATACCTCCTCTTGCGATATGTATTTGCTTGCAAGCACATACTCTTTCTTGTCTATGATTTTTTTGAATTTTAGAATATCGGCCTCGCTCACGTCGCCTTTCATCACCACCGTGAGGGCGAGGTTGTGGCGCACGTGTTTTGCAAGCGAGTCGGCGGTTACAAAGAGCAACCCCATAACTCCCAATAACAGCAGTACAAGCGTGGTGCTTATATATACGCTTATCGTCTGCACCTTAAACATAGATTTCCTTTTGCTCATCTTCTTTTCCTGAATACATATATTATAGAACTGCTTGCGCCGCACCCGTTGAATGTGGCACAGAATCCCAAAAATCCGTTCCAAAAGCCGCGTAGCAACTGTAAGCGCTTTCCTTTGTACCGCTCGCTGAGCATCGATATGTAGAAGCCGTCGAACATCATAGGGTATTGCCTCTCCAATATAAAACCGTGCTTCTCGCCCAGCCTCATAATGGTGCTTGGTGAAAAATGCCACAGGTGGCGCGGCGTGTCGTATGCCGCCCAATGCTCGCCATAGTTGTCGGCATCGTACGATGTGCAGTTGGGCACGGCTATCACGGCAATGCCGGTATCCTCCAAAATGCGCTTCATCTCCTCCCAAAAGGCATCAATCTGCTGTATGTGCTCCATTACGTGCCACAGCGTTATCACATCCACCGAACTGCTCTCAATATTCTTCAATGCCTCCTGGGGCAGCATATCTATCCCAAGCTCCTTCTTGGCATATTCGCGTGCCTGCGGGCTCTTTTCTATGGCGGTTACGTTCCACCCCTGCCTCTGCATTGCGCGGGCAAAATAGCCTATGCCGGCACCGTAGTCCACAATGCGGCCGTTCTGTAATAGGGTAAGCCGCTTTATGAGCGACACCTTGCGGCGCAGCATTATGCTGCGCACAATGTGGTATATCTTGTTTACAAGCCCCTTGTTTGTGTTGCTGTGCGATATATACTCCGAAGAACTGTAGTATGGTGCAATGTCCTTTTCATCGGGTATGTTTTGTGTGAATACAAACCCACACTCTTTGCAGTGGAAAATGTCGAAAAACTCCCCTGTGGCAAAGTGGTCCTTGCAGGAGAAACGTTTCTCTATGGCCTTGCTCTTGCAAAGCGGGCATTCTTTGTGGGTTACTATATTCATTATTTTTTTACTCTTTTTCGTTTGAAGAAGACATACCTCTCCCAAACTCGTTACAAAAATATACTATTTAGCCCGAATTTGCGCTCTTTTTTTGAAGATTTACCAAAATAATGTGGAAAATTACATTTTTTAACACACAATAAAAGCCATTATTTGTACTTTTGCGCAAGTTTTTTTGCGGGGTACCCGCATTATAGGTTATAAACAAATAAAATATAATTACTATGGGAAAGTTGTATCGTTCTAACGACAAGGTGATTTCGGGTGTATGTGCAGGTCTTGCAAAGGAGTTCGGCCTCGATGCAAAGTTGGTTCGCATTCTTTATGCAGTTGTTACATTCTTCACCGGAATTGTACTTGGTGCAGTGGTTTATGCAATCCTTGCTCTTATCTTGCCTGTTGAGGGTAAATGAAGGAGTTACGCCGATCGTATGAACGAAAGGTTAGGCAAGAAGTAAACAAGAAGTAAAAAAGTCTCGGCAGTGCCGAGACTTTTTTACTTCTTGTATGTTGCTGCTGCGGCAAAAAACAAATCCCGCGTGGCACATACAGCACCACGCGGGATTGAATGAAAAAAATATACATCTTATTTTTTCCAAAGGTTGCCCCAGTTGCCACGCTGCTTGCCGGCATCGGCGCTGCCTGTCTCTTGGTCCTCGCCTACGGTAATATCAACCGAGCTTGCAATGAAATTTGTTGTTACTATCTCCTGCTCTGCCACTGTGGGCTCTGAATATCTCTTTTTCATAACTATTTATGTTTGTTTTTGTTAATTTAATCTTTGTCATTGGCTCGCTTTGCCGATGACAAAACAAGTTTTGTCATTTCGACAGAGCGTAGCGACG
>JAFXGV010000044.1 GCA_017536765.1 Bacteroidaceae bacterium
CATTTTCAGCTCTTTGCACAAAGATCTAAGAGGTTCTCCAGACTGTAAACGACTGACAACTTTTAATCGTTCTTCAAAGTTATGATGTCTATACATAATACACCCCAAAAGTTTTATGTCTAACTTTTGGGGTGCAGTTCATTATTAGAATAGAGTCGTTTCTCTCTCCGATATTAAGGCAAAAATATTGAACGCTATCGATATTCTCACTCCATCTCCATCTGCCCACAAATGGTGAAAACTTCTCCGTTTCTTGTGCATTTATACCTATAAATGCAAGTAATAGGGCAAGTAATAAAATGTTTCTTTTCATATTGAAGATTTCTATTTTCTGTTTGCAAATATATCCTTTATAACACCTATTCAGCAATAAAAAGATATAAAAGTACTCAATGTATGCACCTATGCCTTATGGCACACTATAAGCACCTTGCGCTCGTCGGCAAGGGTGGTGGCGAACAGGTAGTTGTCGCCGCCGTCGCTCAGCTTCAGCCGTTTGCGTAGCTGCTGTACGCTCTCGGGGAAATTGCGCACGGTGATGTTGGCTTTTCCCATTTGTGTCACCTTTTTTATATCGCTCTTGGTGAAGCCCATAACCTCCACCACCTTGAATCTGCGCCCGGGGAACTGCTCTATGAGGGTGTCGGCGGTGTATAGGTGGCTGTTGGGGTGCAGCTTGCTTGTGCCGGTTGCTGCGGCAAGTGCCTTGTGGCACGCACCTTTTTGTATGGCGGCATTGGGCTCGTAAAGGTATGTGCTCACCTGTGCCGTGTAGTTTGCTGTTGCTTTTTGCTCGTCGCTTGCGGCGAAGGTGAATCGCTCGGTGCCGTTGCTTGTGATGTTTATGCAGTGTGTGGTAATCTCGGTTGCTCCACCCGGTTGCAGTATGAAGAGCAACTCCTTGCACTCGTTGTTCACGGCTACAATATGTATCTCGGCAATGTTTTTCAGTTGGCGGCAGGCTGCAGTGATGTCGAGCATAGGGGAACACTTTATCATTGCTCTCTTGCTCTTTGTCATAATCTCCTCTTCAATGGCAGTTATATCGGGCTCGCAGTCGGCAAGGGCTACCACCTTTTGCCCTGCGCCGTCGCGGCGGGCAGGGTCGGCAAATATCCAATCCTGCGGGGGCAGGGTGGCGAGCACCTCCTCGCTGTTGCCGTTTATTATATCTATGTGGTGCAGCCCTAACAGCTTGAAGTTCTCACGGGCTATGTCGCAGAGCAGGGCGCTGCGCTCTATGTATGTGGCGTGCTCAAAGTCGCGTGCCATATAGCTGCAATCTATGCCGAAACCGCCTGTGAGGTCGGCAAGGCGCGTGCCGCTTGCAAGCGATGCCTTGTAGAGCGCCGTGGCCTCGGAGGAGCACTGCTCCATTGATATGCGTGGCGGGTAGAGTAGCCCTTCGGTGGCTGCCCACTGCGGCAGTTTGTTCTGCGCAAGCTGGCACCCCTCTATCTGTGTTATTGCGCGGCGCATATCCACGGCAGGGTAGCGGGCGGCTTGCAGCGCAAGTGTGCGTGTATCGCTTGTGCGGTGCTCGGCTATAAATTGTTTCGTCTCTTCGTTCACGGTGGTGTCTTTGTTTTTGCAATTTGTTGCCTAAGTTAGTGTAAACGTGGGGTAATACAAAATGTGTCCGGCTCTTTTTTTTGTTGCTGCACCTGTGAAAGTTTAACAGCTTTTACATTTGTCTATCACAATAGAATCGGCAAGGCGCACCACTCATATCAGCAAAAAAAAGTTGGTGGCAGAAGAATCTGCCACCAACCGATATGTAAACCTAAATTCTCAATATTAGAGTTTGGGACCTGCAGCAACAAGAGCCTTACCGGCCTCGTTCCCTGTGTACTTGGTGAAGTTCTTGATGAAGCGACCTGCCAAGTCAATAGCCTTCTCCTCCCACTGTGCAGCGTCTGCATAAGTGTCGCGGGGATCCAAGATAGCGGGATCAACACCGGGCAACTCTGTGGGTACAACAAAGTCGAAGTGAGGAATTGTCTTTGTGGGTGCGCTGTCGATAGAACCGTCGAGGATAGCGTCGATGATGCCGCGTGTATCCTTGATAGAGATACGCTTACCTGTACCGTTCCAACCAGTGTTCACCAAGTATGCCTTTGCACCGTTCTTCTCCATCTTCTTAACGAGCTCCTCACCATACTTTGTGGGGTGCAAGCTAAGGAATGCAGCGCCGAAGCAAGCAGAGAATGTGGGAGTGGGCTCTGTGATACCGCGCTCTGTACCTGCAAGCTTAGCGGTGAAGCCGCTGAGGAAGTAGTACTGTGTCTGCTCGGGTGAGAGGATAGACACGGGAGGCAATACACCAAATGCGTCGGCCGACAAGAAGATTACCTTCTTGGCAGGAGCTGCCATTGAACCGGGCTTGATGTTGTTGATGTGGTTGATGGGGTAAGAAACGCGAGTGTTCTCTGTCACGCTCTTGTCGGCGAAGTTAATCTTGCCGTTGGCATCAACTGTTACGTTCTCCAAAAGTGCATCGCGCTTGATGGCGTTGAAAATATCGGGCTCGCTCTCCTTGTCGAGGTTGATAACCTTTGCGTAGCAACCGCCCTCGAAGTTGAACACCGACTCATCGTCCCAGCCGTGCTCGTCGTCACCGATAAGCATACGCTTGGGATCGGTAGAAAGGGTAGTCTTTCCTGTACCCGAAAGGCCGAAGAAGATAGCTGTCTCGCCCTTCTCGTTGGTGTTGGCCGAGCAGTGCATTGAAGCGATACCCTGCAAGGGGAGGTAGTAGTTCATCATAGAGAACATACCCTTCTTCATCTCACCGCCATACCAGGTGTTGAGGATAATCTGCTCACGTGATGTGAGGTTGAACACTACTGCTGTCTCTGAGTTCAAACCGAGCTCTTTGTAGTTCTCAACAGCTGCCTTTGAAGCGTTGTAAACGATGAAATCGGGCTCACCGAATGCTGCAAGCTCCTCGGCTGTGGGGCGGATGAACATATTTGTTACGAAGTGTGCCTGCCAAGCTACCTCCATAATGAAACGTACTTTCAAACGTGTTGTGGGGTTAGCGCCGCAGAAAGCATCTATAACAAAGAGTCTTTTGTTAGAAAGCTCCTTTGTAGCAATCTCCTTGAGTACGTTCCAAGCCTCTGTTGTAACGGGCTTGTTGTCGTTCTTGTACTCCTCTGATGTCCACCATACAGTGTTCTCCGATGTAGCATCCTTAACGATGAACTTGTCCTTGGGAGAACGGCCGGTGTAAACACCTGTCATTACATTTACTGCGCCAAGCTCTGTAACCTGGCCAACCTCATAACCTTCGAGACCGGGCTTTGTCTCCTCGGCAAAAAGCTGCTCGTAAGAGGGGTTGTAGATAACCTCGGTAGCACCGGTAATACCATACTTGGTAAGATCTATTGTTGCCATAATTTGAAAAAATAAATTATTTGTTAATAATCAAAAAAATATTTACCGTTTGGAGGTGGCTGCTTTGTGAAAATTTTAACATTTTGCTCAAAGATGCCAAAGTTCTCCAAGTGCAAATATATATCTTTTTGCTTAAACTCTCAAAACAATTAAAGAAAAATTTCTTTAATTACTGCAAAAAAGCTCCAACGGCCGTGTTTTTGGACTTTTTTTGGTCATTTCCATTGTCAACTTGTACTTGCATTTTGCTGTTTTTCTTCTTTGTTTCTTTGCAAAAAGGGTGCTTTTTGTCGCATTTGTCTTGTAAAAAGGTTTAATTTTTGACATTTTGCTTTTTGTGGGTTTTTACTGTAAAAAATCCACTTTTTCTCCTTATTTTATAGTAGTAGGTGGTTTAATTTCTTAAAATATCTATTTTTGGAATAAAAAATGTATATTAGCGGCAGAAAAGAGAGGGCGGCCTGCGTGGCCGTTTCTTGTAATGCCTGAAATAACAATTATACATATAGTATGAAAATAGTAGATCTATCAAAACAAGACACCATCCTCAACCGCTTCCTCACCGAGATACGCGACGTGGAGATACAGAAAGACCAGTTGCGCTTCCGCCGCAATATAGAGCGCATTGGCGAGATTATGGCATACGAAATAAGCAAAGAGCTTACCTACGCAGCCGAAACCGTGCCCACACAATTGGGCGAGGCGGTGCACAACGTGCCCGCCGACAAGGTGGTGCTTTCCACCATTCTGCGTGCAGGCCTGCCGTTGCACACAGGCTTCCACAACTATTTCGACAGTGCCGAAAATGCCTTTGTGTCGGCCTATCGCAAATATACCGACGAAACCCACTTTGATGTGGAAGTGGAGTATCTTGCATCGCCTCGCCTCGAAGGCAAGACGGTGTTGCTTGTGGACACAATGCTTGCCACGGGTTGCAGCGCGCTGCTTGCATACCAGGCCCTGCTCACAAAGGGCGCCCCTGCCAAGTTGATTTTAGCCTCAGTTATCGCCAGCCGGGAGGCTGTCGATTTTGTAAAAGAGAATTTCCCCGAAGATACTATTCTCTATTGCGCCGCCATAGACCCCGTACTCAACAACCATTATTATATAGTACCGGGATTGGGCGATGCCGGCGACCTCTGCTTTGGAGAGAAGGATTAAATTAAGGTAAATATAAATAACGACATCGGGGCACCGCAAGGTGCCCCGATGTCGTTATTATATGTGATACCTGTATTACTTACTCATAGCCTCCTCTATGGCTGTCTTGATGGCAGCACCGCGAAGGTCGCGCTTGATGATGGTGCCGTCGGGGCCGAACAACATAATCTGGGGAATACCCTGAATACCGTAAAGTTCGGTGGCATTGTCACCGTCTTGAGGCACATAAATCTGCGGATAGGCAATATCCTCGTTCACAAGAGCCTCTTTGAATTTCTGCTCGCTATCCCATACGTTGATACCAAGCACAATGAGTTTGTCGCTGTCATACTCCTTGCTTATGGCCTTGAGGTTGGGAATCTCGCCACGGCAGGGGCCGCACCAGCTTGCCCAGAAGTCGGCAACCACATACTTGCCCTTGCCCACATAGTCCGACAATGAGCAGGCTTCGCCGTCGATGTTCTGGCCTTTGAAGTCCACGAACATCTTGCCGGCCTTTGTAGCCTCCTTCTTCTCCAGGTTGGCGTGGTATTTTTCAATGGCAGACATCTTGCCCGAATATTTTACCATCTGCATAACAGAGTCGAGCGATGCCAAATCCTGATAAAGCGCTTTTGAGTACATTGCAAGCAGATATGCACCAAGAATATTATCCTTGTTCGAAACAATACCCTCTTTATATGCACCATTGAGGTCCTCTACAATACCCTTGCGGAATGCCTCAAAGTCCTCTACGGTCATTTCGCCTTTCTGCACTTTTGCTATGTTCTCTCTATATGCTGTTTCCAAAGCTGCGCCCTTCTCGTTCACGACTTTGTTGAACTCGGCAGATTTATCGTTCAAACCGCCATTGTCGCTCACAACGGCAGGGCGTGTTGTAAGGTCTATTGTTATGCGGCTGTCGGGCTCCACAAGCACCGAACCGCTTGTGCGCTCAATCTGCACTCTCAAAACCTCGGGTTCTGCAAGCTCGCCTTTGAATACAAATGCGCTGTCCTTTACTATGCAGGAATCCACCGGTTCGTTAGTGTTTACATTTACCAGATAGGCTGTTTGGCCTTCGTGAGCACTGCCGGTTGTTCCGTTAATGTTGTAGCCGCTGTTGCAGGCTGTGAGCGCAAGTGCGCCAAATGCAAAAATTGCAATCTTTTTCATTTCTTTATTATGTTATAAGTTTGGTTCAATAGGTTTGCCGCAAAGATATACAATAAACGTTATAAATGCGTTTTATTGTGAATTTTTAATAAGTTTGTTAATTTATTCAAATGTGAGGGTGACCACTCCTAAGTATCGGCCGTTCTTGTTCATCTGCTGCATAATCACCTCCTTGCCCTCGGCGTTTACAAGCTTGGCGGGCTCTTTGAAATAGGTGTGCGAGTGACCGCCGAGTATTAAATCTATTCCCGCGGTGGCTGCCGCAAGGCGTTCGTCGTCACACGTTTCGTTGGGCATACGGTATCCTAAATGCGAAAGGCATATTACCACATCGCACCCCTGCCGGCGCAGCTCCTGTGCACATTTGTTGGCTGTTTCAATGGGCGGCAGATACTTTATGCCGGCATAGTAATCTTTTGAAATGAGCCCCATAGGGTTGGGCGAGAGACCGAAAAGCCCTATCTTCACCCCCTTGCGCTCTATTATGGCGGTAGGATGTATGAGCCCTTCGCAGGGAGTGCCTGTAAAGTCGTAGTTGGCACATAGTATGGGGTAGTGTGCCATTTTTGCAAGGCGCGCAAGGTTCTCCATACCGAAATCGAACTCGTGGTTGCCCAATGCACCGGCATCGTAGCCCATTGCGTTCATTATCTCTATCTCCACACTCCCTTTGAATGTGTTGTAGTAGAGCGAGCCCTGCGAAAAGTCGCCGCAGTCAAACAGCAGCACATTCTCCGCCCCCACCGAGTCTTTTATGGCCTCTATGAGCAGGGCGCGGTTAAGCACGCCTGCACCTCCGTTCTTTTCCGGCTCTATGCAGCTGTGCGTGTCGTTGGTGTGCAGTATGGTTATTTTCTCTTGCGCCTCAATGGCGGTGGCTGCAAACAGCAGTATGGCGATGAATAACTTTCTCATAGCTGTGGTGTTTTATTTCACTGTTATGCGCCCGTCGATGGTTGCAGTCACCGCCTTGCCTTGGCTGTGCAGATGGGCTATGTGCTGTATCATAAGGTCGCGTATGGTGATGTTGCTTTTTATTACTTTATTGCGCCCTTTGGCAAGGGTGTAGAGTTTGTCGTTGCCCTGCGACAGGTAGTCCGATGTGGCAATGCGGTACTCCCTCTCGGCCACCACGGGCTTACCGCCAACGGTGGCTGTGAGCAACTCGCCCGTGGCGCTTATGGTGAGCCTTGCTCCGCTTATGGCCTCGCCTTTCACTTTGGCAATCTCGGCGAACAGTTGCAGGAGTTCACTGCCATTGAGGGTGAGCAGGGCCAACGTATTTTCAAATGGGAATACATTGTATATGTCGCCGAATGTTATTGTGCCCTGTGCCAATGTGCTGCGCAGCCCGCCTTTGTTGGTTATGGCTATGTCTATGGGTGTGTCGCTGTGCTGCTGTGCCGTCAGGCGCAACGCATCGGCGGCAAAGTTCATCAGCGGGCTTTCGGGCGGATATACCGCTAACTCCACGGCTGCCGTGCCTATCACGGGCGCTTTTATGCTATCCACTGCCGCGCGGCTCTTTTCCAGAATGGCACGCACTGCGGCGGCACCGTCGTTCCTCTCAATGTGCGTGACGGCTATGTTGCCTGCCTCAATGGATGTGAGGCGTTTCTTCTCGCCGCACGCCTGCATCACGGCAAGTGCCGTGAGTATCATTGCAATAGCTTTGTAATTCATAATTCATTCTTCTGTTTGGCATTCAAATGTACTGTTTTGCCTCAAGAAAAGCAAAAAAGCAGGGCGAAAATAAGCGGTTGCGTGCAAAAGTGTCCTTAAAAATAGGAGGATAATTTTGCAGGCTCGGGATTTTGCTCTATCTTTGCAGTCGCTTTCGGCGTAATCGCTGCCAAGGAAGAGTAACTTGGTATGTTGCGTTGGAATGATTGAACAATTTAACAATTCAAAGTAATGGATTTAATTAAAATTGCTAAAGAAGCATTTGCTACTGATGTAAAGCGCGAGCTTAACTTCCACCCCGGTGACACAATCACAGTAGCATACAAAATCATTGAGGGAACAAAAGAGCGTATCCAGTTGTACCGCGGTGTAGTAATCAAGATCTGTGGTCAGGGTGCTGAGAAACGTTTTACAGTACGTAAAATGTCGGGTACCGTTGGTGTTGAGCGTATCTTCCCTTTGAACTCACCTGCTATCGACAGCATCACTGTTAACAAGTATGGTCGTGTTCGTCGTGCTAAACTTTATTATCTGCGTGCTCTTACAGGTAAGAAGGCTCGTATCAAAGAGATTAAAGCGTAAGCATAGTCAGAATGACT
Organism: Bacteroidaceae bacterium; assembly: GCA_017536765.1. GTDB lineage: Bacteria > Bacteroidota > Bacteroidia > Bacteroidales > Bacteroidaceae > HGM04593. Next base: position 7,998 of record JAFXGV010000044.1, read on the forward strand.
TTGAAATAAAAAATGCCACCTTGCAAGGTGGCATTTTTTATTTGTGTCAGTTGTATGGTGCCGACGACACGCACTCCTTCTTCAGTATGCCCTCGGCCATTTCGCGGTCCCTGGCATCTATGAGCACCCACACCTCGCCGCCAAGCGTGGCATAGGGCGATGTCACTGCCGACATCGTTTCGTTCCTTAATATACAAGGTATGTTGTTTGCCTCCAAAAGCCCCTGCACAAGCTGCGCCTGCCACAGGTTGCCGCCAAAAATCTTTATCAAATGGTGTTGTCCTCTCTTGCCTGCCATAATATTACCTCCTTTTTATATTAAAACATAGCCTCGTGCCGCTTGGTTGCCGCTCTTTTCACAATGAATATTAATTTATGCTTTTCACTTGTAATATAGCAAAAATAATATCATTTGGCGAGGTGCGAAAATAAAGTACCCGCCAATAGCGTCGCTCCAAAAAAAAACAACACTTTTCCCCTTATAAAAGGCGTGCATAAAAAATTAAACAGCCTCCCGTAATTAAAATTCACAAAATTGCATTATCTTCGTGCATAATCCCTTATTTTTGCAGGGTAGTTACAAGAAATTACTAATTAAAAAATAGAAACCTATGTTAGACGTTAAAGCTTGTTTAAGTGAAATAGAGGAGATGATGGAGATGACCATTATGCACCTCGAAGAGGAGTATTCACATATTCGCGCGGGAAAAGCCAATGTGCACATTCTCGACTGCGTGCGCGTGAGCTCATATGGTTCCGAAATGCCTCTCAACAACGTGGCTACCGTTACCACCCCCGACCTGCGTACCATCGCCATCAAGCCCTGGGACAAAAATATGATTGCCCCCATTGAGAAGGCCATCATAGACTCTCCCGTGGGAATTATGCCCACCAACAACGGCGAGGTTATCATCATAGCCATTCCTCCCCTCACAGGTGAGCGCCGCAAAGACCTTGTGAAGCAGTGCTCTCACGAATTAGAGACAGCTAAAATAAGTATTCGTAACGCACGTCGCGACGGTATCGACACAATGAAGAAATCTGTTAAAGACGGTACCCCAGAGGATATGGCAAAAGACGGCGAGGAGAAGCTGCAGAAGATTCACGACAAGTACATAAAGAGAGCCGAGGAGATTTTTGCCGCCAAGGAGAAGGAGATACTTACCGTATAAAAGAGGCTTGCAGTGCAGGGTGTAGTTATTAAAAGTTCGGGCAGCGTATATGCTGTGCGCGCCACCGATGGCGCAGTGGTCGATTGCAGGGTGAAGGGCAATTTTCGCCTCAAGGGAATTAAAAGTACCAACCCCGTGGCAGTGGGCGATGTTGTGGAGTTCGATGTGCGTGCCGACGGTACGGCCTACATTGTGGATATAATGGAGCGCAAGAATTATATTGTGCGCAAGGCATCGAACCTCTCCAAGCAGTCGCACATACTGGCCGCCAACCTCGACCTCTGCTTTCTGGTTGTCACCATAAGCCACCCTGCCACCTCCACCACCTTCATCGACCGTTTCTTAGCATCGGCCGAGGCCTACCGCGTTCCCGTGGTGCTGGTCTTTAACAAGGCCGACATCTACACCCCCGACGAGGCTGCCGAAATGCAATACCTCGTGGCGCTATACGAAAGCATAGGCTACCGTTGCCTCGTGACAAGTGCCGAAACGGGCGAGGGGATAGATGCCCTCAAGGAGGCTATGCGTGGCAAAGTGTCGTTGCTTGCCGGTAATTCGGGTGTGGGCAAGTCGAGCCTTGTAAATGCCGTGGCACCGCAGTTAGCGGCCAAGGTGGGCGAGATTTCCAAGATACACGACACCGGTATGCACACCACCACATACAGCGAGATGTTCGAATTTATGCCCGGCAGCTACATTGTGGATACCCCGGGAGTAAAGGGCTTTGGCTCATACGCAATGGAGGCCAAGGAGATTCCTCACTACTTCGTGGAGTTCTTTGCCCTGTCGGGCGGTTGCAAATATGGCAACTGCACCCACACCCACGAGCCCGGCTGCGCCGTGCTTGCCGCCCTTAACGAAGGCAAGATAGCCCCCAGCCGCTACCAGTCCTATTTGAGTATGCTCGAGGATAAGGAGGAGGGCAAATACCGCACGTCGGAGTAAGAAAGTCACTTATAATACAAAAACAGGTTGCATCAGTGCGATGCAACCTGTTTTTGTTAAATGGCGAAGAATATATAACCCAAAGTAACAGCACTTATTATCAACCACAATATAACACCCTGCATAAATGCCTTTATGCCCACGCTCTTTATCACATCCATAGAAAGTGATGCGCCTATGAAAAACATCGTCAGTGTCAATCCCTTGCGGGCAATACCGTTTATGGCAGAACCAACGCCCGGATAGCCGTCAAGGGCATATGTGTTTATAACCATAGCCGCCACAAACAGCAATATGAACCATGGGATATTTATCTTTTGCTCTTTGCTCTTGAAGATGACTGCCGAAAAGAGCGCCACAGGAATAATCCACAAAGCGCGGGTGAGTTTTACGGTTGTGGCTATCTCGAGTGCAGCCTCGCTGTATGCCGCCCCTGCCCCCACAACAGAGCTTGTGTCGTGTATGGCAATAGCAGCCCACAAGCCAAATTGTTGGTCGTTCATTCCAAGAGCGTGCCCAATCATAGGGAATATGAACAGCGCCACGGCATTTAGTATAAAAACCGTTCCAAGCGCCACGGATATTTCACTATCCTTGGCTTTGAGTATGGGAGCCACGGCGGCTATGGCGCTTCCGCCGCAAATAGCTGTTCCCGAGCTTATGAGGTACGATGTGTTGCGGTCTATGCCCAGCAATTTGCGACCTATGAACCAACCTATTGCAAGCGTGCCGAACACCGAAACTATTGTGAATATCATACCATCGCTGCCCGATGCCAACGATGCTTGCAGGTTCATTCCAAATCCAAGCCCCACAATGGAGTATTGCAACAGCATTTTAGATGCTTTTTTATTGAATTTCTTGTATGGGCAGCCAAAAACAAGTGCATATAACAGGCCTGCGAGCAACACCGACGGCGGGGTTGCAATATGGGCTACGGGTGCCAATTGAGGAATGTACCCGGCCAGGAGAGCGAGCGCTATGAGCAGAACCGCAACGATATATGCTCTTCGCGACAGTTTTTCGTTGGAAACAATCATACAGGTAAACGGGTTGTTGTAATGTGTTATGTGCAGTCAATAGCATTAAGGGAGCACCACAGTGCTCCCTTAATGCTATATGTAATCAGTTAAATTACTTCTGCGGGTTGTTAATGAGGAACTCGGCAATCTGCACGGCATTGAGCGCGGCGCCTTTCTTTATCTGGTCGCCCACAATCCACATAATTATGCCGTTGGGGTTGGTGAGGTCCTTGCGTATGCGGCCTGCATACACGGGATCGCTGCCTGCAAGGAACAGGGGCATAGGATACTCCTTCTTCTCGGGGTTGTCCATAAGCACTAAGCCCTGGCCCTCGGCAACAGCCTTCTGCACCTGCTCCACGGTGAGGGGCTCCTCGGTCTCTATCCACAGAGTCTGCGAGTGTGAACGCAACGCGGGCACGCGCACGCACTGTGCACTCACCTGAATGTCGCTGTGCATAATCTTGCGTGTCTCGTTGTACATCTTCATCTCCTCTTTGGTGTAGCCGTTGTCGGTGAACACGTCAATCTGGGGAATTACGTTGAACGCCAGCTGGTAGGCAAATTTCTCCACAGTGGGCTCCTCGCCTGCAAGCACCTGGCGGTACTGCTCGTAAAGCTCGGCCATAGCAGCTGCGCCTGCGCCGCTTGCAGCCTGGTAGGTAGATGAGTGAACGCGCTTTATGTGCGAAAGTCCTTCAACGGCCTTCAGCGCCACAACCATCTGAATGGTGGTGCAGTTGGGGTTGGCAATGATTCCGCGGGGGCGGTTATATGCATCGGTGGGGTTCACCTCGGGCACCACGAGAGGTACATCCTCGTCCATACGGAATGCGCTGGAGTTGTCAATCATCACGCAGCCGTGTTTTGTTATGGTGTCGGCATACTCCTTTGAAACGCCACCACCTGCCGATACAAATGCATAATCGATGCCTTTGAAATCGTCGTTGTGTTTCAGTTCCTTAACGGTGTAGTCCACCCCTTTGAAATTATATACTTTTCCTGCACTGCGAGCCGAGCCAAAGAGCTCCAACTCGTCGAATGGGAAATTTCTCTCATCGAGCACGCGCAAGAACTCCTGTCCCACAGCACCGCTCACGCCTACAATAGCAATTTTCATCTTGTCTTATATGTTATAAATATTTACTTAATTTAATTATCTGCAAAGATACTAATATAATTTGCAAAATTCTTTAAGATGCCACGAAAATAATGAGTTGCACCCTCTTTTTGCTCCCTTTCACCCCCTTTTTGCAGGCAAAATTCCATCTTTATGATTATATTTTTGTACTTTCGTAACTTGATATGGAAAAAGATTGGTTACAACGCGGAGAACTCTTGCTTGGTGCCGAAAGGCAGCAGCGTCTCAAGTGTGCCCACCTTCTTGTGGTGGGGCTTGGCGGTGTGGGTTCCTGGGCTGCCGAGATGCTGTGCCGCGCCGGTGTGGGGGCCTTCACCCTCATTGATGCCGACGATGTTGATGTCACAAACATAAACCGCCAGATGCCCGCTTTGGCCTGCACCGTGGGGCAACCGAAGTGCGATGTGGTGGCCGCCCGTTTGCGGGCTATAAACCCTGCAGTGCGGCTCACCGTGAAGAAGATGTTCATCACCGAGGAGAATATCCCGCAACTGCTTGCCGAGCACAGCTACTCCTTTGTGGTGGATGCCATAGACTCGCTCCCGTCAAAGGCGGCCCTCATAGTGGCCTGTTGGCAGGGTGGCATAAGAATAGTATCGAGTATGGGTGCAGGCACCAAGATGAACCTTGCCGACATACGGCTGGGCGATTTGTGGAAGAGCGAGCATTGCACCCTTGCAAAAAATATGCGTCGCCTGTTGCGCCCCTATCGCGGGCAGTACAAGCTACCCGTGGTATTCAGCGTTGAGGAGCCGCGCAGCTATGCCCTGCAGCCCTCTCCCGCAGGCGGCAAGCCCATAATAGGCTCGCTTGGCTACTTTACGGCAACCTTCGGCTGCTACCTTGCCGAATATGTAATAAAAGAGATATGATAGATATAAAAGATATAAAAAAGAGTTTTGGTTCCTTGCAGGTGTTGCGTGGAGTGAACCTGCACATAGACAAGGGCGAGGTGATAAGCATCGTGGGCCCCAGCGGCGCAGGCAAAACAACCCTCTTGCAGCTGATTGGTGCTCTCGACCGCCCCACCTCGGGCAGTATTCGTTTCAATGGCAAGGAACTTGCCTCTATGAGCGACAAGCAGCTCGCCACCTTCCGCAACAGGCAGATAGGTTTCGTGTTTCAGTTTCACCAGCTGTTGCCCGAATTCACCGCCCTCGAAAATATAATAATCCCGGCCCTCATAGCGGGGCGCAGCCGCAGTGAGGCCGAGAAGGATGCGATGGAGTTGCTTGGCATTATGGGCTTGCAGGAGCGTGCAGGGCACAAACCCGCAGAGCTTTCGGGTGGCGAGAACCAGCGCGTGGCTGTGGCAAGGGCTTTGATAAACAAGCCTGCCCTTATACTTGCCGACGAACCATCGGGCAGCCTCGACAGCAAGAACAAAGAGGAACTGCACAAACTCTTCTTTGAACTGCGTGCCCGTTACGGGCAGACATTCCTCATTGTAACGCACGACGAGGAACTCGCACGCACCACCGACCGCACAATACGTATGGTAGATGGGATGGTGTGTGTTAAGTAATATTAAAAACGCATCGGCATTTTTACTTTTTCCGCTTGGGGCAGTCTAACCATTAAACGGTTTTTACAAAAAGTATGAAAAAGACAATTCTATTGGCAGTGGCAATGATAGTTGCCGTTGCTGCATTCTCGCAAGAAAGACAAAGAGACGGCCGGGCACGACGCCACCAGATGAACCCCGAGGCTATGGCCCTGGCACAAACCAGAAACCTGCAAGAGGTGTTGCAGCTCGACAGCGTGCAGTACCAGGCGGTGTTCCTTATGAACTACTCCGATGCAATGGCTATGCAGGATAGTATGAAGGCCCGCAGGGAGCGTGCCGACCGCGACGGCAAACGTGTGCCGCCCACCGACGAGGAGCGCAAGGCCCGTGCCGAGGTTATGAAAAAGCGTATGGAGATACGCAACGAGCAGATGAAACAGATTCTCACCGAGGAGCAGTATAACAAGTACCTCGAGTATCAGAAGAAATTAATGCGCAACGGCCGCAGGCCGCGCGGTGGCAGATAATTGCCTGTCGATATAACAAATACGATGTGGAGTGCACACTCCACATCGTATTTGTTATATTACCTCTTTTATCCTCTCGATTCCGGTTATGTTCGCCGCCGTTTCCCGGGCCATCTGCTTCACGAAAGCATTATCTTCGGCCTTGCCGAATACCGCAAGCGCCTCGGCATCGTTGTTGCAGGTAGATGTGCGGTAGGGGTTGTCGTGGTCCTTCTTGCGCGACAAATAGACTCTTTCGTTCATCAGGCGTTCTATGCGCACGCCCTCTTCAACCACTTGCAGCCACAGCGTGCTGTTCATCCTGTCGGTGCCTAATGCGCAGCACAGCGCCTCCATTGCGTGACGCAGCTTGTCGGCAGGATAGCGTTTCCACAGTTCGTTGTAGCGGTTGTGTATGGCGCTCCACGTATCGAGCGTGCCGTTGCATATATCCCTGCGCAAGGCATCTACGTCGGCAGTCATCACAAGCTGGCCACCCAGGTTCATCCACTGCTGCCCGCTGCCCGCCTTGTAGTTCACAAGCTCCTTCATAAGCTCCTCTACCGCCGTTTCGCTCTCTAATATATTGTTCACGGCATAGTGTATGAGCATTTCGCCGTATGCGTGGTAGGCATCATATGCCTTCAGTATATGCACGGGGCGATGACTTCTCTCTATATCCTCGCCCGTTATGGTGAGGCCGTCAACCACGCGTCGCTCACCTTGCAGCAGACGGCGGCCTGTTTCAGCGAGTTCGTCACAGGGTATATCCGTGGATTTGTTCACGCTTTTAAGGTATGCCTTTGCTGTCCACAACTCGAGCAGGCGGCGCGCCGTCATTACCTCCTGCATTGTATCGGGGGCAAATGTGTCTAATTCTATGTTCTGCACCTTAGTCACGCGCTTGTCGCGTGAGCGGTATTTCTTTGTGTTGCGTGCAAGTGCATACATATTATAAAGCCACCAGTAGGCGGGCATAATCTCCAGGCGGTCGGCCTCCACATTGTTGTTTACCAAGGCAAACGGCAACGGAATATTCATCTCGGCAGGGTAGTCGCCTTTTGCCAGCAGAGTGAACGATGCAAAGCGGCTTGAATGCTTCACCGACGAGCACAGCCCGGGCCAGAACCCACGCCCTGCCACTAACTCGCCATCGTTGGCGCGGCTGTTGTGGTTGCTGCCTATGGTGGCTCCCGCAGCCATATTGCTCTGCCCCATAATTACCGATGCTATGAGGAACGAATTGTTGTGGTGCTGTTCGTGCCCGGGGAATATGAGATTGTTAAGCACCTCGCAGCACGAAATGGTGCTGTTGTCGCCCATAATGGAGTTTATGAGGCGTGCGCCATACTTGAAATTGCAGTTGTTGCCAAGGATGAACTTCACAGCCGTGCACGAGTAGAAGATGCGGCAGCCATATCCCACAATGCCGTTTACAAGAATCACGTTCTCGCCTATCTGCGTGGGCTCGCTGTTCGATGAGTTTATGGTAATGTTCTTGAGCTTCGATGCTCCCTTTATGTAGCAGTCGGTGCCTATCTTCACATCCTTTATTATGGACGAGTTCTTTATGACACAGCGCTCGCCTATCTCGCCGTAATAGCCACGGTGGTGGTCCACGGTGCGCTGCGTTATGTCGCACAGCCTCTCTTGCAACGTGGTGTCATCCACATATTTAGCCCACAGGTAGGCATCGGCCGGTATCATCCCGTCGAAGGGAATAACCGAGCGCGCCCCCGTTTCGTTCATTATCTCAATGCGCACACGCACCGCCTCGGGCTCGCCATCCTTCACTATGCCGTTGCCAAACTTGGCGTGGTCGGTGGCCGCCATCTCCTGTATGTTGAACAGCATACAGTGGGCACCTATTATGTAGTGCGACAGGTAGTGCACATCGTGTATGGCACAGTTATCGCCTATGTCGCACGAGTGTATGCTGGAATTTGTTATACCCACAGGCAGGCGCAAGTCGTGGAACTGCAACGCGCCGTTGCTCACGCGCCCTATGCGCACCGTACCATAGAACTTGTTGTCCTTTATCATTGCGGGGCTGAACTCGTCGGTCACCCACACCGTGTCCCACGACGATGCCGTGTTGTTGTTCTTCACTAACTGCTCTATCTCGTCGCTGCGCAGGTGGCGCCACCCGCCTGCGGGCTCCTTCACCTGTCTGTTACGTATGTAATATTTGTCCTTCCCCTCGGGCAGGTATTTGGGATCTATCCATCCGTCGCTCAATGCGGTGGGCGGCAGCAGTGTCACGCGTTCCATAGTTATTCGGTATAGTTGTATAGTTATGATATAAAAACGTGGCGGCGTGCCATATATTGTGTGTGTCGATGGTTTATACTATCTTTACACTGCATTTGAAACCGATTACATTATGGCAATAGACCTGCAAATAGAGGGATTATCGAAAAGATTTGGCGATTTGGAGCTGTTCAGTGGCATATCGTTCACCGTGGAGGAGCGCAAGCGCATAGGGCTCATAGCCCGCAACGGCAAGGGCAAGAGCACGCTGCTTAAAATAGTGGCGGGCGACGAACCTGCCGACGAGGGTAAAATAACTCTGCGTAACGGCCTGCGTGTGGGCTACCTGGAACAGGAACCCGATTTCGACGGCAACCTCACCGTCATAGAGGCCTGCTTGCAGCGCAACAGCGAAAAGGCTCAGCTGATAGCTCGCTACGAACAGGCTATGCAGGCAGGCGACACCGCCGCCCTGCAACCGTTGATGGAGGAGATGGACCGCCTCGATGCGTGGGACTACGAACACCGTGCCAAGCAGGTGCTCGACAAACTCAAAATCACCCGTTTCAACCAACCCGTAAAGGAACTGTCGGGTGGGCAGAAGAAACGCATCGCCCTTGCCGCCGTTCTCATAGAACAGCCCGACCTTATGATTCTCGACGAACCCACCAACCACCTGGATATGGCAATGGTGGAGTGGCTCGAGGAGTACCTGTCGCGCCTTAGCGGCAGCCTGCTTATGGTAACCCACGACCGCTACTTCCTCGACAATGTGTGCAACGAAATAATAGAGATAGACGACAACACCATCTACCGTTACAAGGGTAACTACAGCTACTTCCTTCAGCGCCGTGAGGAGCGCCTGCAGAACAAGGCTGCCGAAACGGCCCGCGCCCGCAACCTGCTGCGCAAGGAGCTCGACTGGATGCGTCGCCAGCCACAGGCACGCGCCCACAAGGCAAAATACCGCATAGATGCATTCTATAAATTAGAGGAGAAGGCCGCTGCAATGTGCGACGACTCAAAGGTGTCGCTCGAAGTAAAGGCGCAGTACATTGGCAACAAGATATTTGTGATGAAGGCGCTCTCCAAGGCCTTCCCGGGTAAGGTGATAACCAAAGATTTCTACTACACGTTTGCCCGTTACGAAAAGTTAGGCATCGTAGGCAACAACGGCACGGGTAAGTCCACCTTCATAAAGATGCTGCTTGGCAAGGTGCCGCAGGACAGTGGCACCATAGAGGTGGGCGAAACAGTCAAATGGGGCTATTACAGCCAGGACGGCCTTGCCTTCAACGAGCAGATGAAGGTGATAGATGTAGTGAAGAACATAGCCGAGGTTATCCCCGTGGGCAACAAGATGTACACCGCATCGCAGTTTCTGCAACATTTTCTTTTTGTCCCCGAAAAGCAATACAGCTATGTTTATAAACTCAGCGGTGGCGAAAAACGCCGCCTGTACCTGTGCACCGTGCTTATGAGCAACCCCAATTTCCTTGTGCTCGACGAGCCCACCAACGACCTGGACATAGAAACCCTGCAGGTGCTTGAGGAGTATTTGAGCGAGTTCAAGGGGTGCGTGATAGTGGTGAGCCACGACCGCTATTTTATGGATAAGGTGGTAGACCATATCTTCGTATTCAATGGTGAGGGCGATATAAAGGATTTCCCGGGCAACTACACCGAGTATCGCGACTGGCGCGACGAGGAGCGTGCCGCAGCAGCCAAGGAGGCGGCAGCGCAGGCTGCAAAGAGCGCCCCTGCAAAACAGAGCCACCGCACCGAGGAAAAACGCAAGCTCACCTTCAAGGAGAAACGTGAGTACGAGGCGCTGGAGGCTGAAATATTCCAACTGGAAGAGGAGAAGGCCGCAATAGAGGAGGCGATGAGCAGCGGCACCCTCTCCACTGCCGATTTGCTCGAAAAATCGGCCCGCATACAGCAGGTGATGGAACTCATAGACGAAAAGACAATGCGCTGGTTGGAGTTGAGTGAATATGCAGGCTGATTTGCCCCTTTTGATGGTGAAAACGCAAAAAATGGTTCCTGCGTTAAACTACTATAACTCTGTTTTGTTAATTTTGCAGCGCTCTTAAGTAGCACTCTCATACAATTAACAAATAAAAACAATGAATAGTAATAATCCCAAAATCGACCGTTTCCCCTTCCTTGCCGAGTCGTTTCTTGTAGATAAAATAGGGCGTATGCGCCCAAGTACGCTTGCCAACTATATGCTCACCTGCGGCGGCCGCCACGCCGAGGCACGCGGTTTCGGTGCCACCACCTCATTAGGTTGGGTGCTTGCCCGCCTGGCCCTGCACATAGACCGCATTCCAATGGTGCGCGAGCGCTTTTTCATAGAGACCTGGGTGCGCTCGCTCTACCACGGCTTCACCGACCGTTGCATACGTGTGATAGACGAGGAGGGCAAGCCCATAGCATCGCTGCTTGCCACATTTGCCCTTATGGACCTGAGAACCCGCACATCGGTGGATTTGAGCGGCGATATAGGCCTGCGCCTTGTGGAAAACATACTGCCCGACGAGCCTCTGGCCATACGCCGCGTGCCATCGATAAACCGCACCGTGGTCGATGAGGTGGCCTTCCGTCGCCGCCCGCAGTACAGCGATATTGATATCAACGGCCATATGAACAGCATACGCGAGCTCGACCACATACTCGATGCCTTCCCGCTCGATTATATCTACTCCCATAACCTCACCGATTTTGTTGTGGCTTATATGCAGGAGGGCGAGGCCACCGAGGAACTTTCGTATGGTATCAAGGAGCTTGCCCCCGACCATTATCTTGCGCAGGTAACTAAGGAGAATGGTGTTGTGTCTTCGCGTTGCGAGCTTAAATTCACTCCATTGGATAAATAACACTAAATACACAGAAAAAAGGTTACGCTTTTTTAGGCGTAACCTTTTTTCTGTGTATTGGTCCCGATTCTGCATAAAATCGAGACCGTTTAGAGTTTTTATACTTCCTTATTATTTGCATTGTTGCTATTTGCAGGCCTTGCTTTTTTGCCTAATTTTTCTTCGAGCATCTGCACCCACTCATACCAGTTGGGAATATAAAGCGTGGCAATAACCGTATTCAGCAACATACCCATAACCACAGCGGCGCCTAACGACAAGCGGGCATTGGCACCCGCGCCACCTGCAAAGAGCAGCGGCATCACGCCAAGTACAAAGGCAAACGATGTCATCAGGATGGGGCGCAAACGCACGTGCCCGGCCTCGGCGGCACTCTGCCTTATGCTGTTGCCCGTGCTGCGATAGTCGCGCGCAAATTCCACAATGAGAATACCATTCTTGGCGCTCAAAGCGATGAGCAGAATAATACCCACCTGCGTATATACGCTCACGGGGATATCGAACATCCAGCAACCCACGATGGCGCCCAACAGGGCAATGGGCACGCCTGTAATGGCCGCAACAGGGCTGCCCCAGCTTTCGTACTGCGCGGCAAGCACTAAGTAGGCTACCAATATTGCTATTATAAATATGATGGTGGTGCTGCTGCCTGCGGTTTTCTCCTGGTAGGCAACGCCGGTCCACTCATACCCGAACTCGTTGCCAAGCTCGGCCTTCACAAGCGCCTCCACCTCGCTCATCACCTCGCTGGAACTGTACCCCGGTGCCACGTTACAGGTGATGGCCGCGCTGTTGTACATATTGTAGCGCCCAAGCTGGTCTATGCCTAAGATGTCCTCCACCTCTATGAAACTGCTGAATGGCACCATCTCGCCTTTGTTGTTGGCAAGGCTCAGGCGCAGCACGCTGTCTATTACCTTCTGGCTCTTCTCGCCCGCAGCCATCTTCACCTGCCATATGCGGCCGAGCATCACAAAGTCATTCACATAAATGGCGCCCATATAGTAGCTGAGGGTAGAAAGCACTGCGCCCATATCAAGCCCCATAGATATTGCCTTCTGGCGGTCGATGTTCAGGAAATACTGCGGAACATCGGCCTCGTAGGAACTGTTCATATTCTCCACCGAAGGGGCCTTGCTATAGCTTGCCACAATGGCATCCACGCCCTTTTGCAGTTCGGTGAGCCCAAGCGCCTTGCGGTCCTCCAATTGCAGTTGCAAGCCACCCACATTACCTATTCCCGGAATGGCGGGCGGCACTATGGCAAAGCACTGTGCCTCCTCTATCTCCACGTAGGCCTGCTTGTTGAAACGCTCCACTATGGCAGCCGCCTTTTGGCTCTTCTCCTTGCGCTCGCTCCAGTCCTTCAGCACCACAAACACACTTGCAGCGTTGCTCTGCTGGCCGTTGTTGAGTATGCTGTAGCCACTGATGCTTATGTTGGTCTTCACCTCGGGATAGGCCGAAACGATATCCTCAACCTTGGCCGCCACAGCCTCTGTGCGGCTGAGCGATGCGGCAGGTGGCAGCTGCACGGCAATTATGAAATAGCCGTCGTCTTCGTCGGGGATGAATGTGGTGGGCCAAATGTTGAACATATACAGTGCAAGCAGCGACATTGCGGCAAAACTTATGCCTGCCACCCACGCACGGCGCAGCAGGAATGCCACCACCTTGTCATACCATCGTTGCACGGCATCGTACCCGCGGTTGAATGCTCTGAAGAAGGCGCCCTCCTTACGCTCGCTTGCAGGGCGCAACAGCAGGGCACACAGTGCGGGGGTGAGCGTGAGCGAGTTGAAGCCGCTGAGCAGGGTGGCGGTGGCTATTGTGAGCGCAAACTGCTTGTACAACTGCCCCGATATGCCACTAATCATTGTGGTGGGCAGGAACACCGCCATCATCACAAGCACCACACCTATGATGGGCCCTGCAATCTCCTCCATAGCCTTTTCGGTGGCATCGCGCGCACCCAATTTACCCTCGTCCAATATACGCGTGGCATTCTCCACCACCACAATGGCATCGTCCACCACAATGGCTATGGCAAGAATCAATCCAAACAGCGACAAGGTGTTTATGGAAAAGCCCAACAACTCCATCACCGCCAGCGTGCCTATGAGCGACACGGGGATGGTGAGGCAGGGGATGAGCGTGGCGCGCCAGTTCTGTAAAAAGAGGAATATCACAAGTATCACCAGTACCGTGGTCTCCACAAAGGTATAAAGCACCTCGTGGATGGAGCTGCGCATAACGTCGGTGGTGTCTAACGCTATCTGGTACTGCACCTGCGGCGGGAATCCCTCGGCAAGCTCCTCCATCTTCTCGCGCACCGCCTTCGAAACGGCCAATGAACTTGAACCAGGCAACTGATATACAGCGAGGGCGGCGGTGGGCTTCCCCTTCAAACGGCTCGACGAGGCATACGTTTCGCTGCCTATCTCAATCTCCGCAATGTCGCTGAGGCGCAGCATATCCACCCCGTTGTTGCGTATCACTATGTTGGCGAACTCCTCGGCATCCTTCAGGCGCCCTTGCACGTTAAGCGTATATTGGAAGGCGTTGTCGGCCCCGGCACCAAGTGTCTGCCCCACATAGCCTGCCGATATTGCAAGGTTCTGCTTCGATATCGCCTGGTACACCTCGGCGGGCGAAATGCCCCTTATGCGCATAGCCTCGGGGTTGAGCCACACGCGCATAGAGTAGTTGCCCGCGCCCATAATGTTCACCGAGCCCACCCCGGGGGTGCGTGTGAGCTGGTCCACTATCTGCAGTTCGGCATAGTTCGAAAGGTATAGCTGGTTGTATGTGCTGTCGCCCGTGAGGGTGATGAAGAGCACCACGTTGGTCGATTGCTTCTGCACCGTAACGCCCTGCTGCGTAACCTCGGTGGGCAGCGAGTTCAGCGCGATGTTCACTCTGTTCTGCACAAGCACGGTTGCCATATCTATGTCTGTTCCCACCTCGAACGTCACGGTGAGCCTGTACGTGCCCGACGACGATGAGGTGGAGCTCATATATATCATACCATCCACGCCGTTAACCTGTTGCTCTATGGGTATTCCCACCGTTTGGGCAATGGTCTCGGCATTTGCACCCGGGTACACGGCATTTACCTGCACCGTGGGCGGTGTTATTGACGGGTATTGGTCTATGGGCAGCACAAAAAGGGATATACCGCCCGCCACAAGCAACAGCAGCGACAGCACTGTGGCAAATATGGGACGTTCTATAAAGAATTTGGAGAAATTCATAATCTTCTTTTTTTGTGGTTACTGTTTCTTCTGTTGCGAGCCCTCCATTACGGGTGTCACCTCCATACCGTTGCGCACCTTCAGCAGCGCCTTTGTCACATAGCGCTCGCCCGCCTTCAACCCGCTTTTCACCAGGCGCAGCGTGTCATCTACAAGGTTGCCCGCCTCTATGCTACGGTACTCCACTATGTTCTTGTCATTGAGCACATAGAGGAACTTGCCAAGCTGGTCGGTGCCTATGGAGGCATCCTTTACCAATATGCCGTTGTCCACTTTTTCGTATGGCAGCACCACGCTTATGTAGCTGCCCGGTTTAAGGAAATGGTTGCCGTTGTCTAATTCGGCCCTCACGCGCAGCGTTCCCGTGCTCAGGTTGATGTCGGGCGACAGGTAGTCCATCTTGGCCTTCCAGCGATAATAGGTGTCGTTGCCAAGTGTAAATGTAACGTACTCCTCCTTGCCCACCACATCGGCACGCTTCTCCTTGTTGAGCCATTGGTTGTCGGTAATGTCGAAATGGGCATACATCTTGTCGTCCTTGTACATCTTGCACAGCTCCACAGGGCTTGCCGCTCCCGGGATGTATGTGCCCACGGAGTAGTTCTCTATGCCCACCACACCATCCATAGGTGCCTTCACATAACAGTAGCCAAGGTTGGTACGTGCCGTGCTCAATGCTGCGCGGGCGTTGTTCACCTGTGCCTCGTAACTTTTTACGTTGCTCTTTGCCTGCAACAGCTCAATCTGGCTCACGGCATCGCTCGCTATTGCCTGCTGCATACGCTCGTAGTTGCTTCGGGCATATTCCAGGCCTGCCTCGGCCGTGCTCAATGCAGCCTCGGCCTGCGCCACGGCATTCTCGTACAGGGTGGGCTCTATCACAAACAGCGTTTCGCCCTTTTTCACCCTGCCGCCCGCGGTGTAGCTCTGCTTTTGCAGTGTGCCGCTTGCCCTGCCCACAATGGATATGGTGGAAACGGCCTCCAAATATCCCGGATACTCGCGTGTGAGTGTCACCTCGCGCTCAATGGGCAGCGCCACCTCCACGGGCAGTGCGGCGCTGCTGCTTGTCTGTTCTGCTTTTTTGTGGCAGCTGCATAAAACTGCAACGGCTGCCAACACTATTATCTTTTTCATATGCTATGTTTTTATGATTATTACCAACCGCCGCCAAGCGCCTCGTACAGCTGCACAAGATATTTGAGCGATGCCCCGCGCGCCTGCACCAAATAGTCCTCGTAGCTGAGCAGAGTGCGTTGCGCATCGAGCACATTTTGGAATTGTGTGAGCCCCTGCTTGTACAGCTCCAGCGAGAGCGCAAGCGTTTCGTTGCTCTGGTTTACAGCCTCTTTTATTGCCACAATCTGTGCAATGGAGCTGCTGTATTGGCTCATAGCGCTCTCCACCTCCTGCATAGCTGTGAGCACCTTGCTGTTGAACGAAAGAATGCTCTGCTCCAGCGCCGCCTTGGCCTCGCGTGTGGCATTTATCCTCTCCCCACCGCTGAATATGGTCCAGCGCATCGTGGGGGCTATCTCCCAAGTGAGGCTGCGTGCGTGTGGCAGCTCCTTCGGCTTGTCGGCTGCAAAGCCAATGGTGCCGTTCACGTAGAACGTGGGCAGCCAGTCGCGCTTGCTTGCCCCCAAGAGGGCGGCGTATGCTTCCACGTTCTTTTCGGCCTCGCGTATGTCGGGGCGGCGCAGCAGCAGGGTGGCGGGAACGCCAAGCGCAATGGTATCAATGTAAGAGGGCAAGGTGCCGTCGTTGCCCGGCCAGTTGCCCATATCCTGTGGGTAACAGCCAAGCAGCACCGCCATACTATTGCGGTAGGCGGTTATGGTTGCCTCCATTGCGGGAATCTGTGCTAAGGTGTTGTAATATACCGATTTCGACTGTGCAACATCTAATTTGGATGCCAGGCCGCTGTTGTAGCGCGATGTCACTATGTTCATAATCTCCTGTTGCGAAGCCACATTGGTGCGCAGCACTGCCAGGCGCGCAATGCTCTCCTTTATTGAGAAATAGGTAGTAGCCACGTTGGCACACAACGACACCATCACAGCCCTGTACTCCTCCTCGGTGGCTTGGAACAGCTTCTTTTGTGCCTTTGAACGCATATATACGCTGCCAAACACATCGGCCTGCCAGCTCACCGACACCGCGCCGCTGTAGTACCCGCTGTATGTCTCGCGGTACATTGTTTCGGCAATGTTGCCGCTGCCTCTTGTGCGTTGCCACCCCGCCTGCAGCCCCACTTGTGGCAACAGGTTGCTTTGCGCCTGTCGCCATACAGCCTTGGCCCTTTTCATATTCTCAATGGCCATGAGCACCGATGGGTTGTTCATTATGGCTACGTCGATGAGCGAGTCGAGTCGTGCATCATCGAAATTCTGCCACCACAGGTCGTTGTCGGGCGTGGTCTGCTCGAACAACTCGCCATCCTGCCAGCTGTCGGGTAGTGGCTCTTTAAGATAGTTGCCGCCCTGCTGTGCTTGCACCGCAACGAGCGGCAACGATAATAGAAAAAATAGTAAAATAGCCCTCATAATGTTATGATATTCGTTAAGCAGAATATAAACGCATCGAGGGCTTGCTTGGTTTTGTAGCATATAAAAAAGACATCGGAAAGGCAACGCCTTTCCGATGTCTTTTTTATATTAACCTGAGTTCGATATAAATTCAACCAAGTTGCGAATCTGTCATTCCGAGCGAGTGAAACGACGAGGAATCTCAAACAATACGCGATAACAGAGATGTCTCACATACGTTCGACATGACAAAACTATGAAAAAGAGAGA